>NZ_RAVZ01000091.1 GCF_003611635.1 Corallococcus terminator | reverse complement strand
GGGGAGGGCCCAGCATGGCACGGCCGGGGTGACAAACACCCTGGCCGGCGGACCCGCTGGTGGGTCATGGAGTGGAGCACCGGCGCACAAACGCGTAAACAAGCGCGTCTTGCAGGGAGAAGGTACTGAATGAAGACGTTCCTCGTGGTCAACCCGCGCAGCGCCAACGGGCAGACGGGGAAGCGATGGGTGGAGATCTCCGCGCAGGTGGGCCGGGTGCTCGGCGAGTTCGGGCACGGCTTCACCAGCGGCGGCATGGATGCGGCGCGGCTGGCGCGGCAGGCCATCGATGATGGGTATGAGTGCATCGTCGCGGTCGGCGGCGACGGCACCCTCAACGAGGTCACCAACGGCTTCTTCCGTGACGGTCAGGTCATCAACCCCCAGGCGGCGCTGGGCCTGGTGCCCCGGGGCACCGGTGGCGACTTCCGCCGCACGTTCGGGTGGGACCTGGAGTTGACGTCCGCGCTGGAGCGGCTGCGCACGGAGAAGACGGAGCCCTTCGACGTGGGCCGGCTGGACTTCATCGACAACGACGGCCAGCCCGCCACGCGCTTCTTCGCCAACATCGCCTCGTTCGGCGTGAGCGCGGTGGTGGCGCGCGAGGTGAACGCCGGCAGCAAGGCGCTGGGCGGCCACCTGAGCTTCATGTGGGGCACCGTGAAGGGCCTGGTGAAGTACACCGAGCAGCAGGTGCGCCTGACGTTGGATGACAAGCCGCCGGAGACGGTGAGCGTCACCACCGTGGCCGTGGCCAACGGGCGCTACTTCGGCAGTGGCATGTTCGTCGCCCCCGACGCGCTCACGCACGACGGCGTCTTCGACATCACGCTCTGGTCCAACTACAAGCTGAGCGACTTCGTGCTCAAGTCCAAGGGCGTCTACAACGGCGACCACGTCACCTGGAAGGGCACGCGTCGCTTCCAGTGCCGCACCCTCCACGCCGAATCGGAGACGGGCGACGTGTACCTGGACGTGGATGGTGAGACGCCGGGCCGGCTGCCCTGCACCATGACCATCCTGCCCGGGGCCATCCGCCTCAAGGTGTAGCGGCCGGCCGCGAGTGCCCGCGCGAGGTGTCCTCCACCGGCGCGGTCGCGCCCGGAAGGGGCGAAGGGCGATACCAGCTCGTCTGGCCAATGAGGTTCCGGGAGAAGCCGTCCTCCGCCAGGGGGGCGGCCTCCGCGGCGCCCAGCACCAGGTAGCCGTCGGGGTGCAGCATCCGCCGCACGCGGGCCAGCACCGCGCGCCGGGTGGGCGCGTCCCAGTAGATCATCACGTTGCGCAGGAAGATGACGTCCACCGGGGCCTCCGGGTGGAAGTCGTCCATCAGGTTGAGCGGGCGGAACTCCACCGGCTTGCGCACGTGTTCGTTGAGCCTCCACCCGTCGCGCTCCTGGCGGAAGTAGCGCTGGCGCAAGAGGGGCGTCAGGCCCCGGTGGACCTCGCGCGCGTCGTAGCGGGCTTCGCTCGCGCGTCCCAGGGCGCGGGTGGAGAAGTCGGTGGCGAGGATGCGCACCGTCCAGCCGGTGATGAGCAGCCCCGCTTCCGCCAGCGTCATCGCCACGCTGTAGGGCTCCTGTCCGTAGGCGCACGCCGCGCACCAGATGCGCAACGTGCGCGTCCGGCCTCGCCGCGCCAGCAGGGCGGGCAGCACCGTGGTGCGCAGGGCCTCGAACACGGACGCGTCCCGGAAGAAGGCCGTCTCGTGGTTGGCCAGGGCCTCGGCCAGCCGTTGATGGAGCGGTGTGTTCTCGGGCTGGGCGCGAAGCCGGGCCACCAGCGCGGTGACGTCCGCCACGTGCTCCTCGCGCACGAGCGAGGCGAGCCGCGTCTCCACCAGCGCGTGCGTGTCGTGCTCCAGAACGAGCCCGGACAGCCGCAGCACGCGCTGCCGCAGCCAGGCGAAGTCGTCGTGAAGCAGGGGCATGCTCAAAGCCTCCGTCCGCGCGCTTCCACGCGCCGCACCAGCTCCGCGGCCACGTCGTCCAGCGGCACCACCCCGTCCGCCAGCCCCGCCTGCTCCACCGCGCCGGGCATCCCCCCGATGACACAGGTGGCCTGGTCCTGGACCACCACCTGTCCGCCCGCCTCATCCACGCGACGGCAGCCCCGCAGCCCGTCCTGTCCCATGCCCGTGAGCACCACCGCGAGCACGCCCGGGCCATACACCTCCACCGCCGAGCGGAAGAGCACGTCCACCGCCGGACGGCAGGCATTCTCCGGCGGCCCCTGGTGCGTGAGGATCCGCACGCCGGTGGAATCCGACGAGAGGGCGAGGTGGAAGTCCCCCGGCGCGACCCACACCGAGCCGGGCCTGAGCAGGTCGCCGGACACGGCCTCGCGCACGCGCAGCTTGCTGACGCCCTCCAGCCGCTCCGCGAGCAGCCGCGTGAACAGGGGCGGCATGTGCTGCACGATGAGCACCGGCACCGACAGGTCCGCCGGCAGCGCGGACACGACGCGCACCAGCGCGCCCGGGCCTCCGGTGGACGCGCCGATGACGATGATCTCCACCCGCGCCGGACCCTGCGGCCTTGGCGGATGCGGCCTGGGAAGGAGCGGCGGTCCCCCCGGGGCGCAGGTGTTGCGCACGTGGAGGGCCTTGAGCTTGCGCACCAGCTCGTCGCGCACCGCCTCCACCGTGACGTTCATCCCGCCGGAGGACGTGGGCTTCGTCACGTAGTCGCGCGCCCCCAACGCCAGCGCCTCCAGCGTCAGCACGCCCGCGCGTTCGGTGAGCGCGCTGAACATCACCACCGGCAGCTCCGGCGCGCGTTGCCGCAGGAGCTTCAGCGTCTCCAGTCCATCCAGCTCCGGCATCTCCAGGTCCAACAGCACCACGTCCGGCTGGAACTGCTCCACCTTCGCCAGCGCGATGCGACCGTTGGCCGCGGTGGCGACGACCTCCAGGGCGGGGTCGCTTCCCAGCAGCAACGACACCTGCCGCCGCACCACGGCCGCGTCGTCCACCACCAGGACGCGGATGGTGTTCATGGGAGGTGGCTTCACCGGGCCGCGTGCGCGACCGGGCAGCGGCCCGTCGGGAGGGTGGGGGCCGTATCGCCGCCGTACACCTCGTGCCGGGGCCGGCTCGCGAGGATCGCGCTGGCGCCCCAGTCCGTCACCCGGTGGAAGGCCTCGGACGCGATGAAGGCGTCGAAGCCCTCGCGGCTGTGCCATTCGGAGACGATGAGGTAGCGCCCGGCGGCTCCCACGCTCCGGAACAGCTCCGTCCTCGCATGCGTGGGCAGCGTGCGCATCGCCTCCAGCACGAGCGCGAACTTCTTCTCGAAGGCCTCCGCCTTGCCCTCACGCACTTCGTAGTTCATGCCAATGGTGACCATCCGCCGCCTCCTTCACTCCGGTTCATTCCAACCACACCCGGACGTGACGTCCGCCCTCGTCCAGGTGGAACAACTCCGACGGGCGCAGCCCCGCCGCCACCGCGGTCGCCGCGATGGCCACCGGATCCAACCCCCGCGCCGCCAGCCGCGGCCGCAGGTCCTCTGGCAACAGGTCCTCCAGGTGCGCCGTCACGTCCGCGCGGAAGGTGAGCGCCACCCGCGTGTGCGACCCTTCCGTCACGCGAACGCGCAGGTAGCGCGCGGTGCCCTCCACGTGCGCCTCGGGCGGGAGTGGCGGCGGTGGCAGCCGTGGGGCGCGCGACGCGTCCAGCAGCGGTCCCCACGCGATGGGCGCTTTCAGGACGTCCAGGTGGCGCATCAGCCCGTGGAACGCACGCAACACGAAGAGCAGTGACGCGGGCCCGGCGGCCCGGAAGTTCCAACGGTGCGGCCCCAGCGCTTCGGTGAGCCGCGCGCCCAGGTTCCACCGCTCGACGTGGAACGGGGCGTCCTGGAGGAAGGGCTCCAGCAGCACGCGGCTGACGGCGGGCAGCACCTCCGCCATGGGCTCCAGCAACTCCGGCGTGAAGCCCAGCGTCACCCACGTGGACAACAGCCGCCGTGGATCCGCTTCGGCCCCGGGGGCCCGGAGCAGGGCGATCAGCCGCCCCAGCCCCAGGGGCAGCTCGGGAGGCAGCGGCTTCACGCAGCCGAAGTCGAGCACCCCCAGCGTGGGCCTGCCCTCCGGCCCCCGGATGACGCGGTAGTTGCCGGGATGCGGATCCGCGTGCAGCGCGCCCCAGGTGAAGAGGCCCTGGAGGAACAGCCGCACCAGCGTCGTGGACAGCGCGCGCCGGTCCGCCTCGCTCCAGCGCCGGGCCTCCGCGATGGGCTCCCCGTCCACCCAGGACATCACCAGCAGGTCCTCGCGGGTGAGCGCGTCCACCGGCACGGGGGCCACCACCCCCGGCACATCCGCCATGCGCGCGCCCGCCTCCCGCAGCGCACGGGCCTCGTGGTGGTAGTCCAGCTCCTCCTGGAGCATCTGGGCCAGCTCGCGGCGGTAGGCGGACAGGTCCAGCTTCCCGCGCCAGCCTCCCAGCGGCGCCGCCAGCCAGCCCAGGGCCCGCAGGTCGGCGCGCACCGCGTCCGCGATGCCCGGGTGCCGCAGCTTCACCGCCACCGCGCGCCCGTCATGCAGCACGCCCCGGTGCACCTGGCCCAGCGACGCCGCGATGCCCACGCCGTCGAGCGACCTGAACACCTCCCTCCATGGCCGGCCCAGTCGGCGGGAGACTTCCGCCAGCGCGACCTCGGGTGCGAGTGGGGAGGGCGCCTCCGCGAGCGACCCGAAGCCAGGTGTCTCCGCGCCCAGCTCCGCGAGCGTGAGCACCTGCCCCACCTTCTGCGGCAGTCCGCGCAGCCCGAGGAGCCGCTCGGCCAGCTCGCGCCGCGCGTCTTCTGTCTCCTGGGGTCGGGCGCCGCGCCGCAGCCGCGTGGACGCCCGCGCGACCTGTCCCAGCTCCCACCATCGTTTCAGTCCGGTCCTCACGCGCCTGGGTCCCTGGAGCCGAGCGGTGCGCTACTTCGACCGGTTCTGTTTGTCGGTGGTGTCCACCTGGACGACCAGCCGTTGCAGCGACTGCGCCATGTGGGCCAGCTCCACCGCCGAACGCTGCGTGCGGCCCGCGCCCTCGGTGGTGCTGCGCGCGGCCTCCGCGACGGCGGCCATGTTCTCGGAGATCTGCTGGCTGCCCTTGGCCGCCTCGCCCACGTTGCGCAGGATTTCGCCCGCCGTGGCCGTCTGCTCCTCCACCGACGACGCGATGGACGTCTGCAATTCATTGATGCGGCCGATGGTGGCGCCAATCTCCAGGATGGCGTTGACCACCTCCTCGGTGTCGTCCTGGATGGCGCCAATCTTCTGCCCGATGTCCTCCGTGGCCCGGGCCGTCTCTCGCGCCAGCTCCTTCACCTCGTTGGCCACCACCGCGAAGCCCCGGCCCGCCTCGCCCGCGCGGGCCGCCTCGATGGTCGCGTTGAGTGCCAGCAGGTTGGTCTGCTGCGCGATGGAGGTGATGACCTTGATGACCTTGCCAATCTCCAGGCTGCTCGTGCCCAGCTTGCTGACGACGATGGACGTCTTGTCCGCCAGCAGGACGGCGGACGACGCGACCTTGGCGGCGGTGCTCGCGTTGCGCGCCACCTCGCGGATGTTCGCGTTGACCTCCTCCATGCCGGACGCGACGCTCTGCACGTTGCGGCTCACCTGTTCGGCGCCCGCGGACACCTGGGTGGCCTGCGCCGCGGTCTCCTGCGCGTTGCTCACCATCTGCTGGCTGACGCTGGACAGCTCCTGCGAGGACGCCGCGAGCGTCTGCGAGTGCTGCGTCACCTCCTGGAAGATGCCGCGCAGGGCGGTGTCCAGCTCCTTCTCGCGCTGCTGCACGGCGAGCTTCTCCGTGATGAGCTCCCACGTCACCATGGGGCCCAGGTAGCGGCCCTGGCCGTCGTACACCGCCGTCACCAGCAGGTCCGCGATCTCCGGGCCAATGGGGATGTTCGCGCGCACCGGCAGGTTCTTGTCGTTGGACAAAATCTTCCGCTGGTACGCCGAATCCTTGTGGAAGATGTCGATGGTCGCGCCGAGCACCTTGTCCGCGGTGATGGGCAGGTGCTTCTCCACCCGCTGCAACAGCCGGCGGGAGGCTGGGTTCAGGTAGACGATCTTCAAGTCCTTGTCGGCCACCATCACGCAGGTGGGCGCGTTCTCCAGCATGGCCCTCAGGCGCGCCATCTCCGTGTCCGCGCGCAGCTTCTCCGTGATGTCGTCCCACGTCACCACGTAGCCCGTGAGCTTCCCGCCCCTGCCGACGATGCCGTCGACGCGCGCCTTGAGCGTGACGTCGCCCACGGAGAAGATGGCCTCGTGGGGCAGGGCCGAAGGCGTGTTCAGCCGCGACTCCTCGCGCCGCAACTGGTGCTCGAAGCGGGACAGGAACTCGCCTTCCGTCGCCTCCGCCCCGCCGTCGTGGAGCGAGCCCGACTGCTCGATGCGCTCGATGGCCTCCGTGGACGACGCGTTGACGAAGACCACCTCCAGGCGTTCATCCATCACGAGGACGTTGACCCGCGCCGCGTCGAGCAGGGCTTCGCCCACCGCGCCTGAAAGGGGCGACGCCGCGCGGCTCCGGGTGGAGCGGGGCGCGGGCTGCGCGATGGCGACCTTGCGGCCCTTCACGGGAGCGCGCTTCGCGACGGGCTTGCGCACGGGCTCCTCCTCCTCCAGCGTCCCCATCGCCGCCAGCACCTCGCGGGCGACGGGGCCGGACACGTCCAGCTCGTCCAGCACGGAGGCCAGGTGTTCGGTGACGCGCTCGAAGTGGTGCGGGCGCAGGTTCAGCTCCGCGTGCAGCTCGTGCACCGACGGACCGCGATAGACGCCAGGGCCGCCCAGGTGCTGCGTGAGGTACGCGGCCAACTGGCGCTGGAGGGCGACGAGGTCCGCGCGGCGGAACAAGGGCTTGAGCAGGGCGTCCGTCATCACCCGGGCGTAGAGCTTCTGTACCGCGGCCGTGAGGGCGGCCTTGCCCCCCAGGCGTTGAAAGAGGGTGTTCTTCACGGCGGGCGTGGCGGTGCGGGCCATCAGCGGGACTCCTGGGAGAACGCAGGGAAGGAAGGGGGGGCGGAAGGGCTGGAGGAGGGCGAGAGCCCGTCCACCACCGCGTCCGCGGACAACACCAACAGCAGGCGCTCCGGCAGCGCGTGGACGCCCAGCAACATCGCGCGCAGCGACCCGCGCAGGTTGTCCGGCAGGGGCGCCAGCGCCGCGTCCTCCAGCGGAAGGATGTCGCCAATGGCATCCACGCGCAGGCTCACCGCGCCGTCATCGCCCCGCAGCACGACATGGGGCGCGTCCGCCGGGGCCGCGCCCTCCGGCAATTCCAGACGGCGGCGCAGGTCGATGGCGGGGACGATCTGCCCGCGCAGGTTGAGCAGCCCCGCCACCTCCGGCGGAGCGCCCGGGACGCGCGTGAGCGGGGGCGGCAGGAGGATCTCCTGCACGCGTTCGATGTCCAGGCCGAACAGATGCTCGCCCACGTGGAAGGTGCACAACTGACGCAGGGACTTCATGGCGCACCTCCCGACAGCAGCTCCGGGTGCACGGCGCGCACGGCGCCCTCCACGTCCAGGAACTCGGTGGCGCGGTCCAACACCACCATGGAGCCCAACACCCCCGCACGCCGCGTCTCGCGCTGGAGGGCGACCTCCACCTCCGCGACGTCGAGGATGGCGTCCACCACCAGGCCCACCCGCGTATCCGCGTGCGTGGTGACGACGATGGACAGGGACGCATCCGCCGCGTGCAGCAGGCCCTCGGTGAGTCGCGCCGCTGCGCCGGGCCTCGCCTCCAGCACGGAGGCCACGCGCACCAGGGGCAGCAACTGGCCGTGGTAGCGCGCCAGCTCCATGCCGCCGCTCAGGTGCTCCACCTCGGTGAGGGGCAGCTCCTCCAGCCGCGTCACGCGCGACAGGGGAATGGCCACGCGGCCCTCCGCGCCGGTGCGGCACAGCAGCACCCGTTCGCGCGTGTCCTCCGGGGGAGGCGCCACCGGGGGCGCGGCTTCCGGGACGACGTGGGTGGGCGCCTCGCTGACGGCACCCACGCGGCGGCCCAGGCCCATCGCGTCCAGGATGAGCGCCACGCGCCCGTCGCCCAGCACCGTCGCGCCCGCGTAGCAGTCCAGCCCCTTGAGGTGCTTCCACAGCGGCTTGACGACGATCTCCTCGGTGTCGTGGATGGCGTCCACCCACAGCCCGAAGGTGCGCTCCCCGGCCTGCAACACGACGAGGGTGGCGCCCTCGTCCAGCTTCGGCGCGGCGGGCCCCACGCCCAGCTCCGAGGCCAGCACGACGAGCGGCAGCAGCTCCCCGCGAAGCCGCAGCACGGAGGCGCCCTGGAGGCGGGTGATGTCGCGCCGGGCCTGGTCGGGCTCCAGCCACACCACCTCGCGCAGGCTCGCCTGGGGCAGCGCGTACCGGTCCCCCCGGCAGGTGACGAGGAGCGCGGGGATGATGGCCAGCGTGAGGGGAATCTTCAGCGTGAACGTGGTGCCCTGGCCCTGGCGGCTGTGCACCTCCACGGTGCCGCCAATGCGCTCCACCTGTGTGCGCACCACGTCCATGCCCACGCCCCGCCCGGACAGCGACGTGACGCGCTCCGCGGTGCTGAAGCCCGGCATGAAGATGAGCATCCGCGCATCCAGGTCCGACATCCGCGCGGCCTGGTCGGCCGTCACCAGCCCCTGCTGCACCGCGACCTGCCGCACGCGCTGCACGTCGATGCCCGCGCCGTCGTCGGACATCCCCAGGTGCACGAGCCCGCCCTCGTGCGACGCGCTCAACGTCACGCACCCCACGGGCGGCTTGCCCCGCTGCACGCGCTGCTCGGGCGTCTCCACGCCGTGGTCCACGGCGTTGCGCAAGAGGTGCGTGAGCGGATCATGCAGCGCTTCCACCAGCGTCTTGTCCAGCTCCGTGTCCGCGCCCTGGAGCACCAGCCGCACCTGCTTGCCGCACCCGTGCGCAAGCTCCCGCACGAGCCGGGGGAAGCGGTTCCACACCTGACCCACCGACTGGAGCCGCGTCTTCATCACCACCTGCTGCACCTGCGTGGTGACGACATCCAGGCGCTGCGACGCGGTGGCCAGGTCCGCGCCCGGCGTGGGGCCCGTCGCGCACTGGAGGATGCGGTTGCGCGCCAGCACCAGCTCGCCCATCAGGTTCATCAGCCGGTCGAGCAGCGCCACATCCACCCGCAGCTTGGAGTCCACGCCGGTGGAGGAGCCGCGCCAGGGCAGGATGCCCGGAACGGGCGGCGCCTCCGGGGTCTCCAACGGGACGGAGGCGGCCGTGGCGCCCGCGAGCCGGGCGAGCAACGCGGCGTGGTCCACCGCAGGCTCCATGCCCGTCGCCTCGATGTGCTCCAGCGCCCCGCGCGCCGCGTCCGCCAAGGCCAGCAGCGTGGACACGCGCTCGCGGTCGAGCGTGAGGCGCTTGTCGCGCGCCAGCCCGAGCATCTCCTCGGAGGCGTGCATCAGCCCCTCCAGGCGGGTGAAGCCCAGGAAGCCGCAGGTGCCCTTCACGGTGTGCAGGCTCCGGAACAACTGCGCCAGCAGGGCCTGTGAGCCCGGCTGCGCCTCCAGCTCCAGCACCGTCGCCTCGATGCTCTGCACGTGCTCGCGGGATTCGATCAGGAACTCCCGCATCACGTCGTCCCAACCCGGAGTGTCACTCACGGACAGGGCGTCCCTGGCGCGAAGGCGCGCACGACGGGTGTTTCAATGGATGCGAAAAGGTCCTGCCTGGCGCTGCCCATGGGCAACGGCCCCCCCGACCCGCATGACTCCGGAGTCGAACCGACAGCATGTCGCAATGCCAGAAACGCGAAAGCTGTCCCGCGGGGAAGGTGCCCTGGTCAGAAGAACAGGCGAAGCAGGTCAAACCGTGTTTCCGCGCCCAACTTCCGCAACAGATTGGCCTGATGGAATTTTACGGTGCGCTCGGTAATCCCGAGCACGGTCGAGATGTCGGTGGGGGAGCGGCCGAGCGCGAGGTAACGCAAGACATCGCCTTCGCGCTCCGACAGCCGCGCGGCCTGGGCCAGCCTTCGCACCTTGGCCTCGAAGAGGCCTGTGAGCGTGGAGTCCCCAATCGTGTGCACGCTGACGTGCGCGGTGCCGGCGCTCGTCGGGGTGGCGGTGACGACCTCGAAGCCCTCGCTGACCGTGGAGGCCTGTCGGACGATGGTGTGGGGCCAGGACGTGGGCGACACCGCCGTCAGCGGACAGTCCTGACAGGGCGTGTCGCGGTGGGCGAACGCGCCGAAGCACGGGCGTCCCACCATGTCCTCGTGCTCCGGATGGCCCGCGCGCCAGACCGCCTTGAGCGTCCCGAACGTCGCCAGCTCGGTGGAGATTTCATAGCTCAGGCCCAGGCCCTGGCCGGGCTCTCCATGGACCACCGCACGCCGCGGCACGGGCAAAGGAGGGCCGGCGCGGGTGACGATGCAGACCAGCCGCAAGGGAGGCCGGCCCACCGCCGCGACATCCAGCTCCACCGCCAATCGCTCACCTTCGCGCGTCAGCACCTCGGTCTCCAGCCGGTGCTCGGCGCTGGTGAAGACCGCGCGCAGCGCCTGTCCCACCTCCCGGCCCTGTTCTCGCGGCGTGCACACGTCCGTCCAGCGACGGCCCAGCAGCTCCTCACGAGGGCGTCCCAGGAGCGACGTGAGCGCTCCATTGGCCAGCTCGATGCGCCCCCGCCGGTCCATCACGACAATGGGGCGCCCATCCCGCTCCGCCAGCAGGGATGCCGTCAGTGACCAATCCAAGGTGACCCCCCGCCCATTGCAACCCCAGTCCACTTTTCCAGTGGAATGAAGGGCTTCAAAGGTTTCATGAGCTTACCCTGAAACGACTGGCTTCGCAGGAGGGTGGAGGTCGTGTGCCAACCCACCAACCCTGCGGATTGAGTCATGCCGCCGGGCGGGGCACCTTGAACCGTACCTGCTCCGTCCTTCGTCTCGGCCGGGAGGGTGAGGAGTGGGGCCACCGCAGCGGACCTTCGTCCTGGCATGAGGCGGCGGGGGCCTGCCTCAATCCCAGACAAGGCGCCACGCCCATGGCGCATGAAATCACCGCGCGGATTGTCGGAGGGGTTGTCTTCATCGGCTTCGCGCCGGGGAACGGAAAGCGCCACCCCGGCCCACCTGGAAGCGGCCTTCAGGTCCCTTCGGGGCTCGACCGGCTGGTAGGCATGCCGGAAACCTGGAACGTCACCTCGATTCGAGGCAACCTCCTGCATTGTGTGGCCTTGGGGATTACTCCCAGGGACCCACCCGGACCTCCGTAGGAAGGGAGCTGACTGCATGAGCGCCTCGCGACGACCCGCCCAGTTCGACCTCTTCACCGGTGCGCTCGAGGAAGCCCCCGTGTCCTCCCGCCGCCGCACCCAGCCGCTGGCCCCGGCCCCGGTGTCCGACGACCTTCGGGTCCTGGGCGAGCAACTGCCCCAGGGCGTCTACCTGGGCACGTCGTCGTGGACCTTCCCGGGGTGGACGGGGCTCGTCTACGACCACGAGGCCAGCACGACGCAGCTCGCGAAGGAGGGCCTGGGCGCCTACGCGCACCACCCGGTGCTGCGCACGGTGGGCATCGACCGGACGTTCTACGCGCCCGTGCCCGCCACCGCCTTCGCCGAGTACGCCCAGCAGGTGCCGGACGGCTTCCGCTTCCTCGTGAAGGCCCACGAGGCCTGCACGCTGGCGCGCTTCCCCGTGCACGAGCGCTACGGCGCGCACCGAGGGCAGGTGAACGACCGCTTCCTCCAGGCCGCCTACGCGATGGACCACGTCGTGGGGCCCTTCCTGGAGGGGCTGGGCGACAAGGCCGGCCCGCTCGTCTTCCAGTTCCCCCCGCAGGACCCCGCCTCGCTCGGCGGCCCGGCGCGCTTCGTGGAGCGGCTGCACGGCTTCTTCTCCGCGCTGCCCAGGGGACCGCTGTACGCGGTGGAGGTGCGCAACGAGGAGCTGCTGACGGAGGGCTTCGCCCAGGCGCTCGCGGACACCGGAGTGAGCCCCGTGCTCGCGGTCTGGGCCCACATGCCGCCCGTCGCGCGCCAGGCGAAGCTCACGCGCGCCTTCGAGTCCCGCGCTGTGGTGGTGCGGTGGATGCTGCCGCCAAACCTGGGCTACGAGGAAGCACGCGCCCGCTACGCCCCCTTCAACAAGTTGGTGGACGAAGATGTTGGCACCCGCGATGTGCTGGCGCGGGTGTGCATGGCGGCGGTGCGGCGCGAGCGGCCCGTCTTCGTGACCATCAACAACAAGGCGGAAGGGAGCGCTCCCTTGTCAGCCATCCGGCTCGCGGAACGCGTCGTGTCACACAAGGAGGAGGGCGGGCAGCGAAGCGTTGCTCACGCGACATGACTTGCGCGCGAGCACGGCGCTTGCTTACGTGAAAGCCCATGAAGGCGATGACCCTGGGTGTCCTGCTGATGCACATGACTTCCGCCGGAGGTGCCGGCGCGGAGGAGAAGCGGGCAGGCAAGCATGTGCAGGACGCCGGTGGCGATGAGAAGGGCGCCGTGACGAAGGAGGTTTCCTCCCTCAAGGGGGAAATCACCAGCCTGAAGGAAGAGTTCAGGGTCGCGCGCGAAAAGCAGCGTCTGGCGGCTGAAGAGAAGAAGCGCCAGGAGGAGGCCCGCTACGGTGTCCCGGCGAAGACCCCCCCTGTCACTGCCTCCGGAGGGACCGGAGCCACCGCCCGATGAGGGCGAAGCGGTAGAAATCCCGGTCGATGGCAACCTCGACCTGCATCTCTTCCAGCCCCGTGAAGTGAAGGAACTCGTCACCGAGTACCTCTGGGCGTGCCGGCAGAAGGGTGTGCTCGACGTGCGCATCATCCACGGCAAGGGCACGGGCGCGCTGCGGCGCACCGTGCAGTCCCTGTTGCCCACGCTGGCGGAGGTGGACAGCTTCCGGAGCGCCTCGGAAGGCGACGGAGGCTGGGGCGCGACGTGGGTGCGGCTCAAGCCGCTCTAACTCACGACAGCCAGAAGTACGCGGAGGCGATGAGGGTGCGCTTCTCCGTCACGCGCCCCTTCTGGGCCAGCTCCGCCATCTGACGGTCCTTGGCCGCGTAGCGCTTCTCCTCCTCGTTGCGCAGCGACGCCAGCTTGCGGCGGTACTCGCGCTCCATCCGGTCCGAGTGCGCCCGCGCCTTCGCGCGCTCCGCGGTGTCGTCCACGCCCGCGACTTCCTTGCGCGCGTCGATCCACGTCTGCCGCGCGGCCTCCACCACCTCGCGCGACTCCATCAGGCAGTCCTCGACGTAGCGGTCCGCGCGCTCGCGGGACTTGTCCAGCTCCAGGGCATTGCGGCGCTCGGCGGCCCGGATGAGCTCATCCTTGGCCGTCATCAGCGACTGCTCCTGCATGAGCTGCACGGACACCGGGGCGGGCTGCCGGCGCTTCTCTTCCTTGGCTTCGAGCTTCGTGAAGTGGACCCCGTCCGTCAGCGGCAGGGCCCGGAAGCCGCCGTCCCGGTCCTTCACCAGCACCAGGTGCACCAGCTTCTCTTCCGGCTTGAGGCCGGTGATCTCGAACTTGTAGGCGAACCACCAGCCCTCGCAGCCGGCCAGCCGCGCCAGCCGGGACGGCAGGCTCGCCGCGTCCAGTTGCAGGTAGCTGACAGCGTCCTGGGTGCGGTCGCGCACGGCATAGGCGGCCTTGGCCACCTGGAGCCGTCCGGAGGTGCGGCTGCCCAGCACGGAGCCGGTGAGGGCTCTCGCTTCCTGCTGGCGACGGGCCACGACCTCCTTGGCCTGGTCGCCGGCCACGCGCAGGCGGCGGCGCACGTCGCCGTCGAAGCGCTCCAGCACCACGGACTTCATCTCCGTCATGCGCTGGGTGATGGCGCCTTCCAGCTCCTCGCGCAGCTTGTCGAAGGCGATGTTGATGTCGGCCGGGTTGCGGCAGGACTGGTAGATGTCCAGCACGCGCCGCTCGAAGTCGACGCCGCTCTCCAGCGCGCCCAGGATTTCATCCGACGCGCCGAAGACGCCGTCGAAGAGGTTGAGCTTCTTCTCCAACAGCTCGAACAGGCGCGCATCCGCCGCGTTCTGCCGGTTGAGGAAGTTCACCACCAGCACGTCGCGCTGCTGGCCGTAGCGGTGGCAGCGGCCGATCCGCTGCTCCACGCGCTGCGGGTTCCACGGCAGGTCGTAGTTCACGACCAGGTTGCAGAACTGGAGGTTCAGGCCCTCCGCGCCGGCTTCCGTGCAGATGAGGATCTGCGTGCGGTTGCGGAAGTCGTCCACCAGGGCCCGGCGCTCCTCGGGCGAACTGCCCGAGTCCCCGGACAGGAGCGAGATCTTGTCCTGGTAGCCGTGCTCCGACAGCAGGTTGAACAGGTACTGCTGCGTGCGCTTGGACTCGGTGAAGATGAGCGCCTTCTCCGGCCAACTGTGCGTGCGCATCACCGCGAAGGTGCGATCCAGGGCGCGCTTGAGCGCCTCACCCTTGGCGTTGATCCGGATGGAGTCCGCGAGGTCCGCGTACTGCCGCAGCTCCCAGACCTCCTGCTCCAGCGTGCGCACCGCGGGGGCCTTGGCGGGGTCGTCGGACCACTCCTCGCCTTCCTCCACGAACTGCTTGGCCTCTTCCGGCTCGAAGAGCGCCAGGGCCTGCTGGCCCAACCGCGCCGCCTCCAGGCGCTTCTGGAGGTTCTCCGACAGCTTGCGCAGTGTGGGCGCGATGGCGAACGTGGAGGAGGCCAGCAGCTTCCGGTAGCACAGCGTCAGCAGCGTCTTCTTGCCCGGCTCGATGGCCGCCACTTCGGAGCGCTGGAGGTACTCGCTGACCTTCTCGTAGAGGTCGTGCTCCTCGGGGGACGGGTTGAAGTCCTCCACGATGCTGCGCCGGTTGGTGTAGCGCACGTATTCGCGCACCTGACGGCGCAGCGTGCGTTGCACCACCGGGGCCAGCCGCTCCTTGAGCTCGCAGGCGGCGGCCTCCGTCATGCCGCCGCCTTCGTCCGCGCGGTAGCGGCTGCGGAAGGCGTGCTCGGGCCCGAGGATCTGCTCGTCCAAGAGCGACATCAGGCCGAACAGCTCCATCAGGTTGTTCTGGAGCGGCGTGGCGGTGAGCAGCAGCTTGGGCCGGCCCGCGAGTCCCGCGCGCAGCGCCTGACCCATCTTGTTGTTGGGCCGGTGCGCGTTCCGCAGCCGGTGGGCCTCGTCGATGATGACCAGGTCCCAGGGAATCTCCGCCAGCAGGTTCACGCGGTTGGCGGCGAACGGGTGCGAGCAGATGACGGGGAAGGGCTGGTCGAAGCAGTTGTTGTGGGGGCGCACGTTGCGGCCGTCCACCAGCACGCTGTCCAGGTCGAACTTCTCGCGCAGTTCCGCATTCCACTGCGCGCGCAGCACCGCGGGCGCCAGGATGAGGATGCGGTTCTTGCCCTCGGCCATGAGCTGGGCCACGACGAGGCCCGCCTCGATGGTCTTCCCCAGGCCCACCTCGTCCGCGAGCATGCAGCCGCCGCGCGACAGGGCGTCCATCGCGAACATCGCGGCTTCGACCTGGTGGGGGTTCAGGTCCACCTTCGCTTCGGACAGGGCGTTGGCCAGCCGCTGCTGCGTGTCACCGCTGCGCGCGAGCAGCTCCTCCGCCAGCAGCCGCTCGTGGAAGGGCGTCAGCGCCGCCGCCACCAGCTCTTCGGCTGCGCGGGCGGCGACCGCCGCGGCGTCCGCCTCCACCTGCACCCTCAAACCCCTCGCGACCTCCGCCAAGTCCCGCCTCCCATCCGTGGTTTGAAGCGCTCGCGCACGTGCGCGGACGTTTGAGGCGCGCCATTCTCTTGAGCGATCCGCATCTGTAAAGGGGGTCCTCCGCGAGGCCGAAAACTCGGCCTCCGCGCGATTGGCAAGCACGCTGTCCGGCGAAGTGTTTTCGCGTGCCCTCATGCGTGCGGTGAAATGTTCCGACGCATGTCCAAAGGTCTTGACGAATGCGTCCGGCGCGCTCCACGAACCCGCGTGTGTTTCAGAGCTGTCCGCGCGCCTTCACGTCCAGGTACATGTTGAGCGCCGCGGCCCCGAAAGCGCGTGCCGGCGCGCGCACCACCAGGGCTCCGGCGTCGCGCAGCGTGGTGGCGGTGCGGCGGTATTCGGCCTCCATGCGCTGGGCGGCCTGACGCGCGTAGGCGGCGGTCGCGTCGCCGGGCACGTCGGTGGCGGCGGCCTCCAGGTCCTCGTCCAGGAGCGACGCGACGACGGGCAGGTGCCGGGGCCTGAGGGCCAGCGTGCGCGTGAGGAGCGTGGCGGACGCGTCCGGATCCACCAGGTCGGTGAAGAGCACCACCAGCGCGCGGCGCGTCTGGCGCGCGAAGGCGAAGTCGAACGCGCGGCCGTAGTCGCTCTCCTCCAGGCCGGCCTCGGCGCGGTAGAGGGATTCGGTGATGAGGCGCAGGTGTTCGGCGCCCTTGCGCGGGGGGAGGAAGGAGCGCACGTCGCTGGCGAAGGCCACGACGCCCACCACGTCGCCCGCGTCCAGGCTCACGCGCGCAAGGCGCAGCGCCGCGTCCACCGCGTGGTCCAGCTTCCTTCGTCCCTGCACCCGGCCCGCCATGTGACGGCCGCAGTCCAGGAGCAGCAGCACGGGCTGGTGGCGCTCCGGCTGCCACGTGCGCACCAGCGTGTGGCCGTGGCGCGCGGAGGACTTCCAGTCGATGTGGCGGAAGTCGTCGCCGGGGCGGTATTCGCGCAGGGATTCGAACTCGCGGCCTTCCATGGCCTTGCGGCGCTGCGTGCGCGCGGACACGGCCTCCGCTGCCCGCGCCAGCGTGAGCGCTTCGCGCGAGAGGGCGCTCAGGTCCGGATACACCTTCACGTCGCGGGACGCGGGCAGGCGCACCTGCCGCGAGCACAGGCCCAGTGGCCCCAACAGGCGCAGGTGCACGTCCCCGAATCTCGCATCGCCCCGGGAGGGAGGACGCACGCGGTACATGAGGCGCGTGGGCGGTGCTCCGGCTTCCAGCGAGAAGGGCTGCCGGTGGCCGTGGCTCTCCACGTCCAGGGGCGGCTCGTCGCGCAGCTCTCCGCGCATGGCGCTATCGGTGCGTGCGTGCAGCACCCAGCGCACGGGGTTGTCCACGCCGGAGGAGAGGATGGGCTCCACCTCCCGGTGCGCTTCGATGTCGGCGGCGCGCGGCGCGCGAACGAAGTCCACGGCGCACAAGAGGAGGACGGCCACGTCCACCGCGAGCGCCAGCCACCCGAAGGCGGGGCTCGCCACCGCGAGCGCCGCGGGCACGAGCGCCCCGGCGAACAGCGCGACGGCGAGGCCGGTGGGGACGGGACGCCCGACGCTCACCGGGGCACTCGCACCCGTTCGAGCATCTGCCGGAGGACGTCGTCCGTGGTGACGCCCTCCACCTCCGCCTCCGCCTTGAGCAGCAGGCGGTGGTTGAGGACGCTGGAGGCCACGGCCTTCACGTCGTCCGGCGTGACGAAGTCGGTGCCCTTGAGCGCCGCGTGCGCCTTGGACGCCGCGAGCAGGGCCTGTGCCGCGCGAGGGCTCGCGCCCAGTCGCACGCGCGGGTGGGCCCGGGTGTCGCGCACCAACTGCACGACGTACTGGAGGATGGAGTCGTCGCACGCGACGCGGGCCGCGCGGTCCTGCAACTCCATCAGTGTGGCCGCATCCAGCACGCGGGAGACGCCGGGCGGCTTGCCCTCGCGCTGGTGGTAGGCGCGCAGCAGTGACGTCTCCGAGTCCGCGTCCGGATAACCCACGCGCACGCGCATGAGGAAGCGGTCGAGCTGGGCCTCGGGGAGGGGATAGGTGCCCTCCAGCTCCAGCGGGTTCTGCGTGGCGACGACGAAGAAGTGGGGCGGCAGCGGGTGGGTGACACCGTCGATGGTGACCTGCCGCTCCTCCATGGCCTCCAGCAGCGCCGCCTGCGTCTTGGGCGGGGTGCGGTTGATCTCATCCGCGACCAGCACCTCCGTGAAGACGGGGCCCTTCATCAGGCGGAAGGACTGGGACTGGGGCTGGAAGATGTTGGTGCCCAGGATGTCCGCGGGCATCAGGTCCGGCGTGAACTGCACGCGGGAGAAGGACAGCCCCAGGGCGCCGGCCATGCTGCGCGCGGTGAGCGTCTTGGCGACGCCGGGGACGCCCTCCAGCAGCACATGGCCCCGGGCGAGGAAGGCCGTCACCAGGTCGGCCAGGACGCGGGGCTGGCCCACGACGGCCGAGCCCAGCGCATCGAGGAGGCGGGAGAGGGGCGTGGCGTCGGACATGGTGGCCGGCGACGGTAGCCCGCCTCCCGGCCGGCACGGCAGCGAAATCCTCGCCGCCGGGACGTGGACCGACGGCTACTCCTGTGGGCGACGCAGGCCCATCAGGCTTCCGAGCAGCGCCACCACCGCGCCGAGGATGCCCAGGAAACAGCCGATGCTCGGTGAGGAGATCATCATCTCCGAGTTGCCGAGCGGCGACGGCACCAGGTTGGTGTCCGAGGAGATCTTCAGGAAGATGAGCGACCAGACGAGGCAGACGACGCTGCTCGCCGTCTGCGCGCCCCACGGCAGCATGGGATTCACCCAGGCCATGACGTTGCGCACGCGGATGCCGACGAACACCATCGTCGAGACGGCGAAGAGGAACGAGATGAAGCCCAGGCTGATGAGGCCCAGGTAGTCTCCGTCCGCGGCCGTCTCCTTCCACGGCATGAAGCAGGAGAGCACCACCAGCGCCGCGCCCCAGAAGGCGATGCGATCCGCGCCCTCCAGCTCCCCCAGGAAGTTGCGCGCGTCGGCCAGCAGGACCTCGGGATCCTCGATGGGCGAGCGGAAGCCGTCGCGGCTGTTGTCACGGGCCCAGGGATCCGCCGCGCCACCGTCGGCGCCGGAATCCGGGTCGTCCTCGTCGCGGGCCACGGGGGCCGCCGCGCGGCGGGCGGCCGTGCCGCGCGAGGGCGCGGGCTTCGCGGCGGGCGTGCTCCGGGTGGGGGGACGCTGCGCGCGCTCCTTGGCGATGTCGTCCATGCTCCGCACGTTGGTGGAGTCATCGCTCGGCGGAGGCGTGGCCCGGCTGCCCGGCTTGGAACGGGTCGGTGCGGGACGTGCGCGCGGCACCGGCGCGGAGGGACGCGCCTTGGGCTGCGGCCCGACCCCGGTGCTCGCGTCACCCCCGGACTCTTCCTCGGAACCCGCGAGGAAGGACTTGTCGATGATGTAGTCGCATTCGGGGCAGATCGCGGTGTCGTCCGCGACCTTGCTCTTGCAGCCTGGGCAGTTCAGGGCCGGTGCTCCGGGAGGGGGGAACGGCCCGGCATCTTCCCGGCCCTCGCGAGCGGCTGTCAAACCCGTTCAGCGCCATAACCCCTGGATTTTCGCGGGAAATTGACCTACCCCCTCCGGACATGGCCCGCCTGCCCGCCGCCGTGTCCACTGGCCTCCTCCTGTTGACCGCGTGTGCGCGCGCGGTGCCACCGCCCGACGTGGGAGGGCGCCCGGACCCGGTCCTGGAGCGGATCGCGGACTGGGAGGATCGCCGCTCGTTGGGGGGAGGCGAGCTCGTGCGGCTCGCCACGGCGGCCCCGGACCCGGTGGTTCGCGGCCGGGCCCTGCGTGCACTGGGACGCATCCAGGATGTGACGACGCTGGACGCGGTGCGGGCCGGGCTGACGGCCCCGGACGCGACGGTGCGTGACGAAGCGGCCTTCGCGGCGGGGGAGCTGGCGCTGTCGTGGGAGCCCCTGCCGGAAGATGCCCGGACGGCGCTGAGCGAAGCGCTGACGAAGGCTGAATCCACCGAGTCCGAGCCCACGGTGCGGACCACGCTGCTGGAGTCGCTGGGAAAACTGGCCACGCCCGGCGCGGTGGAGGTGCTGACGGCGCGCCTGTCACCGCCCGACGGTGCGTGGGCCGGGCCCGCGGCGAAGGCCCTGGGCGTGGCGGCGCGCAAGGCCGGGGCGCCGCTGGTGGCCCGGGTTCCGCTGGCGACGATGGTGGCGCTGACGGAGCCCGCGCGTCCCCAGGCCGTGCGCTACGGCGGGGCCTACCTGCTGGCGACGGCGAAGCGCCCGGAGGCGGTGCCCGCGCTGGGCGGTTGTGTGGGCGACGCGGATCCGGACGTGCGGGCCCTCTGTGCGAAGGGCCTGGGAGACGTGGGTGGCGTCGCGGATGTCCCGGTGCTGGCGCCATTGCTCTCGGATGCGACGCCCCGCGTGGCGGCGGAGGCGGCGCGGGCCCTGGCGAAGTGGGCGGTGAAGTGCCAGGGCGATGAGGGACCCGGGTGTCCTCCGCTGGTCGCACTGGCCCTGCTGGAGTCGCAGGTGAAGCAGGTGGCCTCGGGGCACGGGGCGTGGGGGCATCCGCTGCTGGCGGCGGCGCAGCAGGGCCTTCCGGTGCGCGGTCAGCCCCTGTGGATCCGCCTCCGGAGCGGACTGGCGGAGGCCGACCGTGTCGCCACGTCCGAGGAGGCGCACGCGGACCTCGCGTGGCTGGACTGCCGGGTCGCGGCGGCGATGGATCGGCAGCTCGGTGTGCTGAAGCAGGTTCACGGGTGCGGCTTCGGCCGCGTGTCCGAACCCCTGCGCCTGTCCCTGGGCCTGCACGAGGTGGCGAAGTTCATCCCGGTGCTCCCTGCATCGTCATCGCCGAACAAGGACGCCCCGGCGTCCGGAGCGGCCTTCGCGGTGCCGCTGCTGGACCACGCGAGTCCCCTGGTGCGCGGCGCGGCGTTGGATGCACTGTCCGAGCGTCCGGTGCCGCAGGCCAAAGCGCCGGTGCGAGCCCTCATCGCGGGAGACGACGCGGTGGTCGCGGGGCTCGCCGCGTCCACGGCGGGCAAGCTGCACGACACCGAAGCGCTGCCCATGGTGGAGGCCCTGGCGGCGCGGGTGCCCCGGGAGCCGGACCTCGCGGAGTCGGTGGCGGGCGCGCTCGTCGCGTTGCAGGGAAGGGCGGCCGAGCCCCGTCTGCGCGAGTGGCTCAATCATCCGCACGCCAACGTGCGCCGCGTCGCCGCCGAATCCCTCACGGCGCTGACGGGCGCCGCGGTCCGCTCCGTCCGCGTGGAGCTGCCTGCGGGCACCTACCGGCCGCCGCCCGCGCCGCCGGGCACGACGCTCACGCTGCGCACGCGCAAGGGGGACATCACCGTCCTCCTGGAGCGCGATGCGCCGCTCACGGGAGGCAACCTGGTGGCGCTCGCGAAGCAGGGCTACTTCCGGGGCATCACCTTCCACCGCGTGGTGCCGGACTTCGTCGCGCAGGGCGGAGATCCGCGAGGGGACGGGGAGGGCGGCCCGGGACACTCCATCCGCTGTGAGATGACGCGCAGGCCGTACACGCGCGGTGTCGTGGGCATGGCGCTGTCGGGCAAGGACACCGGCGGCAGCCAGTTCTTCTTCACCCACGCGCCGCAGCCACACCTGGACGGCCGCTACACGGTGTTCGGCGAGGTCGTCGCCGGCATGGACACCGTCGATGCGCTGCTGGAGGGCACGGTCATCGACGACGTCCTCGTCGGCACCCGCGCTCCGTAGCAGGACTGGACCGCCTCAGGCCCCGCTGGCGCGCGCGGGCTCCGTCTCTCCGTGGGCGTTGAGCTGCCCGCTGTTCCAGCGGCGGTTCTCCGCCTCCTCCATCACCTCCACCTCGCGGCGGATGCGGGCCCACTCCGTCTCCGGCAGGTTGAGGAAGGCCTCCGCGAGCGCCGGATCGAACTGCGTGCCCGCGCAGCGGCGCACCTCGTCGCGCGCCACGCTCATGGGGCGGCCCTTGCGGTAGGGGCGGTCGGAGGTGATGGCATCCAGCGTGTCCACGAGACAGAAGATGCGCGCGCCCACGACGATGTCCTCGCCCTTGAGCCCCAGCGGGTAGCCCTTGCCGTCCCAGCGCTCCTGGTGCTGAAGGACGATGAGCGCCGCCTCGTGCAGGTAGGGCATCTTCGCCAGCATCCGGTAGCCGAACTCCGGGTGCTGCTTCATCTCCACCCACTCGTCCGGCGTCAGCGGGCCGGGCTTGAGCAGGATGGAGTCGCGAACGCCAATCTTCCCGATGTCGTGCAACAGCGCGCCCTGTTCCACCACGTCCAGCGCCGGGCCGGTGAGGCCGATCTCCTGCGCCAGCCGCCGCGCGTACAGCGACACGCGCCGCGAATGCCACTGCGTCTCCGTGTCCCGGTAGTCCAGCGCGCTGATGAGTCCGTCCAGCAAGCCCGCGGTGCGCTCGATGACCCGGCGCTCCAGGTCCTGGTTTACCTCCAGCAGCTCCTCGTTCTTGTCCGCCACCTCGCGCGTCAGCCGCTCGTTGGCCTCCACCAGCCGGCGGTGCTCCACGGCCTGCCGCACGCTGCTCGTCAGCTCGCTCAACGCCCACGGCTTGCCCAGCAGGCGGAACACCTCGCCCCGGTTCACCGCCTCCGACGCCGTCTTGAAGTCCGCCGCCGCGGTCAACATCAGCCGCACCGCCCGTGGATTCTTCTCCCGGAGCGCCGCCAGCAGCTCGATGCCGTTGAGGTACGGCATCATGAAGTCCGTCAGCACCACGTCGAAGCCCTGCTCGCGCGCCGCCAGCACCGGATCGCTGTGCGTCACGACCTCGTAACCTTCCGCATGGAGGATTCGGGACAGCGCGGCGAGGATCAGCACGTCGTCGTCCACCACGAGGATTCGAGCCATGGGTCCGTACGCTCCGAGCGAGTGGGCTGCGTTATTCTCAAAGTCTTATAGCGGGTTCGAGGGCAGGCAGACAGGCCCCCCCAAGCTTTCCAGTGTCGGTAAAGTGCCGGAATTCTTGAAGATTCCCTGAAACCCGGGGTCGCCGGACTCCACGTCACGCTTGCCTGCCTGCGGAAGCGTGTTCTATGGTGTGTTCCTACCCGCCGTAAGTGCTTGTAACCCCTTGGAATTCGGGAGCAATTTCCGATGGCTAAAGCCCCTGATGGGCCAGTGCCGGTCGTGGTGATGGGGCTGGGGTTCATCGGGCAGGAGATTGCCAAGGCGGCCCTTTCCTCCCAGGAAGTGGAACTCATCGGCGCGGTGGATCCGCAGCCCACGCTGGTGGGACGCCCGCTGGGCGACGTGCTGGGGCAGGCAGGACCGCGCTTCAAGATCTCCGAATCGCTGGAGCGCGCGGTGGGACGCCGCAAGGGCGTGGTGGTGCTGCACGCCACCAGCTCGCGGCTCGCGCAGGTGATGGACCAGTTGATGGAGGCCTTGAAGCTGGGCCTCCCGGTGGCGAGCACCTGCGAGGAGCTGGCGTTCCCGTACCTCAAGTACCCGGAGCTGGCGGAAAAGCTGGAGCGCGCGGCGCAGAAGGCGGGCGTCGCCATCGTGGGCACCGGCGTGAACCCGGGCTTCGTGTTGGATCGGCTGGTGGCCACGGCGGGGCAGGTGTGCGGCCCGGTGCGCAAGGCGACGGTGAGCCGGGTGGTGGACGCGCGCACGCGGCGTGAAGCCCTCCAGCGCAAGGTGGGCGCCGGCCTGACGGAGGAGGAGTTCTTCGACCTGGTGGATCGCGAGGAGCTGGGCCACGTGGGCCTGGTTGAATCCGCGGCGCTGGCGGCGCTGGGCCTGGGCCTGGACTGCGACGACTTCGAGGAGGAGGTCGCGCCCGTGTTCGCCGAGGAGGACATCACCGGCGGCGCATTTGTGGTGAAGAAAGGCCGCGTCGCGGGCATGTTCCAGTCCGTGGTGGGTTTGGAGGAGGGTCAGGAGCGGGTGCGCCTGGAGCTGACCATCGCGGTGGGGGCGGAAGATCCAAGGGACCGCATCGAAATCGACGCGGACCCCAGACTGGTGCTGGAAATCCCGGGGGGAGTGGCGGGCGACCGGGCCACCGCGAACGCGCTGGTGAATGCCGCGCCACGATTGACGGCCGCGGAAGCAGGGCTCCTGACGGTGCTCGAGCTTCCGGCAGGACGCTGAAGACTCATCAGGAGAGGGAAATGCTGGACAAGAATGCGATTGGCCGCGCCTCGCCGCCGACGCTCAACGAGGTGGAGAAGGGCGCCATCCGGCGCTTCGCCGAGGCGATTGGCGATTACAATCCCATCTACTACGACGAGGAGTACGCTCGCGCGTCGGGCTACCCCACCATCGTCGCGCCGCCCACGTTTCCCGCGTCGTTCCATTCCGCCGCGGACCTGAGGGAGCTGCTGGGGGTGGGCATCAAGAGCCTGCTGCACGCGGAACAGGGGTTTGACTACGAGCGGCCCATCTTCGCGGGGGACCGCATCTACGTGTCCACCCGCGTCTCGGACGTCTTCGAGCGACCCAACATGTCCGGGAAGATGGACATCGCGGTCATCGAGGACGAAGGCCGTGACGAGGAGGGCAACCTCGTCTTCCGCGCCCGCCGCACGCTCGTCGTCCGGGCCGCCAAGGAGAACGTTTGATGCCCGCGCGCAAGCTCTACTTCGAATCCATCCGCGTCGGTGACGAGCTTCCGGCGCTGGCCAAGGCCCCGGTGGATCGCGTGCAGTTGTCCCGGTACGCAGGCGCCTCCGGCGACTACAACCCGGTCCACGTGGACGAGCTGTACGCCAAGAGCGTGGGCATGCCGTCCGTCTACGCCCCGGGCATGCTCGTCATGGGCATGCTCGGCCAGCTCATCAGCGACTGGGCGCGCGGTGGCCAGCTTCGGCGCTACAACGTCCGCTTCATCAAGATGGTGTGGCCGGGCGACACCGTGGTCTGCAAGGGCCGGGTGAGCGACCGCCACGGCTCCGGCGGCCGGTACTTCGTCGAAATCGACCTCTGGGCGGAGAACCAGAAGGGCGAGCTCGTCATGAAGGGCGGCTCGCAGATCCAGCTCTTCTACTCCCTGGAGGACGAGAACCGGCAGCGCTCCGGCCAGTCCCCCATCGTGGTGGAAGTGCCCCGCGAGAGCCTGGTCGTCCAGGCCCCCCAGGCCTCGACCTCGGAGGCCGCCTCTTCCTCCAGTGCGCCCACCGCCCCCGAGGAAGAAGGCGACGAGGACGAGGACTCAGACGAGCCCCGGACTGGCGCCTCGTCCAAGAAGACCGCCCCCCGGGAGAAGCCCGCCGCCAAGACGGCCTCCCTCCCGGCCGCGAAGAAGGCCAAGAAGTAGGCGTTTACAGCGCAGGTCCCGCGTTCGAGAAGGGCGGCTTCGACCGCTGCTCAACGCGGGGTGTCATTCAGGGTTGACTCAAAAATCAGCCGACGCCACACTTCCTGTCGTTAGATGGGCCGTTGACCCCTTCCCGCCAAACGGGAGGGGGCAGCGAGCCCCCACGCAGGAGTGGCCATGTCCGCCGGCATCAACACCTACAAGACCGACCTTCGAGAGATCTTCTTCACGCTGTTCGAGCAGTTCGGCTTCGGCCAGATCGCGGGTCAGGCACCCTTCGACGCCTGGGGGTCGGACGAGGCGAAGGCGGTGCTCGATGCGACGTACCTCTTCGCGCGCGAGGTGCTGGGGCCCCTCAACTCGGTGGGCGACCGCGAGGGTTGCCGGGTGGAGAATGGCTCCGTCTTCACGCCGACGGGCTTCAAGGACGCGTGGGTGAAGCTCTATGAGCAGGGCTTCAAGACGGTGGGCGTGAGCCCGGACCACGGCGGCCAGGGCGCGCCGATGATGCTCCAGGTGACGGTGGAGGAGATCCTCTCCGGCGCCAACTCGGCCTTCAACATGTACCCGGGCCTGGCGTTCGGCGCGGCGGAAGTCATCGCCGAGTGCGGCACGCCCGCGCAGCAGAAGCAGTTCGTGGAGCGCATGCTCAACGGAACGTGGGGCGGCACCATGTGCCTCACGGAGCCGCACGCCGGCTCCGACGTGGGCGCGGCCAAGTCCACCGCGCGCCGCAACGCGGACGGCACGTACAGCATCCGGGGCACGAAGATCTTCATCTCCGGCGGCGACCACGACATGGCCGGCAACATCATCCACCTGGTGCTCGCGCGCGTGGACGGCGCTCCGGCCGGCACCAAGGGCCTGTCGCTGTTCATCGTCCCCAAGCTGCGCATCAACGAGGACGGCTCCGCGGGCAAGCCCAACGACGTCACCGTGGCGTCCATCGAGCACAAGATGGGCATCAACGGTTCGGCCACCTGTGTCCTCAACTTCGGTGAGAACGACGCGTGTCTGGGCGAGCTCGTCGGGACCGTTGAACACGTCGGCATGAGCCAGATGTTCAAGATGATGAACGGCGCGCGCATCGCCGTGGGCATCCAGGGCGTGAGCCTCGCGTCGGCTGCGTACTACAACGCGCTGGACTACGCGAAGGACCGCAAGCAGGGCTCCCACTTCACCAAGTGGAAGGACCCGTCCGCGCCCCGCGCCGCCATCATCGAGCACCCGGACGTCCGCCGCATGCTGCTGGAGATCAAGGCGCACGTGGAGGGCATCCGTTCGCTGATCATCAAGCTGGCCATGCATCTGGACAAGGCGCGGCAGCTCGCCGGCAAGGACGATGACGCGGCCAGCTACCACAAGGGCCAGGTGGAGGTGCTGACGCCGCTGGTGAAGTCCTACGGCTCCGACCAGGCCTTCCGCCTGTGCGCGCAGGCCATCCAGGTGTACGGCGGCGCCGGCTACATCCAGGACTACCCGGTGGAGCAGTACACGCGCGACTCGAAGATCTTCTCCATCTACGAGGGCACCAACCACATCCAGGCCATGGACCTCGTCGGCCGCAAGATGGGCCAGGCCGGTGGTGCGCACTTCCAGCAGTTCATGGGCGATGTCGGCAGCTTCGTCGAAGCGCACCGTGAGCACCCCGTGCTGGGCGAGGCCGTGAAGACGCTGGCCGGCGCGCAGGAAGGCCTGATGTCCAGCGCGATGGCGCTGTTCGGCTGGTCGCAGGACCAGGGCCGCTTCCCGCTCATCCCGCTGTCCGCCAACCGCTTCCTCAACATGATGTCGGAAGTGGCCGTGGGCTGGCTGCTCTTGGACGCGGCCGTCATCGCGGAGAAGGCGTCCGCCTCCGTGGCCGCGGACCACCCGGACAAGGCGTTCTACGACGGCAAGAAGTTCAGCGCCCTCTGGTACGCGCGCAACGTGCTGCCCAACGTGGAGTACGCCGCGCGCCTCATCGCCACCGAGGACACGTCCCCGATGGACATCACCGACGCGGCGTTCGCGTCCGTCTAGTCGGTCGCCGCACCACGCGCTGAAAAGTGAAAAAGGCCCTCCGGCATCCGTGCCGGGGGGCCTTTGTCTTTCGCTTGGGTGAGGCAGGAAGCGGAGGCTAGTTGCCTTCGCGCACGCCGATGGCGAGCTGCCCCAGGCCGGCCTGCTTCGCCAGCTCCATCACCTGCACCACGGTGCCGTGGGACACGCCTTCGTCCGCCTGCACGATGACCACGGTGTCGGGGTTCTGCTCCTTGGCCTTGTCGAAGGCCTGCTTCAACTCCGCCTCCGCGACGACGTTGCCCGCGAGCACGAAGCGGCCGTCCGCCAGCACCGCCACGGAGATGTCCGTGGTGCGCGCGGTGACGTCCGCGGAGCCGCCCTTGGGCAGGTTCACCTTCAGGCCCGTCTTGGTGCCGCCGCCCGGGCCTTGCTGGGTGATGACGGTGCTGGTCACCATGAAGATGATGAGCAGCACCAGCATCACGTCCGTGAGCGGCGTGATGTTGATCTCCGCGAAGCCCGCGCTGTCGCCTTCGTCGTCGGAGGAGCCCGGCGTCTTTCCCATGGCCATGGTGGACGTTCTCTCCTGTCAGGACGAGGCGGGCTGCGGATCCGGACGTGTGGCGGGTGGGGTGGACGGCTCGCGCGAGGGGGGCGGCTCTGGCAGCACCACTCCGGTGGCGCGCTCCTTGAGCAGCTCGGAGAACTCGTCTCCCAGGAGGCGCAGCTCCACGAGCACGCGGGAGAGCCGGGCCTGGAAGTAGTTGTAGAAGACCATCGCCTGCACGGCGACGAGGATGCCCACGGCGGTGGCGACGAGCGCCTCGGAGATGCCCGTCATCACGGCCGCGGAGCCGCCGGTGCCGCCGGCCTCCACGTCCACGCCCAGGTCCTTGAAGGAGCGCATGATGCCGGCCACGGTGCCGAAGAGGCCCACGAAGGGCGTCGTCGAACCGATGGTGGCGAGCAGCCACAGGTTGCGCCTGAGCTTGAGGCCCACCTGGGCGCGCTCGCGCTCCACGGCGGACTCGATGCCATTGCCGCCACTGGCGCGGCTTCGCTCCCAGCGGTCGAAGCCCGCGAGGAAGATGTCGGCGGCCACCGCGTCGGAGCGCTCGGCGGCGGTACGGGCCGCGGCCACGTCCCCGCGCAGGAGGTGCTTGTGGACGATTTCGCCCAGGTTGCGGGACCGCTCGCTCACGCCCCAGAGGGCGATGAGCCTTTCGATGGCCACGCCCAGGGCCACCACGGAGGCGCCCAGGAGGAGGGCGAGGGTGACGCCGCCCAGGCGAAGGTAATGAAGTAGATCGTTCAGGCTCATGGTTGATGACCGGGCAGGGAGCCCTGGCTCACACTAGGACATATGAACCGCGCAGCCGCCGCAATCTTCCTGGCCCTCCTCTGTTCGGCCTGCCCCAAACGCCTCGAGTTCGGTCCGGAGGGCCGCATCGAGGACGCCCAGACGCTCTACCAGCATGTGCAGGAGCGGCAGGGTCAGGTGGTTACCCTGGAGGGCGACTCCAAGCTGCGCGTGGACTCCCCCCAGGGCAGTGGAACGCTCTCCACCTTCCTCTCCATCACCCGCCCGGGCCTCATCCACCTGGAGACGTACGACTTCTTCAACCGCCCGGTCGCCTCGCTCGTGTCCGACGGGACACGCTTCGGCGTCTACCAGGCGCAGGGCAACACCTACTACCAGGGCCCCTCCAGCCCGGAGAACGTGTCCCGCTTCCTGCCCATCGTGCTGCCGAGCGAGGAATTGGTGGCCGTCATGCTGGGCCAGGTCCCCCTCCTGCCCCCGGAGTCCATGACCCTGGCGCTGGATGAGAAGGAGCGCGTGTACGTGCTCACGCTGGTGCGGGGCGCGGCCACACAGACACTCCGCGTGGATCCCCGGCACCTGCGGGTGGTGAAAAGCGAGGTCCGGGGCGTGCCGGGCTACGACCTGGCGTTCGAGGACTTCAAGCAGCGCGGCGAGCTGCTCTTCCCCGGCAAGGTCATCCTCACGGCGTCCCAGGCGGACACGAAGCTGGAGCTGCGCTACACGGAGATCACCCTCAACGGCCGGCCGGACCTGACGCTCTACGAGCTGACGGCCCCGGAGGGCGCGAAGGTGGTGGACGTGGACGAGCGGGGCCGGGAGCTGGGTGGGGGCGCGGTGTCGCCACCGCCCCCAGCGCCGGGTTCCTGAGCTTCCAGGCGTCGAAAGGCAGCGTACCGGCCCAAGTCGGGTACACTGACGCGCACGACATGGCACAGATCAAGCTCGGAGAACTGCTGATCAAGGCGAACGTCCTGCAGGAGAGCCAGCTCAAGGCGGCGCTCGCCGAGCAGGCCAAGTGGGGCGGGAAGCTGGGCGAGATCCTCGTCCGCATGAACCTCGTCTCCGAGGACATCCTCGTGCGCGCCCTGTCGAAGCAGTTGGGCATGCCGGCGGTGAACCTGGACGCCGTGCAGATGGTTCCGCCGCACGTGAAGGCGAAGATTCCCTCGCAGACGGCGCGCGACTTCTCCGTCGTGCCGCTCCAGCTTCGCGACGACGGCAAGACGCTGGTGGTGGCCATGTCGGACCCGCTCAACGTGCGGGTGCTCGACGAGCTGAGGGCCCTGTCCAAGTGCCGCATCGTGGCCAACGTGGCCGGGCGCACGTCGGTGGCGCGGGCGTTCGCGCGCCTCTACGAGGAGTCCGCGGAGCTGGAGGACGCGGACACGAACTTCAAGGTGGTGGACGCCCAGGGGCGCACCGTCGTGAAGAACCTCAAGGACCTGGAGGCGGCCGGCGCCGCCGCCACCGCGCCCGCCC
>NZ_RAVZ01000090.1 GCF_003611635.1 Corallococcus terminator | reverse complement strand
GGGCGGGGCAGGGCGCGCGTGAGGCGCTCATGCTCCGCGGAGGTGAGCAGGGCCACCTCCTGCGCCAGCCGCTTGAGCTGCTGGCGCTGCTCCGCCACCTGGAGGCTCAGCCGGTACACGACCCACATCAGGGCCGACAGGGCGAGGAAGAAGAGGGCCGAGGGCGCGTAGTAGATGCCCATGGCCGACGCCAGCGTGTCGATGCCATGGCGCCACAGGGACAGGCCCGCGATGGCCGCCGCGACCAGCAACCACGCGAAGGTGTGGCGCTCGCTGGTGCGCTGGCCCCGGGCCGACCACAGCACCGTGAACGCGAAGGCGGCCGCGAAGGCCACGCCAATGAGGCTGGAGCGAAGCATGGGCATCAGACGGGACGGACCCGCTCCATGAGGAGGGCGAAGGACACCTTCGCCATGTAGAAGGCCGACTTCCACGGCGTCAGCGAGCTGGTGCCGGTGAGGCGCGGCCGCATGCGCACGGCCACCTCCGCGATGGGGAAGCCCTGCCGCGCCGCCATGAGGACGCTCTCGGGTTCCGGGTAGTCGTGGGGGTGGGTGCGCGCGAAGAAGCGGATGGCCTGGGGCCCGAAGCCCCGGAAGCCGGAGGTCGGGTCGGTGATGCGCTGGCGGCTCAGCGTGGACAGGAGCCCCGCGAGGAACCGGTTGCCGAAGCGGCGCAGCCACGTGGAGCGGAAGCTCGTGACGCCCGCGAACCGGCTGCCGATGACGAGCTCCACGCCGGACTGGAGCGCTTCGCGCAGGGCGGGGACGGACGCGGGGTCATGCTGGCCGTCGCCGTCCATGCGGATGACCTGCGCGTAGCCGTGCCGTGAGGCATAGAGCAGGCCGCTCGCCTCGCCCGCGGCGACACCCAGGTTGAAGGGGTGGGTGAGGACGTGCGCGCCCGCGGCCCGGGCGTGGTCCGCCGTCTGATCCCTCGAACCGTCGTCCACGACGAGCACGTCCAGGTCCGGCAGTGCTTCACGCAGCTCCGCCACCGTGGAGCCGATGCATTCCTCTTCGTTGTAGGCCAGCAACACGATGAGGCCCCGTCGGGTGTCCATGCTTCACACTCCTGTCTCGATGGGGCTTCTACCGTCACCACCCGGGCCGAACAACCCTCCTACCCCCTAGGCCCGAGCCTGCCCCACGCGCGCGATGAAGATCCAGGCGTCCTGCAGTCGCAGGCCCTCCGCCACGGCGCCCAGGCCCTGGCCTGCCAGGGTGACGAGCGGCCGGGGGAGCCGTCGTGCGGCGTGGGCCCGGTCGGCGAGGCTGCCCGCCTCGAAGTCCAGGTCGCCGAAGGCGTCCACCGGCTCCAGGCCCACGCGCCGCAGCAGGGCCTCCATGGAGGCCCGGGTGAAGTAGCTCTCATGCGGAGGAAAGGAGCCGCACTGGTACAACTGCTCCAGGAACTGGGGCGTGCCCAGTCCGGCCATCACCCGGGAGACGCGATACAGCAGGCCGCTGGCCACGGGCACCTTGAGCACCACCCACTCCAGCTCCGGCGCGAGCTGGCCGACGAGGTGGCGCACCATGTCCGACAGGTGCGGGCCCGGGAAGTGTTCCACCACGTCCAGCAGCGTGAGGATGCGCGGGCGGAACGGCAGCGCCTCCAGCGGCAGGGGCCACCGTCCCCCTTCGGGCAGGGCCAACTGCACGGAAGGGATGCCCGCGTCGCGCAGCAGGTTCACGGACAGCTCGGAGATGTCCGCCCCCGCGAGCTCCGTCACGCCCGCGTCGCGGCAGCCCTCCAGGAACCAGCCCCGGCCCGCCCCGAAGTCCAGCAGCCGGGCGGGCTGTGGCACGTGGCGGCGCAGGCGCTCGACGATGGCGCGGGCCTGTCGCTGCCGCGTGGCGCGCAGCGAGTCCATGAAACCGCCGCTGTCGTACTGGGCATGGTAGTCGGCCGTGTTGCGCGGAGCGCGGTGCGAAGCGGCGCGGTGGCCGCAGCGTGCACATGTCTCCACGCCCAGCCGGGCGCCCAGGAAGGTCGGCTGGAGCGTCTGGGAATCACAGGCAGGACAGGCAGGGGCCGTCATGATGGCCGACACCCTACCTCTCCTCGTGGCGCCAGGCGATGTCTGTTCATGCCCGGAGGCTACCGGCCACGGCGTCTGGACTTGCCGCGAGCCGGCTCCGCGCCCGTGTCTTCCCCGGAGGGCTTCGTGGGGGGCTCGGCCTCCGGAGTCTTCGGAGGCATCTGGGCGTCAAGCTGCTCCAGCCGCTTCTCCACTTCCTGGCGCCAGAGCGTCTGCGTGCGCGCATGGACGCGCTGGTGTTCGTGGATGAGCGCGAGCGCGTCCAGGATGGCTTCGTTGAACTCCACCTGGCGCCGGAGCGCTTCGTTGATGAAGGGCTGGAACGCGAGCCGGAAGGCGCGCTTGGCCATCACCAGCGCGGGGCCCACCACGGGCCGGTGGGACGACGGCGCGTCCGCGTAGCGCGCATCGCGCTTGATGCGCGCACCCTCCAGGAAGGGAGGCCACGAGGCGGCGGAGGGTTTTTCGTGGGTGGCGGCGAAGCGCTGTCGGAGCGCGTCCACGGCGTCCGGCCGGGGCGTTGGAAGCTGGCGCAGGGACTCGGTGATCTCCTCCGCGGTGGGCCGGGTGCTGATGAGGTCTTCAGCGCGCATGCGTGCGTCCTCCCGCTTCCAGGGCCTGGGCCACATCCGTCGCGAGCGCGTCCACGTCCGCTCCGGGGGACAGCTCCCACAGGCGGGCACCCAGCGCCAGCCGCACGCCCTCGTCCGGCGCGCGGCGGGTTTCCCAGACGCCGCCCGCGACGGTGCGGGAGTGGAGCCGGGTCACGGTCCGCCGCGCCACCTCTTCATCCGCGCCCGCGAACAGCACGGGGCCGGTGGCGCAGCACACGGCCGTCTCCAGGGACGAGGACGGGGGCACGTCCTGGCCCTCGCGCGACGCTGGCTCATCCGGGGTGAAGTGCCACACCGCCGCGCCGTCGCTGCGTGCCTCTTTCGGCGCCAGTTGCAGCGGCATCACCTGGCGGCGCACCGTCCAGAGCCTCGCGCCGGGCAGCCGGTCCACCACGGCGCGCGCCAGGCGGGACATGGGCGCGTCCGGCGCGGTTTCGAAGCCCGGGCACACCACCGTAGGGCCGTCGGGGCCGCGCTTCTCGCGCGCCGGGGCCCGGCCCTCCAGGAAGGGCGTCAGGGCCTCGCGCACGCGCCGGGCGACCGTCTCCTGATCCAACGGGGCCAGCCGCTCACGCTGGGCGTCCACCACCCGCGCTCGCAGGGCCGCGTCGCGCTCCAGCACCGCGAGCAGCCCGGCGACCTCCACGGGGTCGTCCGTCAGCGTGGTGACGCCCGCGCCGCCCATCGTCTCCGGCACCGCCGCGGCGCCGTACGCCACCACGGGCACGCCCCGGTACATGGCCTCCAGCAGGGGCACGCCGAAGCCCTCGTGGCGGCTCATGGAGAGGTAGGCCGTGGCGGAGGCGAAGCACGCGGACAACTGGGCCGAATCCACCCGCCCCAGGAAGACGACGCGCTCGGGGCCCAACTGCTCGCGCAGCGCGAGCACGGAGGCGTCATAGGGGGCGCTGTTGGACAGCGTCCCCGCCACCAGCAGCCGGCTGCGCGGCTGATACAGGCGCTGGTACGCGGTGAAGACGCGCAGCACGTCCTCCAGGCGCTTGCTGGGCACGGTGCGGCCCACGAAGAGGATGTTCGCGCACCCGTCCTCCATCTGCGCCCGGAGCGCGGGATCCGCCGGCACGTTGAACGCGTTCCAGTCCACCGCGAAGGGCAGCACCGAAGCGTCCCGGTAGCCCGCGGCGGTCAGCTCTTCCGCGCTGAAGTGCGAGTAGGCCCAGGCGTGCGTCACGTGGTCGCGCAGCGCCCTCAGTTCCTCGCGGGCCACCGTGCAGCCGCGCGCCACGTGGCGGTCCGAGCCCTCGAAGAACCGGGCCGGCGTGACGTTGTGGTACAGCAGCGCCTTGCGCCCCTTCGACCGGGCCACGATGGGGACGAGCCGCGACTCGAAGCTGTGGTGGATGAGCAGCGCGCTGTCCGCGTCCGCCTCGCGCGGGTAGTCGTGGGCGGGCCGCACCTGATCGCGGCAGGACTCGTCCCACTGGTCCGCGTAGATTTCCGAGGCGAAGCCCCAACCGCGCAGCAGGTCCCGCAGGTAGCGCACCTGATTGCCCACGGCGTCGCCCCAGGCCAGGCGCGCTACCAGCTGGTGGACCCTCCCGACGCTCGGGGAGGCGGTCCCTCGCTTGCTGTTCCAGAGGCTCACGTTGGCCATGGCGTTTACAACCGGCACGCACCGGCGACAAGTGGGCGCGGCCTTGCCTTGACGGGGCTCCCCTGCCTCCGCTACGGAGGGCGCTTTCTCCTGCGTCCGAGTGGTGGCTTGTCAATGAACGTCCTGGTGACAGGGGGCTGCGGCTTCATCGGCTCCAATCTGGTGAAGTACCTGCGTCGCGAGCGGCCTGACTGGAAGATCGTCAACCTCGACAAGCTCACCTACGCCGGCAACCTCGAGACGCTCGCCGACCTGGAGGGGGACCCCCAGCACGTCTTCGTGCGAGGCGACATCGGCAACCGGGAGCTCGTGGAGCACCTCCTGGTGCAACATTCCATCGACGCGGTGATGCACCTGGCGGCGGAGAGCCACGTGGACCGCTCCATCCTGGGGCCGGAAATCTTCGTCACCACCAACGTCCTGGGCACCCAACAGTTGCTGGAGGCCAGCCGGGCGCGGGGGGTGAAGCGCTTCCTGATGGTGTCCACCGACGAGGTGTACGGCTCGCTGGGGCCCACGGGCGCGTTCACGGAAGTCTCGCCGCTCCAGCCGTCCAGCCCGTACTCGGCGTCGAAGACGAGCTCGGACCTGATCGCGCTGGCGTACCACCACACGTTCAAGATGGACGTGGTGGTGACGCGCTGCTCGAACAACTACGGCCGCTACCAGTTCCCGGAGAAGCTCATCCCGCTGATGGTGGTCAACGCGCTCCACGACAAGCCGCTGCCCGTCTACGGCGACGGCGCCAACGTGCGCGACTGGCTCCACGTGGAGGACCACTGCCAGGGCCTGCTGGTGGCGCTGGAGAAGGGCCGGGCCGGCGAGGTCTACAACATCGGCGGCGGCTCCGAGCGTCGCAACATCGAGATCGTCAAGGGCATCCTGGGCCTGCTGAACAAGCCCGAGTCCCTCATCCAGTACGTGGCGGACCGGCCCGGGCATGATCGGCGCTACGCCATCGACCCGGCGAAGATCCGCGCGGAGCTGGGCTGGAAGGCGAAGCACACCTTCGAGGAGGGGCTGGCGGACACGGTGAAGTGGTACGTGGAGAACCGCGCGTGGTGGGAGCGGGTGACGAGCGGCGCCTACCGCCAGTACTTCGACACCCAGTACAAGACCCGTCTCCAGGGGCGGGGCTAGGCCATGCGCCTTCTCGTCACGGGGGCCAACGGCCTGGTGGGCAGCCGCGTCTGCGCGTTGCTGACCGAACAGGGGCACGACGTCGTCGGGCTGGGTCGGGGCCCCCGGCGCACCGGCGGGACGCACCGGTACGTGGAAGTGGACCTGACGCGCGAGGCGGACGTGGCCGCGGCCATCGCCAGCGCCGCGCCCGAGGTGATCATCCACCCCGCGTCCATGACGGAAGTGGACGCGTGCGAGAAGGACCCCGAGGCCGCCTTCGCGGCGAACGTCACCGCCACGGCGGCGGTGGCCCGGGGCGCCCGCGCGCTGGGCGCGCACCTGGTGCACGTGTCCACGGACTACGTGTTCGACGGGGACGCGGGCCCGTACGCGGAAGACGCGCTGCCCAACCCGAAGGGCGTGTACGCGCTCACCAAGCACATGGCGGAGCAGGCGGCGCGCACCTTCGTTCCGGGCTGCGCCATCGCGCGCACGGCGGTGGTGTACGGCTGGCCGGCGGCGGGCCGTCCCAACTTCGGGGCCTGGCTGGTGGGCGCGCTGGAGAAGGGGCAGCCGGTGAAGCTGTTCGAGGACCAGGTGGTGTCCCCGAGCTTCGCGGACAGCGTGGCCGCGATGCTGGCGGAATTGGGCGTGCGGCGGCTGGGCGGGGTGTGGAACACGTGCGGTGGCACCGTCATCGACCGGGTGGGGTTTGGCCGGGCGCTGTGCGAGGTGTTCGGCTTGGACGCGTCGCTCATCACGCCCACGCGGATGGCGGACCTGAAGCTCGCGAGCCCCCGGCCGCTGCGCAGTGGCCTGACGACGGACAAGGTGCGGGCCCAGTTGGAAGCAAAGCCGCTGGCGCTGGCCGAGTCGCTGGCGCGCTTCCACGCGGCGTGGAAGGCGAACCGTCCCGTTTGATCATCCGCGCGTGGCGGCCGGCCGCGCGCATTCTCGTCCGCGAACCTTCCCGGGGCTTCCAGTCCGGGGGCGTGGAACGCAGGGAGCATCCATGAAGGGAATCGTTCTGGCCGGCGGCTCGGGCACGCGCCTGTATCCGCTGACGCGCGTGGTGAGCAAGCAACTGTTGCCCGTCTACGACAAGCCGATGATCTACTACCCGGTGACGACGCTGATGCTGGCGGGCATCCGGGAGATCCTCATCATCTCCACGCCGCAGGACCTGCCGCGCTTCCGCGAGCTTCTGGGCGACGGGGAGCAGTGGGGCGTGCGCTTCCAGTACGCCGAACAGCCGAAGCCGGAGGGGCTGGCGCAGGCCTTCGTCATCGGCCGCGACTTCGTGGGCAAGGACCCGGTGTCGCTCATCCTGGGCGACAACATCTTCTACGGCCACGGCATGGGAGAGCTCACGCAGCGGGCCTCGCGCCGCACGCAAGGCGCGACGGTGTTCGGCTACTACGTGAAGGATCCGGAGCGCTACGGCGTGGTGGAGCTCAACGCCCAGCACCAGGCGGTGAGCATCGAGGAGAAGCCGCTGAAGCCGAAGTCGCACTACGCCGTCACCGGGTTGTACTTCTACGACAACCAGGTGGTGGACATCGCCGCCAACCTCAAGCCCGGCCGGCGCGGTGAGTATGAAATCACCGACGTGAACGCGGAGTACCTGCGGCGCGGAGAACTCAACGTGGAGCTGATGGGCCGCGGCTACGCGTGGCTGGACACCGGCACGCACGAGTCGCTGATGCAGGCGTCCAACTACATCGAGATCATCGAGCGCCGGCAGGGTCTCAAGGTGGCGTGCCCGGAGGAGATTGCCTTCCGCATGGGCTACATCGACGACAAGCAGTTGGCGGCGCTGGCGGCGCCCATGCGCAAGAACGAATACGGTCAGTACCTGCTGGATCTCATCGAGAACCGGGGAGCGGTGTCGTGAAGGTCACCCCCCTGGAGCTTCCCGAAGTCCTCCTGGTGGAGCCGAAGGTGTTCGGCGACGACCGGGGCTTCTTCCTCGAGTCGTACCACTCGAAGCGCTACGCGGACGCGGGCATCACGGGCCCCTTCGTGCAGGACAACCTGTCGCGCTCGGTGAAGGGCACCCTGCGGGGGCTGCACTTCCAGGAGCCGAACGCGCAGGGCAAGCTGGTGCAGTGCCTGTCCGGCGCGGTGTGGGACGTGGCGGTGGACGTGCGGCGCGGCTCGCCCACGTTCGGCCGCTGGGTGGCGGCGGAGCTGTCGTTCGAGAACAAGCGGCAGCTCTGGGTGCCCCCGGGCTTCGCGCACGGCTTCTGCGTGCTGAGCGACTCCGCGGACTTCTTCTACAAGTGCACCGCGCTGTACTCGCCGGAGACCGAGCGGAGCGTGCACTGGAATGATCCTGACCTGGCCATCCCCTGGCCCGTGAGCGCGCCGCTGCTGTCCGGCAAGGATCAGCAGGCGCCCCGGTTGAAGGACGCCCCGGTCCTGCCCGTTTTCTGACGTCTGGAGCAGGCGGCCGGGCATGAAGCAGGGGCTTGCCATCCCGTCCTCCATGCGCGGTCAGCAGGCAGGGGGGCAGGCGACTCCTCCGAGGAGGAAGCCAGTCAGGGGATGGAATGCCCAATCTCCTCCGAGCGGTCGCTGGACACCTCGGAGGAGGCTGCATGGTTTTGCCCGGCAAGGGAATGAGCTGGAAGGAGTTCTTCAAGTCCCTCAAGGCCGAGTGGGCGCGGGACAACGTGGGCAACGTGGCGGGGGCGCTGACGTTCCAGGGCATCCTCGCGCTGTTCCCGTTCCTGCTGTTCCTCGTGTCGCTTGCGGGCGTGTTGATTGATCCGCATCAGGCGCAGCAGCTCGTCCAGGAGCTGTCGCGCGTGGCGCCGCAGGAGGTGACGAAGATCCTGGGTGAGCGCCTGGAGGCGCTGGCGAACAGCAACCCGGTGGGCCTGCTGACCATTGGTGGCGTGGGCGCCGTCTGGGCGGCGTCGGGCGGCATCGTGGCGCTGATGGAGGCGCTCAACACGGTGTACGGCGTGGAGGAGAAGCGCCCGTTCTGGAAGAAGCGCGGCATCGCGCTCCTGACGACGTTGGGTACGGCGGTGACGGCGGTGCTGGCGGCCCTCGTCGCGGTCGTCACGCCGGCGGTGGCGAACAAGCTGGGTGAGCCGCTGAGCACCGTCATCATGTGGCTGCGCCTGCCAGTGGCGGGGCTCCTGATGATGTGCCTGTGGGCGTACCTGTACTACGCGCTGCCGGACGTGAAGCAGAAGTTCAAGTTCATCACGCCGGGCTCGGTGGTGGGCGTGCTCATCTGGGTGGCCGCGTCGTGGGCGTTCTCCATGTACGTGGCGAACTTCGGCTCGTACGACGTGAACTACGGCGCCATCGGCGGTGTCATCGTGCTGCTCTTGTGGATGTGGATCTCCTGCCAGGTCATCCTGCTGGGCGCGGAGATCAACGGCATCCTGGAGCACAAGTCGCCGGACGGTAAGTCGCCGGGGCAGCGCGATCCGGATCAGGCCGGGCCGAACGTGACGAAGACGGAAGCGGAGGAGAAGGGCGCGGACCTGCCCGGTGCTACCGACTTCCGTCCCAAGCCGGTCGCGCCGCCGTACACCACGGCGCCGGTGCCGCTGAGCAAGACGCCCCTGGCGTCCGCGGTGAAGGTGGCCGCGGGCGTGGGCCTGGGCGTGTTCCTGATGCGCCGCAAGTCACCGGCGCGGTAGCCGGCACGGACACGGTGCATGACGACGGCGGGCGGTCTTCCCCAGGGAAGGCCGCCCGTTGGCGTTTCAGGGCAGGGGCGTGGTGACGTAGTCCTTCCCGTCCGAATGGCAGCCATGACAGGTGTCGTGGGCGCGGCCGTAGTAGTTGTTGTCGTAGTTCGGGCCGAAGCCTTCGTAGAAGATCCAGGTGTCCTTGCCGGCGCCGTCGGAGATCTTCACGTCCAGCGCGTGGCCCCGGAGGGTCTTCCCGTCCTTCTCGTACATCTCCTTGACGAGGATGCTGCCCACGGGGTGTGTGGCATTGCCGTCGCGCAGCGAACCCACGACGAGGTCGTTGAAGAAGACGCGGACCTTGCTGCCGTGGGGGGCGCGCGTTTCGTGGACGGTGGGCTCCGCGAGCCAGGACTTGTAGTGGCCGGAGCGCACGAAGTCGGTGATGCCCTGTTCGGAGGTGTCGAGTTCCTGGACGACGCCCAGGCCCTCGTCCACCGACGACGAGGGACCACAGGCGCTGGCGAGCAGCAGGAGGGGGAGGAGCAGGGAGCGCGGGTGCATTCCTGCGTTACGCCGGTGCCACTGGGACGGTTACTCAGTCTGCGAAGGGCTGCCAACGCCCCTCATACCCCGCCAACGCGGATGCCCACCGGGGCGCTATTCGGCGGAATAGGTATGGGAGAGGTCGATCTCCAACGCGAGCACTGCCTCTGGAAGGGCGAGCTCGATCCGGCCGAAGTGCAGGTCCTCGGGAGTGACCTGGTAGTTGAAGCTGCCCATGGAGTCGTCGAAGGCGAAATCGTCGACGTCGAAGATCGAAATCTCGAGGGGGAACTTGAGGAGGTTGGAGGTGATGACCTCGCAGCCGCCGGTGTTCCATCGGGGGCGCAGGCTCTCATCCTCGGGAGTGCGAAATACGCCGGATGCGGACGGGCAGCGCATTTCCACGACGACGTCGGGCGGCGAGCCATCGAAATCCCAATCCTCATCCTCCGTGGAGTAGGGGTCGTACGGGAGGATGGTGGCCCGGGCGGGCTGCACCCGCGTTCGCATCACACCCACGATGCACGCACGCTGGCCCAGGTGGCAGACGCTGCCGGTGGCACAGCCGAGACAGGCGCCGCCACCCTTGGGGCCACAGGACTCATCGCTGGCGTACCGCACGCACTCGTTCTCCTCGGAGCAGCACCCGTCCCGGCAGTTGTCCGGGGTGCACTCCGAGGGACCGCAGGCGGGGAGGAGCAGTGCGCAGGCCAGGGCGATGAGGAGGGAGGCGGGTCTTTTCATGTGGGCAGCGGTGAAACCTAGCAGACCCGGGGGAAGGGGCTTCAAGCCACGCCCCGCCAGGGCCGCACGTGCGCCGCATCATGGGCTGGCGCGTCCACGAAGAAGAGTTGTTCGCGCTTTCCGCAGCCCTCATCCGCGAAAGCAGGCAGGCCGCCGGTAGCCTAGAGAGCTTGGTGCTGTATTCGGACAACGGCGGCCTCATGAAGGGCGCCACGATGCTGGCCACGCTGCAATGGATGGGGGTGGCCCCCTCCTTCAGCTGGCCCCGCGCTTCGGACGACAATGCCTTCTCCGAAACCCTCTTCCGCACGCTGAAGTACCGCCCCTGCTTCCCCCAGCGCCACTTCGCCTCGGCTCAGGACGCGCAAGCGTGGATGACGCGTTTGGGCGCCTAGTACAACACCGAGCACCGGCACTCCGCCATCCGCTTCGTCACGCCCGACGACAGGCACTTCGGACGCGAAGCCGCGCTGCTCGCCCAGTGCCACTAGGTGTACCAGCGCGCTCGCGCCCGTCACCCCGAGCGCTGGAGCCGCGACACGCGCGACTGGACGCCCGCAGACCCTGTGCGCCTCAATCCCTCTCCGGAAGCGCAGGAACTCATGCGCCTCGGCTGAAACTTCTCACGCGACCACACCTTGACGCTCACCGTCGGTCGAGCTTGTGCAGTTGCGCGGGCCTTATGCCTCATCAATATCGGAATATCGGGCTTCCGCGTCCAATTCATCTGGCCGAGTAGTGTTAGCTATTGACTGCACCTCCGGCTAGATCTTTCAGTGCTGCTTCAACCTCCTGAAAAAATGATTGCGTCAATAAGTGCAATCCAACCTTTGTCAGCAGTGCCTTTTCGAGGTAGCGAGTCAGTGTGTTGGCATCTATGAATTTGGGATTCTGCTTGCGCTTTTCATATATGGATAGGGAGTATGGAATTGAGTAGAACTCAAAGCGCCGGCCTTCTTGCGGCAACGAACCCTCGGGTGCTTCGAGAACCTTGGTGACTTCCGGAGCCAGGACAAAAGCGTCATATGCGCGAGTTCGATCACCATAAAAAAACTCTGCGATCGCCCTGTTCGCCCAGTACATGCCCGGCTTGGGGTCGATTGTAACTGCGTTTTGTGATGCGCTAAGAGCTAGTTCGGGAATTGGCGGGGCGACTTCTAGTGCGCAGACTGTTGCTTGATTCTCAAGTCTGGCGTCCTGGATGCCCAGTTCTTTGAGCTTATGATAGTCTGCGATCCCTTTCAGGCGAAGGTCGGCGTTTCGGGCAGTCTGCATGACTTTCCATGTTTCTTGAGGCAGGAAGAATGCTAGCTTTTCTTTTTCGCGTATGTCTGATGAAACGGCGTAACGGGCAAACTCCAGCGCATGCTTGGCCGGGAGTTGAGGCGGCTGTGAGCCTCCAGTCGCGGTGAATGCGCCTGCGCCAAAGGAAGCTGGTCCATGACTGGGGCTTGTCGCCTGTTCCAGAGCCTTTTCTATCAATGCGCGCACCGTGGGTTCTGACGCGGTGCCAGTGAAAACAATCGCAAATTGCGTCGATTGGATCTGAGAAATGGCAGACAGGATTGGGAATGCCTGCCGAATTGAGTCATACAGTCGCGCGAGTGCTGCGTTGATAAACACGCTGCCTCGCGACTCGCTGAGCGATTCTGCGTTCTCAAGTGCAAATACAATAACAGAGAAGGCGGATTTTGACTTGGAGAGTTCTTCGATGGTTGAAGAGAGTCGCTCTATTGAGCTGAGGTCCGTTGCAGGAATTGGATTGATAGGGGAGGATGGCAACAGGTGCGTAATGGAGCCAAGCGGAATCGCCTCCAGTACTGATCCGGGAGGGAATGCTTTGATGCCGCGTGCCTCGGCAACTGAGCAAAAAGACATTTCCTGTTGAGTGTCAAATGCGATGATTCTTCCTGAGTGCATCTTCGGGTATGTGCCAATGCGCTTTTTGGTGCGACCATCGCTAAAGACAAATGGAGTGAGTCCGGAGAAGTCAGGATGGTACACCAGGAATTCCTGCCCAGCGCGCACTTTGACTTGTTTGCCAATGTCGATGGCTACAATTCCGGTGTCTTGGTGGTGTTCCAGGATGCGTCCGCCGCTCTGAAGTATTCCGGAGAACCAGCGCACCGTGTTTCTTCCGGAGGTCTTGGCTCGATAGAGGGCGGCGTCCGCCTCGTTCTTTAGCTGCTCTACGAACTGAACCCCCGACTTGCCCTTCGGTAGAACACCAGAAGACACACCGATGCTGACGGTGACTTTGCGCTCACTTGGATGCGGGAAGGACAGTCCTGACGTTGCTCCGCCATATGTGCTTTGCCACTCCGCTTCAGTGGGTAGTGGTGTTTCTGCAGTTATTCGCCTGAGAGATTCAGAAAGAGTTTCTACCTCGCTGTTGATTGTTGTTCCTGAGATAATGACAAAGAACTCTTCGCCGCCCGCCCTTGCGACGCTGATGCGTGTTCCTGGGCTTAACTTTGATTCGGACTTTTGTGATTCATTGAGGATTCGTTGTGCAAAGCACTTCAGTACAATGTCGCCATACAGGTGGCCGAAGGTGTCGTTAATTTGCTTGAAGTGGTCAATGTCGAGAGCGAGCACCCAGATGGACTCGCTGGGTTCGCCCATGTTTGTTGTTATAGTCTTGCTGGAGGAGGGGGCGGGTAGTAGGCTTTTGACCTCTGCCTCCAGGCCGGCTCTGCTTAGTAATCCAGTCGTGGTGTCATATAGCGCTCTGTACTCGTTCTCGGAATGCCGTAGGCATCTGTCAATTCGCTGGGCGAAGTAGGTGCGCGTCGCCGCTTTTGGTGCGGTTGGAAATTCAACCGAGATAACTGCGTCAAAAAACGTAATTGGGAAGAATGTCACAGGGCTACTAGTGGCTCTCCAGTGGCTTCCGCATTTCAGGGCCTCCGAAATGCCAGCCAATGCGGTGGTGTCAGCCTGATTTCCAGTTCCTTCCTCCGTCCAGGCAGTCCCGACTGATCGGTATGCAGAAAAGCGCAAAGGGGGGTCTTCGCCTTGAAGTTCGTTTTTCAATTCATTTAGAAATAACTGAAGTCGCTTGGAGTGCATTTGGTTCTTTCGTTGTGTTGGTTTGGTGGGTAAAGGGTGGGGTAGGGTTAATGAGAAGTCAAGCGTGTCGCAATGGGCGGCGCGCCGGGTAGTGAGGACGCCCTGGAGCTGGGGAAAGCTGAGTTGGGAGGCCGGCGGCGGCGCTACTCGGCGGAGGAGAAGCTGCGGATGCTCTCCGAGGCGGAGGCGCCCGGTGGCAGCGTGTCGCTGTGGCGCGCAAGTACGGCGTCAACTCCAGCCAAGTGTTCCGCTGGAGGCAGCTGAAGGAGGCCGGCAGCGTGTCGGGGCTGAAGGCTGGCGAGGCCGTGGTGCCTGAGGCCGAGATGCGGCAGCTCAAGGCGCAGGTGCGCGAGTTGCAGCGGCTGTTGGGCAAGAAGACGCAGGAGGTGGACGTCCTGCGGGACGCGATGGCGCTGGCGTGCGAAAAAACTTCACTCATCCGCGCGCGCCCCTCCGCACACCGCTCCGGCGGTGCTCGGTGGGGAGCGAGGATGCATGGGATGACCGGCCAGGTAGGTATTCAGCCCACCCACTGGCCACGTTTCTTCTGACGGCCTCCGCCCTGAACGGACCGCCTCCGCCTCTTCTCCGGCGGGCGATCCACTTGGCCGACCCAGCTACGAACTGCTTGGCCGACCCGGCTACGAACTGCTTGGCCGACCCGACTGCGATCCATTACCCCGGCCCGTTACATGGGGTATGGACACCGCATGAAAATCGCCGCCTCGCTTCCGGGCACTCCGGAGGCGGGCGGCGATGGGGACTTCCGCTTGCGCGTGGCCTACCGGCGCTTCATCGCCGCGTCCGCGTGCTTCTCGCGGAACTCGGCGTAGGGGCCGTTGAAGTCGAGCACTTCCTTGCCCGCCTCCAGGCTCCAGATGCGCGTGGCGACCTCGGAGATGAGCTCCTGGTCGTGCGTGACGACGATGACCGTGCCCTCGAACTTCTGGAGGCCTTCGGCCAGCGCCGCGATGGACTCTAGGTCCAGGTGGTTCGTCGGCTCGTCCAGGATGAGCACGTTGTCCTGCGTGATCATCAGCTTCGACAGGAGCACGCGCACCGTCTCACCACCGGAGAGCGTGTCCGTGTTCTTCATCCGCTCTTCACCGGAGAAGAGCATCCGGCCCAGCACGCCGGAGATCTCCTCGTTCGTCAGCTTCTCGCTGATCTCCCGCAGGTAGCCGAAGCAGGTCGTGCCCTTGTAGATGACGCCGTGGTGGTCCTGCGGCAGGTAGCCCACCGACGCCTGGTGGCCCCAGGTGATGGTGCCCGCGTCCGGCTCCGTCTTTCCGGCCAGCATCTTCACCAGCGTGGACTTGCCCACGGCGTTGCGGCCGATGACGCAGATTCGCTCGCCCTTGCAGACCAGCCCGGTGAACGGCTTGATGACCTGCACGCCGTCGTAGGACTTCTTCAGGCCCTCGAACATCAGCGTCTGCCGGCCGCTGACCACCTTTTGATCAAACCGGATGAAGGGCCGCGCGATGTTCGAGCGCTTCAGGTCCTCCGTCTTCAGCTTGTCGATCTGCTTGATGCGGCTCTGCACCTGCGAAGCGCGCGTGCCGGCGTGGAAGCGCGCGACGAAGTCCTGCAACTGGAGGATCTTCTTCTTCTTCTCCTCCGTCTCCGACTCCACCCGGGTCCGAAGTTGCGACTTCTGCCGGACCATGTCGTCGTAACCACCCGTGTACTGGATGATGGTCTCGTAATCGATGTCCGCGATGTGCGTGCAGATGGAGTTCAGGAAGTGCCGGTCGTGGCTGATGGTAATCAGCACGCCCTCGTACTGGTGGAGGAAGGTCTCCAGCCAGCGGATGGAATCGATGTCCAGGTTGTTCGTGGGCTCGTCGAGCAGCAGCCCGTCCGGCTTGCCGAACAGCGCCTGCGCGAGCAACACACGCAGCTTCAGGCCGCCCGTCAACTGGCGCATCGGCTCTTCGTGGAAGGCCTCGTCGATGCCAAGGCCCGCCAGCAGCGTGGCCGCGTCGCTCTCCGCCGAGTAGCCGTCCTCTTCCGCGATGACGCCTTCCAGCTCACCCAGCCGGTTGCCGTCCTCCTCGGTGATGTCGGACTTGGCGAGCAGCTTGTTCTTCTCATCCATCGCCGCCCACAGGTGGCGGTTGCCCATCAGCACCACGTCCAGGACGCGGTCGTTCTCGTAGCGGAAGTGGTCCTGGCGCAGGATGCCCAGCTTGCGCGGGCGGATGATGTCGCCCATGTCCTGCTCCTCGTCACCGGCGAGGATCTTCATGAAGGTGGACTTGCCGGCCCCGTTCGGACCGGTCAGGCCGTAGCGCCGGCCTGGCGAGAAGGCGACGTTGACCTCCTCGAAAAGTTTTTTGGGCCCATAGGCCTTGGAGACGTTGATGACGTTGAACATGGCGGCGGCTTGTATCGGAAATGGCGCGTCCACCAAAGACGCGCGGTGAATCGGGGCCCGGCGGCGTACCGGAGGACCCAATGTAACCGCCGACACGCCCCGGAAATGCCGGCTTCCGACCCCGTTTCCAGCCCCCTCGGCCCCGGTGACGGCCCCCAGCCTCCCGGTCCAGGTAGGGAAACCGGCGCCTTCCTCTGAGGGGACGGCGGGGGACGGCCTCCTGGAGACCGGGCGGGCGTCCCCAGGAAGCGGGTGCCTCCTGGCGGGCGCCACGGGTATAAGGCCCCGACAATGGCCGTCCGCTTCGAACTCCTGAACACCGACCCCACTGGCGCCCGTACGGGCATCCTGCACACCCGCAAGGGGTCCTTCCCCACGCCGATGTTCATGCCGGTGGCGACCCACGCGGGCTTCCGCCACCTCGGGATGGAGGAGGTGAAGGAGACGGGCGCGAAGATCCTGCTCGCCAACACCTACCACCTGATGCTCCGCCCCGGCGCGGAGGTGTTCGAGCGCTTTGGCGGCATCCACCCGTTCATGGGGTGGGACGGCGCCGTGCTGACGGACTCGGGCGGGTTTCAAATCTTCTCCCTGCCGGAGGATCGGCTCATCACGGAGAAGGGCGCGCAGTTCCGCAGCTTCTACGACAACAGCCGGCAGCTCCTGAGCCCCGAGTCCAGCATCGCCATGCAGCAGGCGATCAACTCGGAGATCATGATGGTGCTCGACGTGTGCATCGACTCGCGCACCGACGAGGCCGGCACGCGTGAGGCCATGGAGCGCACCCACCGCTGGGCGGTGCGCAGTCTGGCCGCGAAGGAGAAGCGCTCCACGGGCCAGGCGCTGTTCGGCATCGTCCAGGGCGGCGTGCACCCGGCCCTGCGCGACGCGAGCGCGGAGTTCCTCACGAAGCTGCCCTTCGACGGGTTCGCCATCGGCGGGCTGGCGGTGGGGGAGACGAAGGTGGAGCGCGACACGATGACCGAGCGCGCCACCGCGTCCCTGCCGCAGGACAAGCCGCGCTACCTGATGGGCGTGGGCACCCCCACGGACCTCCTGGAGGCGGTGCTGCGCGGCGTGGACATGTTCGACTGCATCATCCCCACCAAGATGGCGCAGCAAGGGTACGCGTACACGTTCCAGGGCCTCGTTCGCATCACGCGCACGGCGTACCGGCTGGAAGATGGGCCGTTGGATCCGGAGTGCGACTGCTACGTGTGCAAGCGCTACACGCGCGGCTACCTCCAGCACCTGATGCGCGGCAAGCACCACCTGGGCTCGCGCTTCCTGTCGGTGCACAACGTGCGGCACTACCAGAAGCTGATGGAGCGCATCCGTGAGGGCATCCTGCGCAATGGCTATGCGCAGACGTACCGCGAGCTGAAGTCCGCCGTGGCCACGCCCAAGGACCTGAAGGACGAGGCCGCCGCCACCGCCGTCACCCTGAAGGACGTGGGCTAGAAACCCGGCGGGTTCGCGGGCGCGTGGTTCGTCGCCCGCCCACCGGCCGGGATGTCTTGCGTGGGGCCGGGATGCACGGTGCGGTGGGACCTGACGGGTTAGCCTGCGGGACCCCGGGCGCTGAAGCTGGCCCGGCTCCCTCCGTCGCATGGACCCCCGCGTCGCAAACCTCCTGAGCCACGTTCGCGCGCAGGCCGAGAACCGGCCCGGCGTGTACCGCATGTCCGGTCCCTCGGGCGAGCTGCTCTACGTGGGCAAGTCCGTGCGGGTGCGCACGCGGCTGTTGTCGTACTTCCGCGCGGACGAGGGCGAGAAGGCGGCGGAGATCATCGCGCAGGCGCACCGCGTGGAATGGGAATACACGTCCAGCGAGTTCGCGGCGCTGTTGCATGAGTTCCGGCTCATCAAGAGCCACCGGCCGCTCTACAACGTGGAGCACAAGAAGGACCGTGCGCACTGCTTCCTGCAACTCACTCGGGAGGCCGTGCCCCGGCTGCGCGTCGTGGGCCAGCCGGGCGGCAGCGGGAGCGCGGAGTACTTCGGGCCCTTCCACGGCCGGCACACCATGGCGGACGTGGTGCGCGCCGTGAACGACCTGCTGGAGCTGCGCGACTGTCCCTCCGACACGCCGATGCGGCTGGCGGATCAGTTCCAGCTCTTCCCGATGAAGGACGACCCCCGGTGCATGCGGGGGCAGACGGCGCGGTGTCTCTCTCCGTGCGCGGGTGGGTGCACGCAGGCGGAGTACCTGGAGCGCGTCTCTCTGGCGCGGGCGTTCCTGAACGGTGAGTCGGACCGGCCGCTGGTCATCCTGCGCGAGCGCATGGCGATGGCGGCGCGGCGACTCCAGTTCGAATACGCGGCGGAGTTGCGTGACCGCGCCGAGCGGCTGGAGAACGTGCGGGCGTGGATCGTCGAGCTGGGCCGGACGTTGCGGCGCCTGTCGTTGGTCTACACGGTGCGGGGACAGCTCGGGGGCGAGGACCGGACCTACGTGCTGCGCCGGGGACGGATCCGCGCGGAGCTGCCGACGCCCCAGACGCCTGAGGAACAGGCGGCGCTGGAGTCGCGGGTGCGGGACATCTTCGCGCTGCCGGAGCCGGAGGCGATTGGCCTTCGGGCGCAGGAGGCGCAGGAGGTGATGCTCATCGCGAAGTGGTTCCGCCTGCATCCCGAGGAACTGGAGGGCACGGTGCCTGCTTCGGCGCGCACCGGCACCGGCGAGGCCTCCGAAGAGGTCGCGGAGGCTCGGGTCGAACTGGCCCGGACGCTGGAGCGCACCGTGGAGGGGCCGGTTGGGGTGGAGGAGGGCGAACCCCGTTCCCCGTGAGGAGACGCAGGGGCCGGTGTTGAACAACCGGCGTTCGATGCGCCGATGGACCGGATGACACCGGACCGGGGGGCCGGCGAGGATGACGGACATGAGGATGGAACCGGTCGAGGAAACGCTGGAGCGCATCCGTCGCGAGGTCGCGCGGACGCCGGACGGCGTGCTGGCCTTCGATGGGGACGGCACGCTGTGGAGCGGAGACGTGGGGGACGACCTGTTCCTCGCCCTGCTGGAGCACGGCGGCGTGCGGCCCGAGGCCCGGGGGGCGCTGGAGCGGCTGGGGGCCCGGCATGGCGTGGAGTCGCATCCGGACGCGGTGACGCTGGCGCGCGGCCTGTTCAAGGCCTTCGAGGCCGGACGGCTGCCGGAGAAGGACACCTACGAGATGATGGCGTGGGTGTTCGCCGGCTGGCACGTGGAGGAGGTGCGCGGCTTCGCCCGCGAGGTGGTGGAGCGGCGGGGCGTGGCCGGACGCATCCACCCTGAAGCCCGCCGGGTGGTGGAGTGGGCCCGGAGCCAGGGTGTGGACTGCTACGTCGTCAGCGCGTCTCCGCGCGCGGTGGTGGAGGCCGCGGTGCGCGAGGTGGGCCTGACGGCGGAGTTCGTGCTGGCGTGCACGCCGCAGGAGGAGAACGGACGGCTACAGACGTCCGTCTTCGAGCCCGTGCCCTACGGCCCCGGCAAGGTGAACTGCCTGCGGCAGGCCACGGACCGGCCGCTCTACGCCGCCTTCGGGGACAACGTGTTCGATCTGGATCTGCTCGCGGCCGCGCGCGTCCCGGTGGCCATCCGGCCGAAGGCCCGGCTTCGCGACCGCGCTGCGGAGCTGCCCGCGTTGGTGCAGTTGCAGCCGGAAGAAGCCTGATTCCCGCTCGGGCGGTGGCGCCCCCGGCGTGGGTGTGATTGCCGCCGGAAGACGCTGGTTGCTCCCGCGCGCCGCTTCGCGGACCCGACCTTCAAGGTCCACGAAGCGGCGTCATCGGTTCCTGCGTTACGGAGTGCCGGCGCCCGTCACGGTGACGAACTCCACGCGGCGGTTGGCGCTCTTGCCCTCCGGCGTGTCGTTGGTCTGCAGCGGGCGATCCGGTCCGAAGCCCTTCGCTTCCAGGCGCGAGCCCGCGACGCCCTTCTGGATGAGGTACGTGCGCACCCGATCCGCGCGCTGCTGGCTCAGCGTGCGATTGAGCTCATCCGGGCCGCTGTTGTCGGTGTGGCCCTCGATGCGAAGCGTGAGCTTCGGATTCGCCTTGAGGTAGTCCGCGATCTCGTTCAGCTCTCGCTGATCCTCTTCCTGGAACTCCGCCAGGCCCGACGGGAACCGGATGTGGTGCTCCAGCGGCGACTTCGTCGGCTTCTCCTCGGCCGGGCAGCCGTTGTTGGCCGCGGTGCCGGCCTCCTTCGGGCACGCATCCTCACCGTCCGGGATGCCGTCCTTGTCCGTGTCCGTCACGGGGCAACCACGATTGGCCGCGGTGCCGGCCTCCTTCGGGCACGCATCCTCACCGTCCGGGACGCCATCCTTGTCCGTGTCCGTCACCGGGCAGCCGTTGTTGGCCGCGGTGCCAGCCTCGTTCGGGCACTTGTCCTCGTCATCCGGGACGCCGTCCTTGTCCGAGTCGGACGCAGGGCAGCCGTTGTTGGCCGCGGTGCCAGCCTCGTTCGGGCACTTGTCCTCGTCATCCGGGACGCCGTCCTTGTCCGAGTCGGACGCAGGGCAGCCGTTGTTGGCCGCGGTGCCGGCCTCGTTCGGGCACTTGTCCTCGCGATCCACCACGCCGTCGTTGTCCGAATCGGTGTCCGGGCAACCGTTGTTGGCTTCGACCCCCGGCTCCAGCGGGCACTTGTCCTGGCCGTTGGGCACCGAGTCCTTGTCGTCATCCAGGTTCGGGCACTCGGCCGGGGTGTGGCTGCGACCGGAGCTGCACTTGTCCTCACGCGGCGGCTGGTGCGCGTACGCGATGCCCGCCGCGAACCGGAGCGACGGCGTGCCCGGGATGTCCGTGAAGCCGTGGCCTCCCATGGCGAACGCCTCGAAGCCGGAGCCGCCCAACGGCAACCGCACGCCGCCCAGCAGCTCCAGCGCGAAGTCCGACTCCACCAGGGACTCGGCGGCCTGCAGCGCGACCTCGGCCCGCAGGCCCGTTCCGCGCGTCGCCACCACCAGGCCCTGCTCCAACTCGGTGCCGACATCGCGACCGGGCTCGACCTCACGCGAGCGGATCCGCACGCCCGCGTTGGCACCCAGGACCACGGGACCCACTTCGCGGCTCACCGCCACGCGGGGGGCAATCTGGAACCCCGCCCAGCCCTGCTGCCGGCCGAACGCGTCCGCGGTGCCACCCGGAATCCCGAGGTCCAGGCCCAGGCCGAGGAACACCGGGTCTCCGTCCTCGCGACGCAAGAGCGCGTACCGGGCACCCAGCTCCGGCGTCCCCAGGCCGAAGGACTTCGGCTCCGACACGCCGACCAGCGACTCCGCGCCATGTCCTGCCTGGTGGATGATCACCGGCAGCTTCGCGGACAGCTCCAGGTTCTCGATGGGCGACCACGCGCCCGCGAGCCAGCCGGAGGTTCGGTAGTGGATGATGGAGCGCTCCAGCCCGTCGCTGCCCTTCAAGAGCAGGATGCCGCGCTCGTGGTGGGCCATGAGGAGCAGGCGGTAGCCGCCCTCGGGGAGCACGTTGCCGGTGTCCACCAGCATCGAGTCCGTGGCCCCAGGCGTGAAGCGCAGGCGCTCCAGGTCCAACGGGACGAGGGGACTGGTGGTCTGGCCGAAGGCGGCGGGGGCGACGGCGGTGGCCAGCAGCGCGGCCAGCGCCCATCTCTGAGCCTGTGTACGCAAGGAGAGGTCCATTCGAGAAAGGAGGGTGCGTGCGAGACGTTCAGGTCCGGTGCGCATGATTCAGTGCACCCCGCTGACGGTGCGGCGGCGACGCAGACCGCTCCAGGACGCGAGCCCCGCGAGGAGCGCCAGCGCGGGGAGCGCGCCGTCGCCGGTGCTCTGGCAGCCACCGCCAGCGATCTCCACCACGGTCGCCTGGACCCGGATCTGGAACGTGCACTGAGAGGAATTGCCGGCCGCGTCCGTGGCGGTGACGGTGACCTGCGTGTCACCCGCGCGGAAGGCACTGCCCGAAGCGGGCGACGACGTGATGGACGGCGGGGACGACACCGCGTCCGTGGCCGTGGGCTCGAACGACACCGCCGCTCCGGACGCACTGTCGGAGGTCACCGTCACATTCGAGGGGCAGGTGACGACGGGCGCGGTGGTGTCCTCCACCGTGACGCGGAACGAGCACGCGGTCTGGGTGCTGGGAATGGTCGCGGTGACAACCGTGGTGCCCAGGGGGAAGCGGTTGCCCGACGCGAGCGAGTAGTCCACCGGGGTGCCGACCTGGCTGGGGACGGCGGGCGGATACATCACGATGGCGCCGTCCGCTCCCGTCGCTTCGGTCACGACATCGCTGGGGCAGGCGAGGGTCGGGCCGGCCGTGTCCGTGATGTTGATGGTGACGATGGCGACGTTGCTGGTCTGGGCGCAGTTGCTGGCCTGGAAGCCGAAGCTGTCCGAGCCCACGTAGCCCGGCGTCGGCGTGAAGGTGAGGTTGGGCGGCGTGCCGCTCAGTGTGCCGTGCTGGGGCTGCGCGGTCACGGTCCAGGTCTCGACCGGGGAGTTCGCGGTGAGGGTGACGAGCACGGGCGTGTCCTTCGCCGTGGTGACGCCCTGATCCAGCGCGGTGGGCGCCTGGTTCGCGAGCACCTGCACCATGCGTCCACCGGGGATGGCGTTGGCGAGGACGGAGAGCGCGTAGGTGCCCGGCGGAACATTGGCGGGGACGCTCACCGTCGCGCGGGTGGAGGACGTGTTGCTGCTGGGGAGCGTCCAGAGACGTCCACCCTCCGCGGCCGTCAGTCGCACGAGCGGGAAGTCGGTGGGGGAGTCGCCGATGTTGCCGCCGCTCGCGCCGGAGATGCCCCGGAACAGGAGCCCCTCGAGTTCGGTCGCGCAGGTGGCCACCAGGGAGTCCGGACGGGTCACCACCGGCTTCCATGCTGGCTGGGCACCGGTGCCTTCGAACAGCTCGGCGTTGGGGTTGCCCGTACCGCCCGCCACGAGCACCTCGCCCGAGGCGAGCGAGATGGACACGAGTCCGCCCCTCACGGCCGGCGCGTTGGCGGTGCTCCAGGTGCCGAGCGTCGGATCAAAGAGTTCCGCCGAGTCAGCGAGCGCGCCCGCGAGGGTCACACCGCCCGAGACCAGCACCTTGCCGGAGGGCATCAGCGAGGCGGTGTGGTGCCAGCGCGCCTGCGCGAGCGTCCCCGCCGGGGACCACGTGTTCGTGCCAGGGTCGTAGCGCTCCGCGGACGCGAGCTCCACGGCGCCCGCGATGCCCGCCGTCGCGAGGACCTGACCGGAGGGCAGCAGCGTCAGCGTCAGCTCCTCCCGGGCCTGCGCGAGTGACGCGGCGGGGGCCCAGGTGTTGGACGCGGGGTCGTACAACTCCGCCGTGGCGAGCGCGGCGCCACCGGTGCCATGGCCACCCACGACGAGCACCCTGCCATTGGGGAGCAGCGCGGCGGCGTGGCCCGCGCGGGCGACGGCGATGGGGGGCGTCACGGTCCAGGTGTCGGTGGCGGGCGCGTACACCTCCGCGGTGCCGAGCACCGTCGCATCGCGCTGACCGCCGACCACGAGCACCCGTCCGTCGGGAAGGAGCGTGGCGGTGTGGAGATGGCGCGGCGTGGAGAGCGAAGCCGCCGCGGTCCAGGTGTTGGCCGTGGGATCGTAGCGCTCGGTGGAGGCTCCCGAGACGGCGGCATCGCGGCCGCCCACGACGAGCACCTGACCGGAGGCCAGCAGGGTCGCGGTGGCGCGTTCGCGAGGCGTGGAGAGGGCCGTCGCGGGGCTCCACGCGTTGGTCGTCCGGTCATACAGCTCCGCCGCGGCCGAAGAGCCCGCAGTGGCGAGGCCTCCCGCGACGAGCACCCTGCCCGTGGGCAGGAGCACGGCCAGCGAATCGGACCGGGGCGTGCCCATGGCGCCAGCCGGGGACCAACGGTTGACGGCGGGGTCGTACAGCTCCGTCTCCGCGATGCCGAGGCCGACCAACGCGTCCTGTCCGCCCGCGATCAGCACCTTGCCGGAGGGCAGCAGCGTCGCGGTGTGGTTCTCGCGCCCGATGACCATCGCGGGCGCGGAGGTCCACAGGCCGGTCGCGGGGTCGTAGATTTCCGGGACGGTCCGCGCCGCGTCGAATCCGACGGAGCCGCCCGTGACGAGGACCCTGCCATCGGGCAGCAGCGTGGCCTCGTGGTTCGCGCGCGGGAGCGCGAGGCTCGCGGTGGCGGTCCAGGTGTTGGCCACCGGATCATAGACTTCAGATTCGGCGAGCGCGCCGGCGGTGCCGAAGCCTCCCGTCAGCAGCACGCGGCCATCCGGCAGCAACGTGCTGGTGGCGTAGTGCCGGGGAACCAGGGGCGCCGCGGCGGGCGCCCACGTGCCGACCGCAGGGTCGTAGAGGTCCGCGCCAGGCACCTCACCGCTGGAGGTGAAGCCGCTCACCGCGAGCACCCGACCGTCTTTCAGCAGCGTCGTGGCGTGCGCGTTGCGGGCCGCGGACATCGCTCCGGTGGAGAGGAACGTGTTGGTCGTGGGGTCGTAAAGTTCAGCCGAGCTGAGCGGGATGTTGCCAGGGCCCGTACCGCCCGCGACGAGCACCCGTCCCGAGTTCAGCAGGGTGAGGGTGGCGAGCGTGCGGGGCTGGGCCAGGTTGCCCGTCGCGGACCAGGTTCCCGACGCAGGGTCGTAGCGGCGTCCCTCAACCTCTCCGCCCGTCAGGATGAACGCCTGCCCATTGGGAAGCAGCAGGCCCTGGGTGACGTTGCCGCTGATTCCGGGGGCGCCCGTGGCGCGCCAGGTGCCGGTGGCCGGATTGAAGAGCTCCGCCGCGTTCAAGAAGGCGGTGCCGTCATCCCCGTTGGCGACCAGGAGCTCCCCGGTGGGCAGCAGCACGGCGGCGTGTCGGAAGCGCCCAGCGCCCATGGAGGCGGTGGCGGCCCAACCCGGGGGGGAGGCGAGACCGGCATTCGTTGCACCGGGGGAAGCCCCCTCGCCCGTGGGGTGCTCCTTCGTGCCGCAGGCCAGAAGACTCAAGCCCGCCACGAACACCAGGACCCTGCTCCAGACAGCGTGCTGTGACCGCATCGACGACACTCCGATCCGCGAGGCCGGAACGAACGCGACAGCGTCCGCCCACCGTGAACGACCTGGGAGCGCCTTACCAGTGGGGTGGGTACACGGGCAACGCGTGAGAAAAATCCTTCGGATCCATGGGTTGCCCCAGGTGGACCTACACGGCGGGGCGTCAGGGATCGAAGCCCGTCATCTTGATGACCTCTGACTGTCACGACTTCCACCCGGTATGGGAATGGCAGCGCTTGCGCTCTCGGCGAGGCGATGACAGCCCGCTCCGAAACTTCCTGACTTGTCACGGGTTACAGCGAAGACGCGAATTTTCCTGGAGGCAACGACATGGTCCGCAGGAGCAGGCCGAAGGTTTCTTGTTGGAGTGGCGGCGTGGGAGTGCTGTTGGGGTTCGCCGGCTGTGGCTGGGGCGGCGTTTCCGGGCCAGGGGAGGGACCTCCACCGGACCTTTCGGTCTCCTCCGTGGGGGAGTTGGCGGCGGCCTGTCTGACGGGACTGCCGGTCGGGCCGCTGGTGCCGGATGGGACGACCGCTCCCACGTGCGCGGATGCGACCGCGGCGCCCCTGGCGCTGACCTATGCCAGCGGCTCCGGGCACGCGCTGAACCTGTTCCGTCCAAGCACGGGGAGCGGCCCGTTCCCCACGGTCGTCTGGATCCATGGCGGGGGCTGGCGCGGGGGTTCGTTGCTGGACGTGAACCAGGCCCGGCGGCTGGTGTGCCGGGGCTACGCGGTGGCCTCCATTGACTATCGGCTGAGCGACGCGGCGGTGTTCCCGGCGCAGCTCCATGACGTGAAGGCGGCGGTGCGCTTCCTGCGCGCCAATGCGTCCAGCTACAACCTGGACTCCGCGCGCTTCGCGGCCTTTGGAAGCTCCGCCGGGGGGCACCTCGCCGCGCTGGCGGGAACGAGCCAGGGCGTCGCCGGACTGGAGGACCCGTCCCAGGGCAACGGGGGCGTCTCCAGCGCGGTGCAGGCCGTGGTGGACTGGTATGGCCCCACCGACTTCGCGCAGATGGACGCGCAGCTCCTGGCGCGAGGGTGTGGCCCGGGTTCAGCCCAGCACAGCCAGCCGGACTCGCCAGAGAGCCAGTTGGTGGGCTGCACCGTGGGAGACGAAAGCTGCCAGGACGCGGTGCGCCGGGCCAGTCCCATCACCCATGCGGGCGCGGGAGATCCGCCGATGCTCCTGCTGCACGGGGACGCGGACTGCACCGTTCCTCGCGAGCAGAGCCTGGCGCTGGCGTCCGCCCTGACGTCAGCGGGGCGCTGCGTGCTGCGCCGCGACGTCGTCGGCGCGGGCCATGGTGGACCCGAGTGGGTCAGCACGCCGGTGCAGGACACCGTCGCGAACTTCCTGGACGCGGTGCTGAAGCCCGCGGTCGTTCCTTCCGCGCCCCAGGCGGTCTGCTCGAGGTTCCTGGTCTCCGGCAATCCGGCTTCGACCACCGGGGCGACCTGGACGTACGACTCCGTGGATGAGGGCGTGCACTACGTGCTGAAGGGCGTCCTGTTCAAGCCGGCGACGGGGACGGGACCCTTCCCGGCGGTGGTCATCAGCCACGGCAAGGGCGGCACGGCGCGCGGCTACTCGGCCAACGTGGCCAGGACGATGGTGGGCTGGGGGCTGGTGGCCCTGGGCACCACGTACACGCATGCCGCGGACGCCGAGGGCACGCTGCCGGCCGGGGAAGAGGGGGCCTCGGAGGAGAACGTGCTGCGGGCGCACAAGGCGCGCGACCTGCTGTCCTGTGTGGGCAGCGTGGACTTCAACCGGGTGGCTGCGCATGGCCACAGCATGGGGGCCTTCGTCACGGGCCAGCTCCTGGGGACGCATCCGGCGGACTTCCGCGCCGCTTCGCACACGGCGGGAGGCGTGAGCTCCGGCCCCCATTCCACGCGGCCGGACGCGGCCGGATCCATCACCACGCCCTACCAGCTCCACCACGGTGACGCCGACACGGTGGTGCCCCTCGCGCAAGACCAGACGCTGAACGCCATCCTGGCCGCGAGCGTGACGCCCCACGAGCTCCACGTCTACGCGGGCTTCACGCACACCCAGATTCCCTTCGACGCCACCATGCTCTCACGCGTGAGGACCTGGTACCGCCAGCACGGCGTCCTTCCCTGAGGTCCAGGGGCGCGGTGGCGGAGGTGCGAACTCAGGGCGCCGGGCGGTATGCGCGGCGACGCCAGAATTCCTGCTCGGGCCAGCGGCACTCCAACGCATACCAGGCCGCAAGATTGCGCCGGTACGCTGCGTCGATGTCACGCAGGGTTCCGGCGTAGTCGCGCGTCGCGGTCGGGTCGCCGCGGAGTGCCCGGTCCGTGGCCTCCGCCGCGGCGAGGCCGGTGAACAGGGCATTGAACAGGCCCTGGGAGGAGAGGGGGTCGAAGCTCAGCGCCGCATCCCCGACCGCGAGCCAGCCCTCGCCCACCGGGGACGCCAGCACCGAACCGTGGGCGGTGATGACTCCGGGCGCGACCGTGGCATCGAAGCGGGTGTCCGAAAGCTGCTCGCCCAGGGTGGGGGAGCGCGCCGCGTGGCCCAGCAGGCCGGACGCGGTGCGCAGGGCCTCCGCAGCGGGAAGGTCCGCATCCGTGTGCCAGGCCAGCACCCGGCGGCCGCCCGGAAGGGGCGCGGTGTACCACCAGCCGTCGGGCGCGGACTCCGTGTAGGTCATTGCGCCCCCGGTGCTTCCCTCCGTCCTCGCACCGTGAAGCCAGCCACAGATCAACCGGTCCCGGGCCTGTCGATTGGCGCCGAAGGGCTTGAGCAGTCCCGACGTCCGACCGCCGGCATCGATGATCCACCGCGTGGCCACGTCCAGCACCCGGCCGCCGTGCTCCAATCGCAGACACCAGCCGTCCCCCGCGCGCTCCAGTCCCACGGGAGAAGCGGGCGTGAGCAACGCCGCGCCCCGTGCGACGGCCGTGCGTCGCAAGCGCTCCTCGAACCGGCGACGGTCCAGGTGCCAGCCCGGTCCATCCAGGTTGGCGAGCGCGTCCTGCTCCGTGGGTGTCTGTGTTCCCCAGCGGCTGCGGGAGACGTGACAGGGGCTGTGACCGTCCGCGAGGAAGTCCGTCCACAGCCCCATGTCGCTCAAGAGGCGCCGGGCGGCCGGGGCCAGGGACTCACCGATGCGGTCGGTGGGTTCGGGCCTCCGGTCCACCAGCAACACCCGCTGGAAGGGCGCGAGGTTCAGCGCGGCGGTGGCACCGGCGGGACCGGCGCCCACGATGACGACGTCGGCGGGCAGCATCCGTGGCTCAGCGCCGCAGGCCGCCCGGGAAGCGGCGCACCTTCTCGATGCCGCTCACGTCCACGTTCTCCGCGGAGGCCGCCTCGCCGTGACGCACCCCCACCGCGCTCCCTGTCGCTGTCCCGAGCAGCTTCTTGCGGTCGTCGGTGGGGATGACGTCCGGGATGGGCTTGTGCTGGTCCTCCACTTCGATGACCGCCGGGAAGGCGTCGGTGTCCGTGGGGCCCTTCCTCGCCTCGACGACGCCCAGGTGGTCGAAGTGCCGGACCATGTTGTTGATCTGGTCGGTGTAGCTCGTCGCCCCCAGCGGGTTGATCCAGGCGGCACGGTTGGCGAAGGCGGCGCGGCGCTCGGCCAGCGGCTTGTTCGCGTCCATGACGATCTTGTAGTTCTGCTCCGTCAGGACCTCGTTGGGGACCCGCGCCGGCCAGAAGGAAGGGACGTAGGGGTCGTAGGTCTTGTCGTAGCCGGAGCGGCAACTGGCCGTGTCCGTCTGCCAGGGCACCGCCATCCACCGCGTGATGCCCCCGGGCGGCTGGCCATACAGCGGCCCGTTGGGGATGGTGACGCTGTCCGACGTGAGCACCTCGCCCAGGCTCGGCTCCTTCCATCCAGGCCGCTGGTGCGCCAGCCGGAAGGGCTGCATGTACATGGAGGCCTGACGCATGGGCCAGGTCATCTCGCAGCCGGGATGGAACGCGTCCGCCAGACAGAACTCCATCGCCGCGCGGGTGAGCATGTCGCCCTGTTGCTCCAGCGGCACGTCGGCGAGTCTGGCCGGTGGCTTGCGGTTCGGATCATGGTCGGCCACGAACTCGCCCCTCGACCATTGCTGGAGCATGGCCAGTTGGGTGTCCGTCAGCGCCGCGTACTGCCGGGGTGTCTGCGCGGGCGGGATGTTCATGGCGTCGCCGTACAGCCAGGGCCACGGCGTGGGCGACCAGGAGTCCCTCGCGAAGTCGCGGAACTGGTTGGCCACCACGTGCCGGTACTCGCGCTCCGCCGGGCCGGGATCCCCCAGGCGCGCGAGCACCTTCGGATCCGTGAAGTCGAACATCCCCTTCCAGCCGAAGCCCGCGGCGAAGCCCGCGTTGACCCATTGCAGACCGGCCAGACGCTGGAAGACGGGCAGGATGTCGTGGGTGAAGGACGGCCGGGCCGGCGCGGCCAGGGTCCCCGCGCGGATGGCCACGTCGCGCATCAGGTCCCACATCGTGCGGACCGACTTGCGCTGGGGCCCATAGTTGGGGGGCGCCACGACGACCCAGGCGGGGACGACCTCCAGCGGCTTGCCGTCCAAAACCACCTCGGCGGTCACCGGGCCGTCCGACACGTCGTCGTACCAGCCCTCGTTGTTCGCGAAGGTGATGGCATACCTGCCGTCGTACGAGCCGGCGACGCCGTGACCGCCCAGCACCACCAGCCGCCCGCTCTCGTCGGTGCGGATGTCCCCCAGGTGGACCTGCATGTTCATGAAGGTGCCGTCAAAGCGCTTGGGCCGGGCATTCACACCCTGCACGGACTGCGCGGCGGGGGTGATGGCCAGCCGCGAGCGGTCCGCCACGGACGCGTTGCGCAGCGTGGAGGGCGGGGCGGCTGAAGCCTCGGGGATGTCGAGCGCCAACTGGAAGCCGTACCAGGCGGCCTTGGTGTTCGCCAGTTGCACGGACCAGCGCACCTTCGCGCCGGACTTCGGCACCGACAGCTCCCGGAGGAGGCGCCCCTCCGCGTTGACGCCGTAGACGCGGAAGCGCGCCGCCTGCCGCTTCAGCCGCCCCTGCGCATCCCGGTAGAAACCCTTGTCCTCGGCGGGAGGCTCCGTCACCTCGGGGCCGATGAAGTACCCCTCCGGGCTGTTGCCGACGCGAGCGACACCGATGGGCGGGTAGATGACCGCCTTCACGATGGTGTCGTCCAGCGTCGGGGGCCGGACGG
>NZ_RAVZ01000008.1 GCF_003611635.1 Corallococcus terminator | reverse complement strand
CAGGTGCCCCGCGTTGTCCACGCCCGCGCTCGTCCACCCGAGCCACAGGAAGACGAGCACCGTGGGCAGGGCGCTCTCCCCGGAGAACCACCGGAAGCGCGCCCCCGGCCCGTTTCGCGAGCGCCGCCCCAGCACCAGCAGCGCGCCCACGCAGCCGAACACGAGCCCCGACGCGCCCACGCTCACCGTGGGCGACCACCAGAGCGAGCCCGCCATGGTCGCAAGCCCCGCCACCCCGAGCAGCGCCAGGTAGTCCCACCAACGGCACGCCCGCTCCACCGCCGAGCCCACCACCGTGAACACCAGCAGGTTGAGTCCCAGGTGCAGCCCGTCCCGGTGCAGCAGGTTGGCCGCCACGAGCCGCCAGCCCTGGCCCACGTCCGTCACCAGGGGGCCCGTCTTGGCGCCCCATCGCACCAGTGCATCCACTCCAGGGGGGCCACCAGGCGCAAGGATGACGTACAGAATGGCCTGTGCCGCTACCAGTGCTACCGTGAGCCAAGGTAGCCTCGACTCCCCACCCTTTCCGGCCAATCGACCGATGGACAACACTGCCTCCCTGACCCTGGGATGGGCAAAAAACCCTGTTGTTCCCGGGGGATACATGGCTTGTCTCGGCAAAGGGCATTCTGCTATAGCTGTACTCGGACCGGACCCGTGCTGAAGCTCATCATCGAAGACGACGAGGGGCGCAAGACCGTTGTTCCCTTCGTGCGCGACGAAATCACCATTGGCCGTCAGGAGGGCAACACGATCCGCCTGACCGAGCGAAACGTGTCACGTCGACACGCTCGACTCGTGCGCCTCAATGGTCACGTCGTGCTCGAAGACCTGGGGAGCTACAACGGCACCCGGATCAACGGTGAACGCGTCGCAGGCCAGCTCCCTCTCAAGGAGGGCGACCTCATCCAGATCGGCGACTACGATCTGGCGCTGCAGGTCGAAGGCGCGGCCGCCACCGCCGCCCCTACTGGCGCCATCACCGCCAAGGTGCCTGCCTCCCGCCGGGCGGACCCCGACGACGAGGACGACGCCCCAGCGGCCGCCGCGGCGCGGGCCGACGAGGAGGAGGACGACGACGCCGAGGATGGCGACGAACACGACCACACGCCTCCGTCCGCGGAGATGCGGCGCAACGCCACCTCCATCATCCGCATGGATCAGATGGAGGCGGACCGCCCCCGCAAGGTGGAGCGCGTCCCGGAAGACGAGCAGCCCCGGCTGCTGGTGCTCGCCCCCACGGAGTTCAAGGGCCAGGAGTACGACTGCAACCGCACGGAGCTGCGGATCGGTCGCACGTCGGAGAACGACATCGCCCTGGACCACCGCTCGCTGTCCCGCACGCACGCGAAGATCGTGCGCGAGGAGACCGGCGAGTGGCGCGTCATCGACATGCAGTCGGCCAACGGGATGACGGTCAACGGCGAAAGCTACGCCCAGGCCACGCTGTCCCACGGCGACGTCATCGAGATGGGCCACGTGAAGCTGCGCTTCGTGGGCCCCGGCACGCTGGCGGAGGACATCGCCGCGCAGGGCCGCTCGGGTTCGAAGAAGATGCTGGTGACCGCGGCGGTCGCGTTCCTGTCCATCGCCGCGGGCGCCGCGCTCTTCGTCGTGAAGGGCGAGGAGTGGTTCGGCCCGTCGCCGACGCCTCCGCCGCCCGTCGTCGCCGACACCCCGCCGCCGGAGACGCCCCAGAAGCCCCCGGAGACCGTGACCGCGCCGACGCCGCCCGAGACGGCGCCCCCGGAGGCGCCGCCCGAAGTGAAGGTGACAGAGCAGGACTTCGAGACCGCGCTTGAGGGCGCTGACTTCGACAAGGCTCGCGCTGACCTGGAAACCCTACGGACTACGAAGGGTTTCACACCCAACAAGGTCAAGGAACTGCAGCAGCGCTTGAGCACGGAGACCAAGGCCAAGCAGCAGTTGGACCTCACCGAAGTTGCGCTCCAGAACAAGAGCCTCAAAGAGGCAACTGCAGCCTATGGGGCTGTCCCAAAAACCAAGTCTTTCGCCAGCCGAGCAGAAGCCCTGAAGAAGCAGCTTGATGACGCCACGCTCGCGTCACAGGCAGAGACGACTGGAACCGACGCCAACAAGCCTCAGGTCCCGTCGTCCGAGTTCATGCGAGGCAAGGATGTCGGCAGGGACATTGATGAGATCAAGGCGAAGGTCCGAAGCCTGAGCAAAGCCCAGGACACCATCAATGGTGCATTGGAAATCGCCAATGATTGCGCCCTGCTAGACCCCAGCCATCCCGAATGCCACCTGATGCTCGGCGTGGTGTACGCCAAGATGAAGGACTTCAAGATGAGCGAAAAGCATTACAAGGAGTTCCTCACGCTTACGCCTGATGGCTATCCCACAAGGGACAAAGTCATCAACGCGCTGAAAAGCCAGCAGGGCGACGGCTCCACGACGGCTCCCCTGCCTAAATCGCCCTCAGCCGTAACGAACGGCCAGTAACCCCCCCCCGCAGCACTTCCCTCAACCCTGCAGCGAGGAGACGCTGTGCAGATTCGCATCCTGGTAGTTGATGACGAGCAGGACAACTGCGACTACCTCAAGCTGGTGCTGACCCGAGAGGGCTACGAGGTGGTCACCACCACCGACCCCACCCAGACGGTGGACATCCTCCGGGGCTCTGACTTCCACCTCGTCATCCTCGACATGATGATGCCGCAGATGTCGGGCACCGAAGTGTTGGAGCTCATCCGCAAGTACGACACGGACATCGCGGTCATCGTCGCCACGGCCTATCCCACGGTGGATACGGCGGTCGCCTCGCTCAAGGCGCAGGCGTCCGACTACGTGAAGAAGCCCATGGAGCCGGAGCAGTTCACGGCCGCCGTGCGCAACGCCCTCCAGAAGAAGGGTCTGTCGCAGGACCCAGAGGCGGACCTTCACCGCGCTATAGGCCGCACCATCCGCGACGCCCGCAAGACGCAGGAGCTCACGCTCAAGCAGCTTGCCCGCCGCACCGGCCTGTCCGTGTCCCTGCTGTCGCAGATTGAACGCGCGGAATCCTCCGCGTCCATCTCGTCGCTCTACAAGATCGCCTCCGCGCTTCAGTTGCGGATGGGCGAGCTGTTCGGCGACACCTAGCGCCCGTTGAACAGGGGCGCGCGCTTTTCCAAGAAAGCCGCGCGCCCCTCCTTCGCATCCTCGCTGCCGAACGCCTCGCCGCGCACCTGACGCAGCCGCGCGACGTCCTCCGGAGCCAATCCGGAGCGCGCCAGCAGCCCGAACGCCTCCTTCATCCCCGTCACCGCCTTCGGGGCCTGCGCGGCCAGCGTCGCGCACAGCGCCAGCGCGCGTCCTTCCGCGTCCTCCAGGCACTCGTCCAGGAGCCCCCAGGCCAGCGCTTCGGGCGCCGGCAGCCTTCGCGCGGTGAGGAAGAGCTGCTTGGCCCGGGACAGCCCCACCAGCCGCACCGCCCGCGTCAGGCCCTCCGGCGAGTACACGATGCCCAGCCGGGCTGGGGGCATGAGGAAGAACGCGTCAGGAGCGCCCACACGGAAGTCGCAGGAGGCCGCCAGGTCGAAGCCCGCGCCCACCGCGCCCCCCTGCACCAGCGCCACCGACGGTACCGGGTGCCGCTCCAGCTTCAGCAGGCACGCCACCAGCGGGTCATCCGGCAGCCGTCCATCCGCGCCGGGCGGGCCCAGGTGCGTCAAATCGTAGCCCGCGCAGAAGTGCCCTCCCTGCCCGCGCACCAGCAGCACGCGGACGTGGGGGGCGGGCTCCAACGCCGCGTCCAGGCGGGCCAGCAGCGCGTCATTGAGGGCATTGCGCCGCGAGGGGTTGGAGACGGTGAGCACCCGGATGCCGCCCTCGCGGTCCTCGACTTCCAGCGTGGGCTCCATCGCCGTCTCCTGGAATCCGTGCCCGGACTACCCGAGCACCACGAGGACGTCGCCCTCGTTGACCGCCTGCGCTTCCTTGCAGCGGATCTCCTTCACCGTGCCGCCCTCCTCGGTCTCCACGGGCATCTCCATCTTCATCGACTCGAGGATGACGAGCGTGGTGCCGGGCTCCACCTTGTCGCCGACCTTCACCTCGATCTTCCACACCGTGCCTGTGATGTGCGCCGCAACGTCCGCCATGAACCAGTCCCTCCTCGGGTGTGAAAACGATGCGCGGCCTGCCCGCGCCCCTACGGCTTCGCGTGATGATCCAGGAAGTGCGTGTCCAGCTCCCCCGCGCTGAAGGCAGGGTCCTTCAGGATGCGCAGGTGCAGCGGGATGTTCGTCTTGATGCCTTCGATGCGGAAGCTCTCCAGCGCCTTCACCGCGCGGGCAATCGCCTCGTCGCGCGTGGCGCCGGTGATGATGAGCTTCGCGATCATCGGATCGTAGTTCGGCGTCACCACGTCGCCCTCGGCATAGCCCGAGTCCAGACGCACGCCCTCGCCCGTGGGCGGCTGGTACACCTTCAGCGGGCCGGGGGACGGGAAGTACTTCACCGGGTCTTCCGCGTAGATGCGGAACTCCAGCGCCGCGCCCCTGCGCTTCACGTCCTCCTGCTTCACCGTCAGCTTCTCACCTGCGGCGATCCTCAACTGCCAGCCGATGAGGTCCAGGCCCGTGGTCAGCTCCGTCACCGGGTGCTCTACCTGGAGCCGGGCGTTCATCTCGATGAAGTACACCTGCCCGTCCGAGTACAGGAACTCCACCGTGCCCGCGTTCGCGTAGCCGAACGCCCTGGCCGCGGTGACGGCCGCCGTGAAGAGCTGCTCCGACAGCGCGGCGTTCTTCCCGTTCGCGAACAGCACCGACGGGGCCTCCTCCACCACCTTCTGGTGCCGGCGCTGGATGGAGCACTCGCGCTCCAGGCCGTGGATGAGGTGGCCGTGGGTGTCCCCGAGAATCTGCACCTCGATGTGGCGGGGCGCCGGGAAGTAGCGCTCCAGGTACACGCCCTCGCGGCCGAAGGCGGCCTTCGCGCGGTCCGTGCACTGGCGGTAGACCTTCTCCAGCTCCGCGGGGTTGTTCGCCGCCGCCATGCCGATGCCGCCACCGCCGCTGGCGGCCTTGCACAGCACCGGGTAGCCGATGCGCCCCGCGGCCTCCAGGGCGCTCTGCACGTCCGGCAGCACGCCGTCGCTGCCCGGCACCACCGGCACGCCCGCGGCGGACACCAGCTTGCGCGCCTGGCTCTTGTCCTTCATCCGCGCCATGGCCTCCGGCGGCGGCCCCACGAACACCAGGCCCGCGTCCGCGCACGCCTGCGCGAACTCGCCGTTCTCCGACAGGAAGCCGTAGCCGGGGTGCACGGCCTGCGCGCCCGTCTTCTTCGCCGCCTCCAGGATGGCGGGGATGCTCAGGTAGCTGTCCCTGGCCGGCGCGGGACCGATGCGCACCGCTTCGTCCGCCTCCTTCACGAAGGGCAGCGTCGCGTCCGCGTCCGAGTGCACGGCGACCGTCTTGACCCCCATGCCCCGGGCGACCGTCCCGATGCGGCGCGCGATTTCACCCCGATTGGCGATCAGCAGCTTCTGGAACATGGCGGAGACCCCGGCGTTGCGAAGGGCGGCCAAACTAACCCCCACCCCCCTGGCTGACAAGCGCTCGGGCAGGCGCGCAACAGGTCCGTACAGTCCCGTAAATTTGCGGGGTTGAGCAGCCCTGACGTACCTTGCCCGACGTGAAGCCTCCTTCGACAGGAACGGAAGGCGTCGTGGACCTGCATGGTGCCCGTCGCGCTCGCCGTCTGGATTTGTACCGCACCCGGCTCAACGAGCGGGTGCAGGACACTCGCGCCAATCTGGTGACGCTCTACCAGGGTGGCACCCTCTTCACGCCCGACGGCACGAAGCAGGGCCGCTCGCTCCTGAAGGCCCTCCAGTTGCTGCAGCGCGTGGGCATCAAGCTGGAGGAGCTGGGTGGAACCGGCGTGCTGCCCGCCCCCCGTGCGTCGGAGCGCATCGACGCGCTCTACGACGAGGTGGACGGCCTGTTCACCCGCTGTGACCGCCTCACCGGCCGGGGCACGGCGAGCGTCGCCCGCCTCCCCCGCCGCTAGGCCTTCGCCTTACGGCAGTTCCGTCTGGCCCTGACGGCGCAGGAACGTGGGGATGTCGAACTGATCCTCGTCCAGGGGCAGCGCCGCGTCCTTCACCACCGACGTGCGCGCGCTCTGCATGGAGGACTTCGGGTTCTCCACCGTGGACATGGCCGGACGGGGCGTGCTCTTCGCGGGGACCAGGCTGGCCACCTCCTCGCGGGAGGAGGACAGCACCGACGGCGCGGGACGGCTGGACAGCGGCACCTGGACCACCTGCGCCATGGGCCGCATCTTGGCCGCTTCACGGTGCACGAACCCCGTGGCGATGATGGTGATCTTCACCTCGTCCTGGATCTGCTCGTCGATGAGCGACCCGAAGATGATCTCCGCCTCGCCGTCCGCCGCGTCGTGCACCAGCGTCAGCGCCTCGTTGACCTCCTGCAGGGTCATGTCGCGGCCGCCCGTGATGTTGATGAGCAGGCCGGTGGCGCCGTCGATGGAGACATCCTCCAGCAGCGGGCTGGAGATGGCCTGCTGCATGGCGATGACCGCGCGCCGGTCGCCGCAGGCGTTGCCCGTGCCCATGAGCGCCAGGCCCTTGTCGCTCATGATGGTCTTCACGTCCGCGAAGTCCACGTTGATGTAGCCGTGGTACTGGATGAGGTCGCTGATGCCCTGCACGGCGTTGAGCAGGACCTCGTCCGCGCGCTTGAACGTCTCCAAGAGCGGCATGGGCTCATTGGAGAGCGACAGCAGGCGCTGGTTGGGGATGGTGATGAGCGTGTCCACCGCGGCCTTGAGCTCCACGATGCCCTGCTCGGCCTGCTTGCGGCGCTTGTTGCCTTCGAAGAGGAACGGCTTGGTGACGACGCCGACGGTGAGGCAGCCCAGGCTCTTGGCGATGTCCGCGATGATGGGCGCGGCGCCCGTGCCGGTGCCACCGCCCATGCCGGCCGTCACGAAGACCATGTCGGCGCCTTCCAGCACCGCGGCGATTTGATCGCGCGACTCCAGCGCGGCCTCACGGCCCATCTCCGGGTTGGCGCCGGCGCCCAGCCCCTTCGTGAGGGCCTGGCCAAGCTGCAGACGGGTGGGCGCCTTGCTGGCGGCGAGCGCCTGGACATCGGTGTTGGCGGCGATGAAATCGACGCGATCCAGCTTCGACAGAATCATGGTGTTGACCGCGTTGCAGCCCGCCCCGCCCGCGCCCACGACACGAATCTTCGCGGCCTGCTTGTTCTGCTCGAACTGGTCCATGTCGTTCCTCTTGGCGGAAGCACCCCAGCGCCGTCCGCGATGACTGCCGCCTTCGACAATCATCAGGAAGTCGGGCGCTTTGGCAAGTATTCCGCTACCAGCCTGTAGCGCCCTGCTGCGGTGTCGAGTCCTGACGCCCACTTACGCGCGCGGCGGAAGCGGTCATGCGTGCGCGTCGGTGGGTGAAACGCCCTCTTGACTCGCGCGCATGACTCGCCGTGGTCGGTTGGGCGTGCCTCGCGCGCCTGGGGACGTGTGAAGACGGGGTCCGGATGACGAAAAGGCCCGGCTCCCTCTACGGGAACCGGGCCTTCGCGTTCAAGCACGACGGTGAAGCGCTACGGGGCCGGACGCTCGATTTCGACCTTGCCCAGCTTCAGGATGTTGAACTCCACGCGGCGGTTGTTCTCCCGGCCCGCGGCCGTCTTGTTGGTGTCCACCGGCTTGGTCTCACCGAAGCCCTCGGACTCCAGGCGCTCCGCGGCGATGCCTTCGTTCACCAGGAACGTGCGCACGTTGGCGGCGCGGCGCTTGGACAGGTCCAGGTTGGCGGCGTCCTTGCCCTGGTCGTCCGTGTGACCCTCGATGCGCAGCAGCTCCACCTGCGGGTTGGCGCGCAGCACGGCGGCCACCTGCTTCAGCAGCGGGAACGAGCGCGGCAGGATGATGTCCTTGCTCGTGGCGAAGTAGACCTTCTCCAGGATGAAGATGCGCTCACCCTCGACGGTCACCTTGACCTTGCCCTTGTCCGGGCAGCCGTCCTCGTCATCCACGCCGTTGATGGTCTCCGGCTCCAGCGGGCACTTGTCCGCCGTGTCCGGGATGCCGTCGCGGTCGTTGTCCGGATCCGGGCAGCCGTCCTCGTCCTGGAACCCGTCCTTGTCCTCGGGCGCGTTCGGGCACTTGTCGTCCGGATCCATCAGGCCGTCACCGTCGGTGTCCACCGGCGCGGGCGGAGGCGGCGCGGGCTTCGTGTCCGGGCAACCGTCGGCGTCCTCGTAGCTGTTGAACGTCTCCGGCTCGTTCGGGCACTTGTCCGCCACGTCCGGGATGCCGTCGTTGTCGTTATCCGGGTCCGCGCAGCCATCCGCGTCCTGGAAGCCGTCGAAGTCCTCCGGACCTTCCGGGCACACCGGCCGGGGAGGCGCCGGGGCACGGTCAGGCGTGCTGTAGCTGAGGCCCGCGAGCACGCGGAAGGTGGGCGTGCCATAGCCGTGCGTCAGGCCCGGGCCCGCGCCCACGTGGGCGGCGAGCCCACTGGTGGCGCGGTACTTCAGCGCCGCCAGCAGCTCCAGGGGGATCTCCTCTTCATCCTGCTGCTTGAAGCCCAGCGCGCCCGCCAGCGTGGCTTCCACGGCCAGGGGCACCTTGCCCAGTTCGAACGGCACCTGCGCGCCCAACCCGTACGCCAGCGCGCTGCCGGTGTTCAGGTTGCGCAGTTGCTGCGACTTGCGCAGGTCCACGCCCACGTTGGCCAGCACCCGGAAGCGACGGCCGTACTCGGCCACCAGGCGCGGGTTCACGGACACGCCCGACCCGCCGAGGAAGTCCGAGGCACCGCCGGTGGGCAGTGACACGGGCACCGCCAGCGACAGGCCGTAGCTCTCACCTTCCAGCAGCCGCGCCTTCGGGATGAGGCGCAGGTCGCCGATGCCGCCACCGCTCACCCCGTTGGCGAAGGAGGGGTCCACCGCCGGCGAGTTCTCTGAGCCCTGGATGGTGATGGGCAGCACGACGCCGATTTCGAAGCGGTCGAGGAAGCCCACCGCGCCCATCAGGTCCACGCCCACCTGGCTCTTCACCAGGGAGGTGACGTACTCGTCCTTGCGGGGGTCGAAGAAGTTGAGCGGCTTGTCGGCGTAGTTGACCGAAAGCCCCACGTTCCACCCCAGGTGCCGCTGCACCTTCGCGCCGTGCATGCCGAGCACGTCCGACACGCCCGGACCCGGCTTGTACTGCTGCACGTCGATGGCCTGCGACACCGCCCCGGCCTGGGCCAGGGCTGCCGGGGCCGCGAAGAGCGCGGCCACGAACATGGCGACCGCCCCACCCGCGCGGGCCAGGAGCTGCCCGGCCTTGCGGAAGCGGCGCCCCACCAGGGGCAGGGCCAGCAGCATCAGCGCGAAGGGCGCCAGCGAGCCCGTCCCACCCGTGCTGCAGCCATGGCCCACGACGAGGAAGTCGTCGTTGGCGTCGAGCGGATCGGAGCCGCCCTGCACTTCCGTGCCGTCGTCGATGCCGCCCTGGTCGGTGTCCTTCATCGTCGGATCCGTCTCCGTGGCGTCGCGGCGACCGTCGTGGTTGGCGTCTTCCGCGCCGTCCTTCAGGCCGTCACCGTCCGTGTCCGGGTTCTTCGGATCCGTCTTCGTCGAAGGATCCGCGTCCGGCTTGAAGTTCGGAGACGTCTGGTCGGTGCCCGGAGGCGCGTTCTCGCGGGTGACGCCCAGCTCCGTACCGTCGTTGATGCCGTCGTTATCGCTGTCCGGGTCCAGCGCGTCGATGATGCCGTCGCCGTCCGTGTCGGTCAGGCCGTCGATGCCGTCCGGCACGCCGTCGTCGTCGGAGTCGGCGTCGAACGGATCCGTACCGGCTTCGTTCTCCCGCGCGTTGCTGATGCCGTCGCCGTCCGCGTCGCTGTCATCCGCGGGGTTGTTCGGATCCGTCTCCAGCACGTCCACGCGGCCGTTGTGGTTCGCGTCCTCGATGCCGTCGAACACGCTGCCACCGTCGGTGTCCTTGTTGAGCGGGTTCGTCTTCGTGTCGGGATCCTGGTCCACGACGAACTTCGTCGGGTCGGTGTCCATGCCCTGCGGCGTGGTGAGGCCCAGCTCCAGGCCGTCCGTCAGGCCGTCGCCGTCCGTGTCGATGCTGTTCGGATCCGTCTCCGTGGGGTCCACGAAGCCGTCGTGGTTGGCGTCCTCGTTGCCGTCCGTGAGGCCGTCGTCATCCGAGTCGTCGTCCAGCGGGTTCGTCTTCGTCGCGGGGTCCTTGTCCGCCACGAACTTCGTCGGGTCGGAGTCGTCGCCCTGGGGCTCGGTGAGGCCCAGCTCCACGCCGTCCGTCAGGCCGTCACCGTCGGTGTCCGCCTCGTTCGGGTCCGTCTCGTCCGCATCGACGAGGCCGTCGTGGTCCTTGTCCTCATTGCCGTCGGTGATGCCGTCGTCATCCGAGTCGTCGTCCAGCGGATCCGTCCCGCCGACCTTGACCTCGACGCCGTCGGGGATGCCGTCGCCGTCCGTGTCCGGGTTGTTCGGATCGGTGCCGATGATGGACTCCTCCGCGTCCGGCAGGCCGTCGTTGTCCGTGTCCACGGTTCCCGTCGAATCCACCGTGAAGGAGGTGGTCGCGGTCGAGCTCGTCTCCGTCCCGTCCGTGGACACCGCCGTCACCGTGTACGTGCCGTCAGACAGGGGGCCGGGCAGCGCCTGGCTCCAGTTGCCCGAAGCGTCCACCGGGATGGGGCCGTAGCTGGTCCCCTGGAAGGTAACCGTCACGCTCGTCGCGTTCGCGGACGTGCCCGTCACCGTCACCGTGGTGGCGGTGAGGGTCGAACCATTGGCCGGCGAGGTGATGGCCACCGTCGGCGACGTCACGTTCACCGTGAAGCTGGAGGTCGCGGTGGGGCTGGTGTTGCCCGCCGCGTCCTCGGCCACCGCGGTCACGGTGTACGCGCCGTTGGCCAGCGGGCCCGGGAGCACCTGGCTCCAGTTGCCCGAGGCGTCCACCGCGATGGGGCCGTAGTTGGTGCCCTGGAAGGTGACCGTCACGGACGTGGCGCCCGTGGACGTACCCGTCACCGTCACCGTGTCGGTGCCAACCGTGGAACCATTGGCCGGCGTGGTGATGGCGACCGTCGGCGCGGTCAGGTCCACCGTGAAGGTGGTGCTCTCGGGCGCGCTCTCGTTGCCCGCCGCGTCCACGGCCACCGCGGTCGCGGTGTACGTGGTGCCATCGGTCAGGGTCCCCGGGGTCGTGAAGGTCCAGTTGCCCGCCGCATCCACGGGGACGGAGTAGTCCGTGCCCTCGAAGGTCAGCGTCACGGACGTGGCGCCCGTGGAGGTGCCCGTCACCGTCACCGTGTTCGTGTTGACCACCGCGCCGTCGGCGGGCGCGGTGATGTCGACCGTGGGCGCCGTCAGGTCCACCTCGAAGGTGGTGTCGTCAGGCGAGCTCTCGTTGCCCGCCGCGTCCGTGGACACCGCGGTCACGGTGTACGTGCCATCGGTGAAGCTCAGGGGCAGCAGGTAGCTCCAGTTGCCCGCGCCATCCACCGGGATGGGGCCGTAGTTCGTACCGCCGTAGGTGAGCGTCACGGACGTGGCGCCCGTGGAGGTGCCCGTCACCGTCACGGTGTCGGAGTTGAGGACCGTGCCGTCCACCGGCGTGCTGATGGCCACCGTCGGGGGCGTCAGGTCCACCGTGAAGGTGGAGGTCGCGGGGGGGCTCTCGTTGCCCGAAGCGTCCTCGGCCACCACGGTCACGGTGTACGAGCCCTCGGTCAGGGGGCCGGGCAGCGCCTGGCTCCAGTTGCCGGAGGCATCCACCGCGATGGGGCCGTACTCCGCACCCTCGAAGGTGAGCGTCACGAACGTCGCGCCACCGCCGGTCGTGCCCGTCACCGTCACCGTGTCGGTGCCGACGGACGTGCCATTGGCCGGCGTGCTGATGGCCACCGACGGTCCGGTCAGGTCCACCGTGAAGGTGGAGGTCGCGGGCGTGCTCTCGTTGCCCGCCGCGTCCGCGGACACGGCCGTGACGGTGTACGACTGTTCGGTCAGCGTGACCGGAGGCTGGAAGCTCCAGTTGCCGGACGCATCCACCGCGATGGGGCCGTAGTTGGTGCCCTCGAAGGTCAGCGTCACGGACGTCGCGCCCGTGGACGTACCCGTCACCGTCACGGTGGAGGTACCAATCGTGGAGCCGTCGGCCGGCGTGCTGATGGCGACCGTCGGGGCCGTCAGGTCCAGGGTGAAGTTGGTCGTCGCGGTGGGGCTGGTGTTGCCCGCCGCGTCCGTGGACGTGGCCGTCACGGTGTAGGAGTCCTCGGCCAGCGGACCCGGCAACGTGTAGCTCCAGTTACCCGAGGCATCCACCGCGATGGGGCCGTAGCTCGTGTTGTCGAAGGTGAGCGTCACGAACGAAGCGCCACCGGAGGTCGTGCCCGTCACCGTCACCGTGGGGGTGTTGATGGTGGAGCCGTTGGCCGGCGTGCTGATGGCCACCGCCGGAGCCGTCTGATCCACCGTGAAGGTGGAGGTCGCCGTGGTGCTGTTGGTCGTGCCGTTCGTGGACACCGCCGTCACGGTGTACGTGCCATCGGCCAGGGGGCCGGGCAGCGCCTGGCTCCAGTTGCCGCCGGTCACCGTGATGGGACCGTAGTTGGTGCCCTGGAACGTGACCGTCACGCTCGTCGCGTTCGTGGCCGTGCCTGTCACCGTCACGTTCGGGTTGGTCGTCGTGGAGCCGTTGGCCGGGGTGCTAATGGCTACCGTGGGCGTCGCGGGGACCGCCACCGTGAAGGTGGAGGTCGCCGTGGAGCTGTTCGTCGTGCCGTTCGTGGAGACCGCCGTCACCGTGTACGTGCCGTTGGCCAGCGGGCCCGGGAGCGCCTGGCTCCAGGCGCCGCCCGTCACTGCGATGGGACCGTAGTTGGTGCCCTGGAAGGTGATCGTCACGGAGGTCGCGTTCGCGGCCGTGCCCGTCACCGTCACATTCGGGTTCGTCACCGTCGAGCCGTTCGCCGGGGTGCTGATGGCCACCGTGGGCCCCGCCACAGTGAAGGTGGAGGACGCCGTGGTGCTGTTCGTGCCGTAGGTATTCGTGGAGACCGCCGTCACGGTGTACGTGCCATTGGCCAGCGGGCCCGGGAGCGCCTGGCTCCAGTTACCGCCGGTCACCGTGATGGGGCCGTAGTTCGTGCCCTGGAAGGTCACCGTGACAGTGGTCGCGTTCGCGGCCGTACCCGTCACCGTCACCGTGGGGTTGGTGACCGTCGCGCCGTTGGCCGGCGTGGTGATGGCCACCGTCGGCGCCGGCACGTTCACCGTGAAGGTGGAGGAGGCCGCGGTGCTGTTCGTCGTGCCATTCGTGGAGACCGCCGTCACCGTGTACGTGCCATTGGCCAGCGGGCCCGGGAGCGCCTGGCTCCAGTTACCGCCGGTCACCGTGATGGGGCCGTAGTTGGTGCCCTGGAACGTCACCGTCACGGAGGTCGCGTTCGCGGCCGTACCCGTCACCGTCACGTTCGGGTTCGTCACCGTCGAGCCGTTGGCCGGGGTGCTGATGGCCACCGTCGGGCCCGCCACCGTGAAGGTGGAGGACGCCTGGGTGCTGTTCGTCGTGCCGTTCGTGGAGACCGCCGTCACCGTGTACGTGCCGTTGGCCAGCGGACCCGGGAGCGCCTGGCTCCAAGCGCCGCCGGTCACCGTGATGGGACCGTAGTTGGTGCCCTGGAACGTCACCGTCACGGAGGTCGCGTTCGCGGCCGTACCGCTCACCGTCACCGTGGGGTTGCTAACCGTCGAGCCGTTGGCCGGAGTGGTGATGGCCACCGTCGGCGTCGGCGCGCCCGTCACCGTGAAGGTGTTGGTGTTGCTCGGGGCGCTCTCGACGCCACTGGTCACCGTGACCGCATAAACGGTGTGCGCCGCCAGGCTCAGCGGTGTCGACGGCGTGAAGGTGAAGTTGCCCGCCGCATCGGACGTCACCGTCACGGCCTGCGGCTGGCCGTCGATGTAGATGCGGACGGTCTGATTCGGGCTCGGCGTCGTCCCCGTGATGGGGGGCGTGGTGTTCGACGTGGACGAACCATTGGCCGGCGTCAGCACCGTGGGAGCCGGGCCCATGGTGATGACACCCGGGTTGCCCGGCACCGAGCCGTAGGTCGCACCATCCGGAGCCGAGGCCGTGGGTTGGGTGCCCGCGAGTCCTCCCGCGACGGACGGGGGGCAGGAGTAGGAGCTGGCCTGCAAGTGGATGTTGCCACCACCACCACCGCCGCCTGTGCCGTGTGGCGACGCAACGAAGATGCTGTTACCGCCATTGCCACCCTTCGCGGACAGCGCGCCGGAGCAGGACAGGGCGCCCGTGAACCGCAGGGAAAGGGTACCGCCCGCGCCACCACCACCCGCCGCGTCGTTCTCGGAGGCGAGCGCCCCAACGCCGTCCGCCGTGATGCTGCCCGCTCCCGCGAGCGACGCGCCGCGCACGAACACGATGCCACCCGCATTGCCGCCGCCGGTGCCCGTGCCGTCATTGCCATGACCAGAACCGCCACCGCCTCCGAAGAGGGCGCGCGTCGCCGGGCTGAAGAGCATCCGGCCACCGGGCAGGCCACCCACCGCGCGCGCCGGGCCGGTGTCACCCGTCCACGTCCGACCACCGATGCCACCCGCACCGCCGTTGCCACCACCGCCGCCACCAGAGTTGTGGCACACACCACCACCACCGGCGTTGAGGGTGTTACCCCGGCCCGAGAGGGGCGCGGTCTGCAGGAACACCGTGGGCGGCTTGTAGCGGGCCGGCACGAGCCCCTCGCCCTTCATGGCCCCCTCGGGATTGGCCAGGTCCAATGCGGTGGCGGGGCAGTTATCGCCGTCACCGTTGAAGTAATCCGCGCCGCGGAATCCCGCGCCCGTGGCGGAGATGGTGCCGTTGTTCTGCACCGCCCCCGTGGCGAAGAAGATGGCGATGCCACCCACGTTGTCGTTGATGTCCGCGCTGGACCACGGCCGGGCCACGATGCTCGCGCCCGCGTTGATGGTCACCGTCGTGTACTCGGGCACTCGGATGGCCTGTGCCGACGTTCGAGTGGCCGTCGCGCTCGTGCCACCCGTGAACGCCGCCGTGAGCGGCGTGCCCGTGAAGGTCAGGCGCGTGCCCGTCAGCGCCGTCACACGCACGAATTGCCAGTTGCCCACCGCGTTCGCGTTGAAGTCGAACGGGCCCGCCGCGCCCGAGGTCACCGTGCCGGTGAAGCCCGTGGACTGGTACACCATGACCAGGTCGCCGACGGCGAAGCCCGTGGTGTCCGTCACGGCGACGAACGTCTGGGCCACGGGGGCATTGGCGGTCAGCCGGGCGTACGTGTTGACCACCGTGTTGGCGGCGTTGACGGTCAGCGCGCCGTTGTGGCCGTTGCCCAGGCCGAACGTGTCCGGTTCGGCCATCGCCGGCGGCGCCATGAACACGGCGCACAGCAGGGCCAGGAGGCCCGCGGCGGAGCGGCGAACTCCCGGAAGGGGCGTCAGCAACCGCATCATCTTTTGTGGAGTCATAAGGTCAGGGGCTCGCGGGAACAGCGGGATGGTTCCGAGGGCCTGAAGCCCCCCTAGCAAGCCGGGCGCCATCCTCTGTCGGATTTTCATTCCCACCAAATCCGGGCACTTGCGCGGCTTGCCCAGCGTCCTTACGAGCGGCGTCCGGAAGGTGGATCCAGATTCCAGAATCTGGAACTACTTCCCGCGTCGCTTCCTGACGCGTCAGCGTGCGCCGTTGACGCGTCCGCCCTACCCCCCACGTCCCCCCAGGAACGCGAAAGGGCCCCCCGAAGGGAGCCCTGACTCAGCGCGGCATCACGCCGGGTGTTGCTAGAAGATCTCTTCCAGCCACTCGCGCATCCGGCCCTTCACCTTCTTGTAGACGTTGCTGTCCTCGCGGTTGCGGAACATGCGGCGGTCCATGTGCCGGGCGCCGTAGACGACCAGGCCCACGCCCGTCGCGTACATGGGGCTCTTCACCACGTCCACCAGACCGCCGATGCCGCGCGGCATGCCCCGGCGCACCGGCAGGCCCAGCACCTCTTCGGCCAGCTCCGGCATGCCCGCGAGCAGCGTGGAGCCGCCCGTGATGACGATGCCGGACGCGAGCAGGTCCTCGTAGCCGCACTTCTGGATTTCGCGGTGGACGAGTTGGAAGATCTCCTCCACGCGCGGCTCGAGAATCTCCGAGAGGATCTGCCGGCCCAGGACGCGCGGCTGACGGCCGCCCACGCTGGGCACTTCGATCGTCTCGTCCTTGTTGATCATGGACGCGAGCGCGCAGCCGTACTTCTGCTTGATGCGCTCGGCCTCGTGCGCGGGGGTGCGCAGGCCGATGGCGATGTCGCTCGTCAGGTTGTTGCCGCCCAGGGCAATCACGGCCGTGTGGACAATGGAGCCGCCGGAGAAGATGGCGATGTCCGTGGTGCCGCCGCCGATGTCGACGAGGCACACGCCCAGCTCCTTCTCGTCCTCGCTCAGCACCGCCTCCGCGGAGGCCAGCGGCTGGAGCACGATGTCGGAGACATTGAGCCCCGTGCGGTTCGCGCACTTGACGATGTTCTGCGCGCTGGAGACGGCGCCCGTGACGATGTGCACCTTCGCCTCCAGGCGCACGCCGGCCATGCCCAGGGGCTCCTTGATGCCGCCCTGGTCGTCGATGATGAACTCCTGGGGCAGGACGTGGATGACCTCCCGGTCCAGGGGGATGGCCACCGCCTTCGCGGCGTCGATGACGCGCGCGATGTCCGCCTCGCGGACCTCCTTGTCCTTCACCGCGACGATGCCCTGGGAGTTGAAGCCCTTGATGTGGCCGCCGGCGATCCCCGTGTACACGTGGGAGATCTCCGCCCCGGCCATCAATTCGGCTTCCTCCACGGCGCGCCGGATGGACGACACCGTGGCCTCGATGTTCACCACGACGCCCTTGCGCAATCCCTTCGACGGATGCGTGCCGATGCCGATGATGTCGATCCCGCTATCGGTCAGCTCGCCGACGATGGCGCAGATCTTCGTCGTGCCGATGTCGAGGCCGACGATGATCTCCCCCGACTTCTGCTTCGCCATGAAACCTCCCAGGCCCCTTCACTCTCGTGAAGGAAGCATCCTCACTGCGTCGAGCCCCCGCTCCTGACGGAGTCGGACCCGCTCGAAAGCCTCACCGCCACCCAACCCGGTCGGGCACGGTTATCCAGGCGAATGATCTCGGCCGCAAGCCCCCTTGTGCTGAGCTCGCGACGAACGCGCGCCAGCCGCTGGAGCTTGACTTCCGTATCGCCCGCGCCGAGGCGCACCTCCTGCCCCGTCGCCGTCACCAGCGCAAGCCCGCTGTTCTCCAGGCGCACCTCGGACAGACGCTCGGATCGCCCCGGCAACAGCCGTGCATAAGCACGGGTTACATCCAAAGCCTCGCGGAAGCGCGCACGCACCGCGTCCGCGTCCGCGACGTACGCGTCGCGCTCCAACCCCGTGACGAGCGGCAGGTCCAGCCCGTCCCCCGGGGTGACGCGCTTGAAGGGCTCGCCCTCCTCGTCCAGCACGTACAGGTCGCCCAGCACCACCAGTGCCGCTGGCGCATGCTCCGACACCTCCACCGACACCCCACGCGGAAACCGCCGCGTCACCTCCACCGTGCGCACCCAGGGGTGCTGGCCCATGGCCTTCGCCAGCGCCGCCGCGTCCAGCGACCACAGGTTCTGCCCCGCCGCCAGCCCCGACAGCTTCAACAGCTCCGGGCGCGAGGCCCGCTCCAGCCCGGTGAACGTCACGGACTCCAGCGCGAAGCGCGGAGACACCCGCGCCCAGGCGCGCAGTTCGATGCTGCCCCACACCAGCGCCGCCGTCGCCACCGTCAGCCCCAACGCCTTCGCCACCCGGGGCCCATGCGAGCGCACGGCGCCCTTCACCGCGGTGTTGCGCGATGCGGCGTCCTGGTGCCGGCGTTTCTTGTTCTTACCGAAGGCCATGGGGAGGGATGCGCATGCTGCGTGCGGACACTGCTTGACGCCAGTTTTTGGCTACAGGCACGTCGCTGTAGCGGCCCGGACGGACACCCCGGCCCGCCAAGGGGCCGGAACTCCAGGGGACAGACTGCGACTCAGGCCTTGAGAGACGCGCCCCGGAGCAGCCGCTCACACAGCGCCGGGAAGTCGATGCCCCGCCCCGCCGCGATTTTCGGCAGCAGGCTGGACGCCGTCATTCCGGGCAACGTGTTGATTTCCAGCAGGAAGACGTCGCCCGTTTCCGTGACGATGACGTCCGAGCGGGAGCCGCCCGAACACCCCAGCGCCACGTGCGCGGCGAGCGACACCTCGTTGACGCGCGCATAGAGGTCCGGCGGCAGGGGCGCGGGGAACAGGTACTGGGTGCCGCTGCCGGCCTTGTACTTCGCTTCGTAGTCGTAGAACTCGCGGGCGGCCTTCACTTCGATGACGCCCAGGGCCTCGTTGTCCAGCACGCCGCCCTGCACTTCACGGCCCTTGATGAACTGCTCCACCAGCAGGGTGCCGGCGTGCTTCGAGGCGTCCTCGACGGCGGCCGCGTAGTCCTCGCGCGTCTTGCAGATGTGCACGCCCACGCTGCTGCCCTCGCGGCTGGGCTTCACCACCACCGGGAAGGGGAACGGCAGCCGGTCCGCCTGCGCCAGCGCCGCCTCCGCCGAAGCGAAGGCGCGGTAGGGGGGCGTGGGGATGCCGCGCGAGACGAAGATCTCCTTGGCGTACACCTTGTCCATGCCCACCGCGGAGGCCATCACGCCGCTGCCGGTGTAGGGGATGAACATGGCCTCCAGCAGGCCCTGGATGCAGCCGTCCTCGCCGAAGCGGCCATGCAGCGCGAGCCACGCCACGTCCACCTTCTCCGCGATGAGGCGCGCGGGCAGGTCCTTGCCCACGTCGATGTCCACCACGTCGTAGCCCAGGCCCCGGAGGGCGCCGGCCACCGCGGCGCCGGTGCGCAGGGAGACTTCGCGCTCGGAGGAGAGACCGCCGTACAGCACGCCCACGCGCTTGGCCTTCAACTCTTCCGGGGTGAAGCCACGGGAACCGAGGGTCATGGAAGGAACGCTCCGACGAACTTGACTTCGGGTTGCATTAAAACGCCCGAGGCTTCCAACACCCGCTCCTGCATCAGGGTGATGAGGCCCCGCACGTCGCGAGCGGCAGCGCCGCCCAGGTTGACGATCCAATTGGCGTGCAGCGTGGAAATCTGCGCGCGTCCCAGGGTGTGCCCCTTCAGGCCGACAAGTTCAATCAGCCGCCCGGCGGCGTCGCCCGGCGGGTTGGTGAACACGCTGCCGAAGTTGGGCTGACTCAAGGGCTGCGTGCGCTTGCGGTATCCCAGGTCCGCGTCCATCGCCGCCTTGCTGGCCACGACATCACCCTTGGGAAGCACGAAGCGCACGCGGGTGACGATACCTCCAGGCGGCAGCGTGGCGTGACGGTAGGTGTGGGGCACCTGCGCTTTCGTCAACCACCCCACGCCGTCCGCCGTGGCGACCTCCAGGGCCTCCACCACGCGGAAGCACTCGCCGTTCTTGGTGCCCGCGTTCATGGTCACCGCGCCACCCAGGGTGCCGGGAATGCCCGCGAGGAACTCCGCGCCCACCAATCCCTGCACCCGCATCACGTTGACGAGCCGGGCAATGGCCGCGCCCGTCCCCAGCGTCACCCGCCCCTCGGCCGGGCCGACGTCCAGCACCTCCGGGAACAAATCCGGGGGCAGCTTGAGCGTGATACCGGGCACGCCGCCGTCGCCCACCAGCGTGTTGGCGCCGCCGCCCAGCACCGTGACGGGGACACCCTCGTCGCGGGCGAAGCGCAAGAGGTCCACCAGCGCGTCCGCTGAACGGGGACGCACCAGGGCCTCGGCCGGACCGCCCACGCGCACGCTGATGAGCGGCGCCAGGGGTTCTCCCGGCTTCACGTCCAGGCCCGGCAGCCGCGCCAGGCGCGCCCCGAGCGGTGTGACGACCCCCGCCTCCATCCCCTACCCGCCCTTCGCCGCACCCATCAGGTTGAGCAGGTCCGGGCCCACCTGGGTGATGTCCCCGGCGCCCAGCGTCAGCACCAGGTCGCCTTCGCGCACGCGCTCCTGGAGCGCCTTGGCCACGTCCGCGCGCTTCTCCACGAACGTCACGTCGCGGTGCCCGTGCGCGCGGATGGCCTCCGCCAGCGCGTCCCCGGTGGCGCCCGGGATGGGCTCCTCGCCCGCCGCGTACACGCTGGTGACGAAGAGGACGTCCGCGTCGTTGAACGACGTGGCGAACTCCTTCATCAGGTCATGCGTGCGCGTGTAGCGGTGCGGCTGGAAGGCGGCCACCACCCGGCGCCCGAAGGCCCGGCGCGCGCCCGACAGCGTGGCCATCACCTCCGTGGGGTGGTGCCCGTAGTCGTCCACCACGGTGATGCCGCCCACCTCGCCGCGCACGGTGAAGCGGCGCTGCACGCCACCGAACTCGGCCAGTGCGCCGCGCACCGTCTCCAGCGGGATGTCCATCTCCTCCGCGATGGCCACGACGGCCAGGGCGTTGAAGGCGTTGTGCGCGCCCACCATGCGCACGCGGAACTCCCCCAGGTCCTCTTCGCGGCGGAACGCGCGGAAGGTCGTGGTGAAGCCGTCCAGCGTGATGCCTTCCAGCCGGTAGTCCGCCATGTGCGAGCTGCCGTAGGTGACGAAGCGCTTCTCGATGCGCGGCAACAGGGCCTGGACGTTGGGGTTGTCCAGGCACAGCACGTTGAGGCCGTAGAAGGGAACCCGGTTGCAGAACTCCACGAAGGCGGACTGGAGCGTCTCCAGGTTGCCGTAGTGGTCCATGTGCTCCGGGTCGATGTTGGTGACGACCGCGATGGACGGGTGCAGCTTGAGGAAGCTGCCGTCGGACTCGTCGGCCTCCACCACCATCAGCTCGCTCTTGCCCAGCTTGGCGTTGGAGTCGAGCACGTTCACCTTGCCGCCCACCACCGCCGTCGGGTCCAGGCCCGCCGCGGACAGCACCGTGGCCACCATGGACGTCGTCGTCGTCTTGCCGTGGCTGCCGGCGACGGCGACCGCGTACTTCAGGCGCATCAGCTCCGCGAGCATCTCCGCGCGAGGGATGACCGGAATCTTGCGCTGGCGCGCCGCCACCACCTCCGGGTTGTCCTTGCGCACCGCCGAGGAGATGACCACCACGTCCGCGTGCACCAGGTTCGCCGCGCGGTGGCCCTCGTACAGCGTGGCGCCCAGCTTCGCGAGCCGGCGGGTGATGTCGCTCTCGCGCAGGTCGGAGCCGGACACGCGGTAGCCCAGGTTGAGCAGCACCTCCGCGATGCCGCTCATGCCGATGCCGCCCACGCCCACGAAGTGCACGTGCGCCGCGTGGCGCGTCTTGTAGAGGCTGCCGGGCTTGTTGCTGACGGACTTGCTCATGCCTTGCTCCCGGGTGCCTTCTTCGAATCCTTGGCGTCCTTCTGCTCCTTGGGCCCCCGGTCGCGGCCCTGGGGTCCCCAGGCTTGCGTCGTCAGGTCCACGCACACGTCCGCCAGCTCCTTCGCGGCCGCGGGCCGGCCCAGGATGCCGGCCTTCTTGGCCATCTGCTTGAGCTTCACCGGGTCCGTCATCAGCCCGCGCAGCGTCTCCGCCAGCTTCTGGCCGGTGAGCTCCGACTCGCGGAACATCAGCGCCGCGCCCGCGTCCACCAGCGCCCGGGCGTTCACTTCCTGGTGGTTGTCCGTCGCGTGCGGGAAGGGCACCAGGATGCTGGCCTTCTTGCACACCGTCAGCTCCGCCAGGGACGTCGCGCCCGCGCGGCAGATGACCAGGTCCGCCTGGGCGTAGGCGGAGGACATGTCGTCGATGAACTCCACCACCGTGGCCTGCGCGCCGAAGCCCTTGTCCGCGTAGCCCTTCTTCACCGTCTCCAGGTCGTTCTTGCCCGTCTGGTGGACGATGGAGATCTGATCCTTCAGGTCGCCCAGCGAATCCAGCGCGTCCAGCATCCGGCTGTTGAGGCCGCGCGCGCCCAGGCTGCCGCCGAAGACAAGGACGGAGAACTTCTCGTGCGCCGCGCTGCTGCGCAGGTAGTTGTCCATCAGCTTGCGGCGGATGGGGTTGCCAATCATCTGCACCTTGGCCTCGGGGAAGAACGCTTTCGCTTCCTCGAAGGCGGTGAAGACGACCTTCACGATGCGGCCCAATATCTTGTTGGTGAGGCCGGGCAGCGCGTTCTGCTCCTGGATGGCGGTGGGAATCCCCATCATCCACGCGGCCAGCACCACCGGCCCGCTCGCGTAGCCGCCCACGCCCACCACCACGTCCGGCTTCTGGCGCGACAGGATGCGGAACGACGCGAGGAACGCCAGCGGCAATGCGATGAGGCCCTTGAGCAGGCCGATGAAGCCCTTGCCCTTGAGGCCCTGCACCTTCACGAACTCCAGCGGGTAGCCCTCCTTCGGCACGACGCGGGCCTCCAAGCCCCGCTCGGTGCCCACGAAGACGACCTCGTTGGCGTGGTGGCGCGTGACGACCTCCTCCGCCAACGCGATGCCCGGGAACAGGTGTCCTCCGGTGCCGCCACCCGCGATGAGCACCTTCACGCCGTCACCTCCCGCAGGTCCGACGAACCCGCCCGGATGGGCCGCGCGGCCCCCTGCGTGTTCGCGCTCAACGACAACAGCACGCCCGCGGAGCCCATCAGCACCACCAGCGACGTGCCGCCGTAGGACACGAACGGCAGCGTCAGGCCCTTCGTGGGCAACAGGCCCATGGCCACGCACATGTTCACCGTGGCCTGGAACGCGATGATGGAGCTGATGCCCAGGCCCAGGTACGTGCCGAAGGTCTCTCCGGCCGCGAGGCTCGCGCGGATGCCGCGCCAGAGGACGATGGCGTACAGGGACACGAGCAGCCCCACGCCGATGAGGCCCAGCTCCTCGCCCAGGATGGAGAAGATGAAGTCCGTGTGCGCCTCCGGCAGGAAGAACAGCTTCTGCCGGCCGTCACCCAGGCCCAGGCCGGTGATGCCGCCGGAGCCGATGGACATCAGCGACTCCGCCACCTGGTAGCCCACGTCATGCCGGTGGGCCCACGGGTCCATGAACGCGAGGATGCGCTTCATGCGGTAGGGGCTGGTCGCGATGGCCACGAAGGCCAGCGGCAGCGCCAGCAGCACCGACCCCACCAGGTAGCTGAGCTTCGTGCCCGCCGCGAACAGCAGCACGAAGAGCATGAACACCAGGAGCACGCTGCTGCCGAAGTCCGGCTGGAGCATGCACAGGAACACCAGGATGCCGCACAGCGCGAGGTGCGGCAGGAAGCCGATGGAGAACGTGGCCACCTTCTCCCGCTTCTTCGCGAGCGAATAGGACAGGTAGACGAGCCACGCGAACTTGGCCACCTCCGCCGGCTGGAGGCTGAAGCCCGGCAGGCGGATCCACCGCCGCGCGCCACCCGCCGTCGTGCCGATGCCGGGAATCGCCACCAGCACCATCAGCACGATGGCCACCAGCAGCAGCGGGTACGCCAGCCGCGCCAGCCGCCGCCAGCCCAGCTTCATCATCACCGCCATGCCCACGACGCCCAGGCCCGCGGCCACCAACTGGCGCTTGAGGAAGTACAGGCTGTCGCCCAGCTTGTCCTGGGCGAGCACCGCGCTGGCCGAGTACGTCATGACGAGGCCCAGCGAGACGAGCGCCAGCACGGCGCACAGCAGGATGGGGTCGAACCGCACGGGAACGGTCGGAGGAGAGGTCTTCATGAAGGTCAGAGCGCTCCGACGAGGCGCTTGAACGTGTCGCCCCGGTCCTCGAAGTTCTTGAACTGGTCGTACGACGCGCACGCGGGCGACAGGAGGACCGTGTCCCCCTCCGCCGCGAGCCCACGCGCCTTCGTCACCGCCGCGTCCAGCGTGCCGCACGCGTGCACCGGGGCGTCGTTGGCGTAGGCCCGCGCGAGCGCATCCGCGTCCTGGCCAATGGTGAGCACGCCCTTCACCTTCCCCTGCCCCGCCTCCACCATGGGCGCATACGGCGCGCCCTTGCCCTTGCCGCCCGCGATGAGCCACACGCCGCCCGCGAAGGCCTTGAGCGCCACCAGCACCGAGTCCACGTTGGTGGCCTTGGAGTCGTTCACCCACTCCACGCCGTCCAGCACGCGCACGCTCTCCAGCCGGTGAGGCAGGCCCGGGTAGCCATCCAGCCCCGCCTGCACCGCGTCCCGGGACACGCCGCCCAGCCGCGCGAGCAGCGTGGCCGCCATCGCGTTCTGCGCGTTGTGGGCGCCCCGGAGCGCGCGGTTGCGCAGGACGAAGTCCTCGCCGGAGAACTCCAGGCTGAAGCCACCCTCACGGGCCACCGCGAGCCCCGCGAGTCTGGGCGCATCCACCACCGGGCGACCCGTGACGCTGAAGCCATACACGGGCACGCGCGCGGAAGCGGCCAGCGTCATCACCGCCGCGTCGTCCGCGTTCACCACCGCGAAGTCGCTGCCGGCCTGCTGGTTCATGAAGATGCGCGCCTTCGCCGCCCCGTACTCGCCCTGGCTCGCGTAGCGGTCCAGGTGGTCCGGCGTGAGGTTGAGGATGGCCGCGCCGTAGGGGCGCAGCGTGTGGATGCCCTCCAACTGGAAGCTGGACAGCTCCACCACCAGCGCGTCCCACTCACCGGGCGCCATCGCGGCCTCCGCCAGCGGACGGCCCAGGTTGCCTCCCACGAAGGTGCGCTGGCCGCCCCGGGCGTACAGCTCCCCGGTGAGCGCCGTGGTGGTGCTCTTGCCGTTGGTGCCAGTGATGCCCAAGAGCCGCGTGACGCCGGCCTGCTCCAGGACGCGCCCCGCGAGTTCGATCTCACCCCACACGGGGACACCCGACGTGCGCGCGGCCTCCAGCTCCGGCAGCGACAGCGGCACGCCCGGGCTCACGACCACCAGGTCCTGGCGGGTGAGCAGCCCTTCGGGCGTGGCGCCGGTGACGAGCGTCACGCCCTTCGCGTGCAGCTCCTTCGCCACGTCGCCGAGCGCATCCTCGGAGCGGGCATCCAGCGCCGTCACCTTCGCCCCGTGCTGGAGCAGCAGGCGCAGCGCCGCGACGCCGCTCTTGGCCAGCCCGAACACCGCGACCTTCCGACCGGACAGCGAAGCGTTCATGGGCGGGACCGACCCCTTTTGGACTAGCGCAGTTTCAGGGACAGCAGGGCGACGCCACCACAGAGGATGGCGACAATCCAGAAACGCACGATGATCTTCGGCTCGGCCATGCCCTTGAGCTCGAAGTGGTGGTGCACGGGCGCCATCTTGAACACACGGCGGCCTGTCATCTTGAACGACGCCACCTGGATCATCACGCTCAGCGCTTCCGCGAAGAAGATGCCGTGGATGATGGCGGAGACCACCTCGTTCTTGGAGAACACCGCCAGCGCGCCCAGCGCACCGCCCAGCGCGAGCGAGCCGATGTCGCCCATGAACACGGACGCCGGATAGGTGTTGAACCAGAGGAAGGAGATGCCCGCGCCCACGATGCTGGCGCAGAACACCGCCAGCTCCGCGCCGCCCGGCACCTGGAGGATGCCCAGGTAGCGGTACAGCGGCGTGGCGGTGAGGCGCGCGACGCCGTTCACCGTCTCCGTGTCCGCGATGTGCAGCGTGGTGCCCGCCACGTAGCAGAGCACGCAGAACGTCACCGCCGACACGATGGTCGGCACGATGGCCAGGCCGTCCAGGCCGTCCGTGAGGTTCACCGCGTTGGACGTGCCCACGATGACGATCCACGCGAAGACGACGTAGAACCAACCCAGGTCCGGGTTGAACCAACGCGACGGCACGAACGGCAGCGTCAGCCGCGTGTCGATGAGCAGCGTGGGCCCGAACGAGCCGTCCGCATGCGTCCAGGTGCACATCAGACCGAAGACGGCGATGAGGAAGAAGACGGTCTGCAGCACCATCTTCTTGCGCCCGGCCAAGCCCTTGGAGTTGCGCTTGGACAGCTTGAGCCAGTCGTCCAGGAAGCCGATGAAGCCGTAGCCGAAGGTGAGCAGCATCATCACCCAGACGCCCCGGCTCTTCAGGTCCGCGAACAGCAGCGTGCCCGCCGCGATGCACAGCAGGATGAGCGCGCCACCCATGGTGGGCGTGCCCTTCTTCTTCTGGTGCGAGTCCGGCGTGTCCTCGCGCACGTTGCTCTGCCCGTGCTGCTTCAGGCGCAGGCGCGCGATGAGGCGCGGACCGATGAGCATCCCCAGGAGCAGGGCGAAGACGCCCGCGGCGATGATGCGGAAGGTCGGGTAGCGCAGGAAGTTGAGGACGCGCCCGGCCTCGGTGTTCTGGATGAGCTCGTACAGGAGGTACAGCACTTAGTGACTCCCTTTGGGGGCGGCCGTGCCCGTCAGGGCGGCCACCACGCGCTCCAGTCGCATGCCGCGACTGGCCTTCACCAGCACCACGTCACCCGTGTTGAGCCGGGGCGTCAACCACGCGACCAAGGGCTCCACGTCGGTGAAGTGCGCGGCGGATTCTCCCAGCTTCGCGTTCTGGAGCCCGCCCTCGGACCGGGGCCCGAAGAACGCCACCAGCGAAGCGTGCTTCGCGACGAGCGTGCCCAGCTTCGCATGCTCCTCCGCCTCGCCCGCGCCCAGCTCCAGCATGTCGCCCAGCACCGCCACCGCGCGTCCGCCCTGGGGCACCAGCGTGCCCAGCGTGACGAGCGCCGCCTCCATCGAAGCGGGGTTGGCGTTGTAGCAGTCGTCCACCACCGTCACGCCGTGCTGGCCGTCCACGATGTTGAGCCGCCGCGCGTACGGCCGCGCCGACTCCAGGCCCCGCACGCACTCCTCGGGGGAGTAGCCCAGCGCCAGCGCCGTCGCGAACGCCGCTGTCGCGTTCTGCGCGTTGTGCGGCCCCACGAAGTGCAGGCGCACCGGCCAGTCCTTCTGGGCGTAGCGGACCGTGGCCACCATGCCATCGCGGCCCAGCGTCTGGATGCCGGTGAGCCGCACGTCGGCAGCCTCCGCGCGGCCAAACGTCAGGTGCTTCGCGCCACTGCGCGCGGCCTGGTGCACGATGTGTTCGTCGTCCAGGTTCACCACCGCGGTGGCCTGGGGCAGCAGCTCCCGGAAGAGCTCGCCCTCCGCCTCGGCCACGCCCTGGAGGCTGCCCAGCCCTTCCAGGTGCTCCGGCTGGACGACGGTGATGACGCCCGCGTCGGGTTGCACCCGGCGCGTCAGCCGCTCGATTTCACCCGGCTGGTTCATCCCCACTTCGATGACCGCCGCCACGTGGGACGGCTCCAGCCGGAAGAGCGTCAGCGGGACACCAATCTCGTTGTTGAAGTTGCCTTCCGTCTTCAGCGCCGGGCCTCGCGTGGCCAGGATGGCGCCCACCATCTCCTTGGTGGTCGTCTTCCCGTTGGAGCCCCCCACCGCCGCCACCGGGATGCGGAAGCGACGGCGGTGCAGCGCGCCCAGGCCGCCGAGCGCGGCCAGGGTGTCCTCCACCTCGTACAGCGTGAAGTGGGCGGGCAGGGCTGGAAGCGCCCTGCCCTTCTTCACCACCGCCCCCGCGGCCCCGGCGCGCATGGCGCCGTCCACGAAGTCGTGGGCGTCGAAACGCTCGCCCTGGAGCGCCACGAACAGGCACCCCGGGGTGAGCGACCGCGTGTCGGTGCAGACGTCCGGAAACCCCGCGGGGACTGCATCCCCGCGGCGGGTCGCCCCGGTCGCCTGCACCACCTCATCGTCGGAGAATCGAGCGGCCATGAAGGGGGTGGCGTTCGGCCTTGAGGTCAGCCCGGGATGCGGTTGGCCAGCGCCTTCGCGGCGACCTCGCGGTCGTCGAAGGCGTGCTTCTCGGAGCCCACCGTCTGGTAGGTCTCGTGGCCCTTGCCGGCGATGAGGACGACGTCGTCGTCCTTGGCCAGGTTGATGGCCTTCTCGATGGCGACGCGGCGGTCCGCGTCCACGAGGTAGCCCTTCTCCCCGACCTTCGCCTTGCCCTCGGAGATGCGGCGCAGGCCGCCCTTCTCCAGGCCCGGAGTGACCTCCGCGATGATGGCCTCGGGGTCCTCCGTGCGGGGGTTGTCGCTGGTCACCAGCACCAGGTCGGCGCCCTCCGCGGCCACCGTGCCCATCAGCGGGCGCTTGCCCTTGTCGCGGTCGCCGCCGCAGCCGAAGACGACGATGACGCGGCCCTTGGCCAGCGTGCGCGCCGCTTCGATGGAGCGCTTGAGCGCGTCATCCGTGTGCGCGTAGTCCACGAGCACGGCCGGAGCGGGACCGCCCCGGTGGTTCTCCGCGCGGTCCATGCGGCCGGACACCTTGGAGACCAGCTCGATGCCGCTCTTCACGTCCGCACGGGAGATGCCCGCGCCCAACGCGATGCCCGCCGCCAGGAGGATGTTCTCCAGGTTGTGGGGCCCCAAGAGCTTGCTCTTCACCTTGATGTCGCCCGCGGGCGACTTCACGGTGGCTTCGATGCCCTTGAGCGAGAAGGTCGCGTCCGAGGCCGAAATCTCACCGGGCCCCAGGCGGCTGAACTTCCACGCCATGCGCTTCTGGCCACGCAGCTCGTTGTAGATGCGGCTGGCGAAGGCGTCGTCGCCGTTGACCACCGCGGTGCCCGTGGCGGCCAGGTTCTCCGCGAAGAGCTTGCGCTTGACCTGGAAGTACTCCTCCAGGTCCTTGTGGTAGTCCAGGTGGTCGCGCGACAGGTTGCTGAAGCCCACGGCCTTGAAGGTCAGCCCGTGCACGCGCTCCTGCGCGAGCGCGTGGCTGGAGACCTCCATGACCACGTTCTCCACACCGGCATCCACCATCTCGCGGAAGATGCGGTGCAGCTCCAGCGGATCCGGCGTGGTGTTGGCCAGCTCCGTCGTCTTGCCGCCGAACTTGTAGCCCAGCGTCCCGATGACACCCGGGGCAGAGGAGCCCGAGTACATGGCGGCCGTCGCGAGGATGGCCTCCAGGAGGTACGTCGTCGTCGTCTTCCCGTTCGTTCCGGTGACGCCCAGGAGCGTCAGCTTGTCGGCGGGGCGGCCGTAGAAGTTCGCCGCGATGAGGGCCAGCGCCTTGCGCGCGCTGCTCACCTTGAAGAACGGCACCTGCGAGGACTGCCCCTGCTTCTCCGACACCACCGCCACGGCACCGCGAGACACGGCCTCACCGATGAACTGGGCCCCGTCTTCCTTCAGGCCGGGCACGGCGATGAAGAGGTCCCCCGGCTTCACGCGCCGCGAATCCTGCGTCACTCCCGTGACGTCGACCGCGGAACGGCCGCCCGAGGTCTGCTCGGCTCCACACCCTGCGAGGACATCCGTCAGCTTCATCTCTTCCCCTTCACACGCATTGCTGATGCGGGGCCTGGAATGGACACGGCCTCATTGCCGCGTCGCCAGTTCCAGCGTCACCCGGGCCCCCTTCTCCACCAGCGCACCGGCGGGGGGGGTTTGAGACACCACTCGTCCACTGCCTTGCAGCTGTGGCTCCAACGCCGCGGCAAGCAACTTCACCACGGCTTCGCGTCCCGCCTGACCCTGGACGTCCGGCACACGTACCGTGCCGGGCTCCGGGGACTCGGTCACTGCTTCCGCCAGGACGGCCCGTACAGGGACGGCCTTCGCCAATGCCTTCGATGCCGGAGGGGGCACCGGAAGCGCGGCGGCCGCGGCCACCTCGGCGGGTGCCACCGTACGAGACGGTGGCACGGCCAGGTGGGCCATGGCGGCGGTAGCGATTTCCTTGAAGGCGGGGGCAGCCACGTTCCCCCCGTATACGTCCGTTTTCGGTTCGTCCACTACCACGAGAATCACGGCGCGCGGGGCCTCGGCCGGCACCATGCCCGCAAAAGACGCGATGCGTTTGTCGGAATACCCACGTGCCACGGGGTCCGCCTTCTGGGCGGTGCCCGTCTTTCCGGCCACGCGGTAGTCCTCCATGGCGCCCTTGGGAGCGGTTCCTCCCTTGACCATCACGCTTTCAAGCATGCCCACGACCTGCCGCGCCACCCTCTGGGAAACGACCCGGCGAAGCTCGGTGGGCTGGTTTTCCAGCAGCACCACGCCGTCCGGGTCCACCACCTTGGAGACCAGGTACGGGCGCATCAGCACGCCGTCGTTGGCCAGCGCGCCGTAGGCCGCCGCCAACTGAACGGCGGTGGAGGTCATGCCCTGGCCGAAGGATTGGGTGGCCAGCGAGATGTCCGATTTCGGAAACGGGATGATGCCCCGGCTCTCCCCGGTCAGCGCCAGCCCCGTGCGCTCCGCGAAGCCGAAGGCGTGGTAGGCGGCGACCATCTTCTCGCGGCCCAGGGCGTCCGCGACCTTCGCGGCGCCGATGTTGGAGGACACCTGGAGGATGCCCTGCGGCGTCAGCCACCCGTGCGGGTGGGTGTCGTTGATGGTGTGGCGACCGATGCGGAAGGCGCCGTTCTCACAGAAGGTCAGCGTCTCCGGGGTGATGACCTTCTCTTCCAGCGCGGCGGCCACCACGAAGGCCTTCATCGTGGAGCCGGGCTCGAAGGCGTCCAGCGCGGCGCGGTTGCGGATGGCGTTCTTCACGCCGTCTTCCGGCGTGTTGGGGTTGAAGCGCGGGTTGTTGGCCAGCGCCAGCAGCTCCCCGGTGCGAGGGTCCAACACCACCGCCATGCCGGCGATGGCCTTCGCGTCATCCACCGCCTTCGCGAGCGCCTTCTCCGCCACGTACTGGAGGTGGCGGTCCAGCGTCAGCGTCACCGCGGCGCCCTGGCGCTCCAGCGGATCCAACGCGCCCTGCACCATCAGCTTGCGGCCCTTGGCGTCGCGGAAGCCGGAGGTGCGCGAGTTCTGGCCGGACAGTTCGTCCTGGAACGCCAGCTCCAGGCCCTCCAGGCCGTTGCCGTCGGTGCCCACCATGCCGACGATGTGCGCGCCCAGCTCTCGCTGGGGATAGAAGCGCTTGGGCTCCTTGGTGAAGCCCAGGCCCGGAAGCCCCAGCGCCTTCACGGCCTCCACTTCCTGCGGCTTCGCCTGACGCTTCACCCACGCGAAGCGCCGGGCGCGGCCGATGCGCGAGGCGACGTCGTTGGGGTCCAGGTGCACGGCCTTCGCGAGCAGCCGCGCCGCCTGCCGCACGTCGGGGAGCATGGACGGGTCCACCCAGATGGAGTCCACCTCCACGCTCTGGGCGAGCGGCGTGCCGCGCCGGTCGAAGATGTCTCCGCGACGGGCCGGGATGTCGATGTGCCGGACGTACTGGTCCTGCGCCAGGCCGCGCAGCTTCTCCTGCTGGAAGACCTGGAGGTAGACCGCGCGGGCGAACGCGGTGCCCAGGAGCGCGAGGAACAGCCCGAACAGGAGCTGGACCCGCAGCTTGAGCCACTTCGCGTTCGATTCGGGAGCCCGCGCGCTCTTGAAGTCCCTCACCGCTGCGCACCCCGCTCCGCCACGCGCACGCCCGGCGCCGACGAACGGGCCTGCGCGGTGCGCGCATCCTTCACGCGGTCATCGGCCACGGACACCACCGCGCCGCTCCGGGGCATCGCCATGCCCAACTGCTCGCGCGCCACGCGCTCCAGGCGGCCCGGCGCCTTGAGCGTGGCCAGCTCCAGCTTGAGTCGGTCGTTCTCCCGGGTCAGCGAGCGGCTGTCGCCCTCCGCGTTGGACAGGCGGTAGCCCATGTCCACCACCAGCACGCGGCTCGTGACGTGGAGGATGCCCACGGCGGCGAAGAGCGTGAAGAGGAACACGGCGGGCAGCAGGTGCATCAGCACGCCCGCCAAGGACACGGTGTTGCGGGGGAGGGCCTTGCTCATCGGACTTTCTCCACCGCGCGCAGGTGCGCGCTGCGAGAGCGGGGGTTGGCCTCGACTTCCGCATCGGAAGCCGCGACGGCCTTCTTGGACACGAGGGCGAAGTTGCCCTGGCTGTTGCACACGCACACCGGGAAGCCCGGCGGACACGTGCACCCTCCCACCAGGGCCTTGAAGGCTTCCTTCACCTTGCGGTCCTCCAGGGAGTGGAAGGAGATGACCGCGGCGCGGCCGCCCACCTTGAGCAGCGTCGGCAGGGACGCCAAGAGCGCGTCCAGCGCCTCCAGCTCCCCGTTCACCGCCATGCGCAGCGCCTGGAACGTGCGGGTGGCCACGTGGATGCGGTCGGGCCACGCCTTGCGCGGCACCGCGCGCTTCACCACCTCCGCGGCCTCCAGCGTGCGCTGGGGCAGCGCGCGCTTGAGCTCCCGGGCGATGGGCCGCGCGAAGGGCTCTTCCCCGTAGTCGCGGAGGATCTGCGCCAGGTCGCGCTCGTCGGTGATGGCGATGAGCTCCGCGGCGGTGGGGCCGGTGTCGCCCATGCGCATGTCCAGCGGGCCGTCCTTCATGAAGGAGAAGCCGCGCTCGGCCACATCCAACTGGGGCGAGGACACGCCCAGGTCCACCAACACGCCGTCCACGGGCAGCAGATCCTGAGCAACTTGCGAAAGCTCCGCGAAGTTGCCCTGCCGGGCCTGGAAGCGCGCGTTGCCGCCCATGCGGGCGGTGGCCGCCGCGAGCGCCACCGGATCGCGGTCCACGCCCACCACCGTGGCGCCCCGGGCGAGGAGCGCTTCGGTGTGGCCGCCGCCTCCGAGGGTGCCGTCGAGGATCACCTTGCCCTCTTTCGGGAGCAGGACGTCCACCGTCTCGTGGAGCAGGACGGTCTGGTGGTGGAAGTCCACGGGGGTCAGGGGGCGGTCAGACGAAGGGAGCGCGCGCGAGCGAGAAGGCGGCCCGGGCATCGTTCATGTGCGGGTACAGCTCGAAGGTGTCGTGGGCGCCGGCCGCGCGGAAGATGGCGGCCAGGTACGGCGACAGCCCGGACAGCTTCACGTCGCCACCGGCGCGGCGGAACGTCTCCGTGCGGGCCATCAGCGGGCGCACGCCCCGGTAGTTCAGATGCGACACGTCCGCGAAGTCCACCACCACCTGGCGGATGCCCCGGTGCAGCTTGTGCATCAGGTCCTCGCACAACTGGGTGAGTTCCTCCTCGCCTAGCTCGCCCTCCAGCATGAGGGTCTCCACGCGCTCGGAAGCCGCCAGGGCCGCCCTGTTCCGTCGAACCTCCTGCAACTGGTCCATGCGCTGCCACCCTTCCGGAGCACTACTTGGCGAGAACTACCGGCTGCTGTCGACTTCCTGGCTACGGCTGGCGCAGTTCGCCCAGCACCCTCAACACGTCCTGGGAGGTGGCTTCCTGGCGCGCATCCGCCTGCGCCTTCGCCCAACCATCCAGGCTCCAAAGCTCGATCACCTTCACCATCCCCGCCCACACCACGTCCTTCTCCAGCTTCGCGTACGTCCTGAGCGACGGCGGGATGAGCAACCGGCCCAGCTTGTCCAACGGGCACTCCTGCGCGCTGGCCACGTACAGCCGCATCAACGTCTTGACCCCCGGCTCCATGGGGTTGCGCCGGGCGAGCGCGGTCTCCAACGCCTCCCACTCCCGCACCGGGTAGGCGTGGAGGCAGGGGTCCAGGGCCGTGGTGACGATGAGCCGCTCGTCGTAGGCGCCCACCAACGTCTCCCGGAGCTTCGCCGGGAGGCTGGTGCGCCCCTTCGCGTCGATCTGGTGCTCATAGACGCCTCGGAACACGCGGGACGATCCACCTTTTCAGCCCAGCACGGGTCGGACCACCACTCCTTCCCACTTCTTACCCCTCTGCGGCCGGCATACATACGCGCCCCCCCCAGGGGGGTCAAGAAACCGCAACAGGTTGAAACACCGCGCGCACGCCGCCGGACATCCCGGAGGGCACATGCGGGGCGGCCTACCCCTGGAGGCGGGGTAAACTTGAGTTTTTCCGCTCCCAGGCTGAGAGTGGTGGGCGCGTGAACACGAACGTTCGACTGAAGGTGGCCTACAAGACGCCGCAGTCGCTGGTCGGCGAGTACACCCGCAGCGTGGGCCAGGGAGGCGTCACCCTGGAGACGCGCAAGGCGCTGCCCCTGGGCACCCGCTTCACCTTCGAACTGCACGCGGGCGGCATGCCCCGTCCGGTGGAGGTGCTGGGCGAGGTCATCAAGGTGGAGCCCCGCCCCGGTGAGCGCTTCCAGCTCACCATCCGCTACGACGGTTCGGAGGATCGCAGCGGCCTGGACGCGGTGCTCCAGCACATCTTCGCCCAGGAGGAGCAGAACGGCCTGCGCCGCTTCCCGCGCCTGCCCCTGCACGTGCGCGCGAAGGAAGGCGACTCCCGGGCCCCGAACTTCTTCGTGCGGGACATCTCGCGCGGGGGCGTGGGCCTGGAGGTGGAGTCCCCCACCCTGCCCCGCGAGGTCCAGGTGGGCGTGCCCTTCCTCCTGGAGATGGACATGAAGGAGGGCCCACTGCTCTTGCACGGAGAGGTGGCGTGGACCTCGTCGCTGCCGCGCAAGGGGACGACGGAGGCCGTCACCCCGGGCTTCGGCGCGACGTTCGGCCGGCTGCGGCCGGACATGCTCCAGCGGCTGGAAGCGCTGATGGCGCTGGAGCACCTGCCGCCCGGTCCCTGGCGGGCGCGGGTCAGCTTCGGGCTGGATGCCGTGTCGCGGATGCCCTGAGCGCCGGGCATCCGCTTCAAACAGCGACTACAGCGGGTTGTACGGGTAGCCGCCCGCGTCTTCCAGGCCCGCGACGATGGTCTCGCGCAGCTCCGCCGGATCGTACGCCGAGAAGGCGTCCAGGGCGGCGAGCCGCTTGAGCTCCAGCGCGAGCACGTCGCCCTTGAGCGTGGCGCACAGCGCGCGGCGGGTGCGCTCGAAGGCGCGCGTGGTGGACTCCATCGCGTACAGCCGCACCAGCGCCACGCGCTGCGGATCCAGCACGCCGCTGGCGGCGGCCTGACGGGTGCGCGTCACCATGGAGTCCAGCGCGTAGGCGTCCATCACCACGTCCGCCAGCGCGGCCATGACCTCCTGATGCTTGTCCAGCTCCGTGCCGAACGCCTCCGCGGCCAGGCGCATGCCGTGGATGGCCAGGTGCTTGGCGCACTCGGCGGCGACCTCTTCGTTGGCCAGCGCGTCCTGACGGCCGGCGCGGGGACGCTCGCCCCGGTTCAGCTCCTCCGATACGGAACGGGCCTGGGCGAACAGCGGCAGGTCGCCCTTCACCGCGCGCTTGAGCAGCATGCCGGTGATGAGCATGCGGTTGATCTCATTGGTGCCTTCGAAGATGCGGTTGATGCGCGCGTCGCGGTAGGCGCGCTCCACCGGGTACTCCTCGATGTAGCCGGCGCCGCCGTGCACCTGCACCGCGTCGTCCACCAGGAAGCCCAGGGCCTCCGAACCGAAGACCTTCATGATGGAGGCCTCGGTGGCGAACTCCTCCATCGCGGCGATGACGTGCGCGTCGTAGTCCGCGTCCGAACGCTCCTTCGCGGCGAGCCGTCCGTCCACGAGCCCCGCGGTGCGGTACGTCATGCTCTCCACCGCGTAGACGAGCGTCGCCATGCGCGCCAGCTTCTCGCGGATGAGCGGGAACGTGGCGATGGGCGCCTTGAACTGCTTGCGCTCCTGCGCGAACTTGAGCGCGCTCTGCAACTGGAGCTTCATGCCGCCGATGACGCCCGCGCCCAGCTTGAGGCGGCCGTAGTTGAGGATGTTGAAGGCGATGCGGTGACCCTTGCCCAGCTCGCCCAGCAGGTTCTCCGCGGGCACCTTCGCGTCCTCGAAGTAGAGCGGACAGGTGGACGAGCCGCGGATGCCCATCTTGTGCTCTTCGGGGCCCACGGTGAGGCCGGGGGTGTCCTTCTCCACGATGAAGCCGGTGAACTTGTCGCCGTCCACCTGCGCGAAGACGACGAACACGTCCGCGAAGGCCGCGTTGGTGATGTAGAGCTTGGAGCCGTTGAGCACGTAGTGCTGGCCGTCCGCCGTGCGCACCGCCTTCGTCTTCGCCCCGCGCGCGTCGCTGCCGCTGCCCTGCTCCGTCAGCGCGTACGCCGCCACCCACTCACCCGTGGCGAGCTTCGGCAGGTACTTCGCCTTCTGGGCCTCGTTGCCGAACCAGACGATGGGCAGCGTGCCGATGCCGGTGTGCGCGCTGGACGTCACCGACCAGGAGCCCTGGAGGCTCATCGCCTCCGCGAGCAGGAGCGACGTCGTCTTGTCCAGGCCCGTGCCGCCGTAGGTCTCCGCGATGTCCACGCTCAACAGGCCCAGCTCGCCCGCGCGGCGCAACAGGTCGCGCAAGAGCGCGTTGTCCTTGCCCTCGATGCGCGCGGCCTGCGGCAGCACCTGCTCACGGCAGAACTGCAACGCCGTCTTGAAGAAGAGGCGCTGCTCCTCGGAGAAGCTCTCCGGCGTGAGGATGCGGGTGGCGCCCACCTCCTGGAAGAGGAAGGTCCCCCCGGCGAGAACATCCTGGGGACGGGCAGCGGGCTCGGTTGCGGCGACCATCTACGACCTCCGGGGAGGGACTTCGCCCTCCGTATCCAACGAAAATCCAAGGCGCGGCACTGTAGTAGAGCGCGCAACACGCGGGGGGTAGTAGCGGCACGGGCGCGCCACCTCAAGCGGATGCGGCCCCTGGGCGCCGCCACGCCCACAGCATCCCGAGCACGGTCGGTGGGCGGGAGGCTGCACTGTCCTCGATTACGGGGAACCCGCGTCCCGAGCCCCCGACGGTGCCGGTCGGGAGAGCGGATAGACGAGGCAGAGCGTGTCGAAGAGCGGCTCCTCCGGCGCGACATACGTACCGCCGAGCGCCCGCGCCACCTGCACCAGCTCCGTGCCGAAGGACGGCACGAGGCACACGTCCTCGGACGTGGTGAAGCGCCCCTTGAGCCGGGTGAGTTCCCGACGGAGCGTGGCGATGTCCTGGCTCCCGCCGCGCACCGGCACCGTGGGGCCGTTGCGGTCCGGCCCCGGCAACTTGCCCACGCTCGTCGTCAGCTCGAACCCGTCCGCGCGCTGGATGATGCGCAGCTTTCCGGGCGCCACCTCCGCCAACCACGTGCGGAACCCCTCCTCGTCGCGCAGCACCACGCGGTAGGCCAGCGGAGCGTCCGGGTGCTGGAGCCACACGGAGGCGGCCTTCGCCTGGAGCACCGCCAGGAGCTCGGATACCTGCACGAGGAACGTGTCGGCGTCTCGGATGACGAGGAGCACGTCCTGGCCCCGCACCCGCTCCCCCAACCGCGCGGCCTCCGGTTCACGGGCAGGCATGAAGGATTCCGCGCCCAGTCGCACCTCTTCGCCCGACATTTCCAGCCGGAGGCCGTCTTCAGGCAGGGGCTCACCGAAGGCCGGCGCGGACACGGGCGCGATGACCGCATCCGCCCACGTACCCGCGTCGCGGGGCGTCACGGGGGCGGCGGGCAGGGCGGCCACGGGCGGCTTCGCGGGGACGGACACGGGAGCAGGCGGCGTTTCGCGACAGCCGCCCAGCAGCAGGCCATACAGGATGAGCAGCAACGAAGTGACGTGGTGCGGGCGAGCGGGCGAGTGCACCGGAATTTTCCACTCGGGGCGTCTGAATGGCCTCATGATAGCTTCTCGCGGTTTTCCCGAAGGACTCCCATCAGGAGCCGATTCGAACGTGCCGCAGCCTTCCGCGGGCCTCCAGTTCGGAAAGTACAAACTGCTCGAGCGCATCGCGACGGGCGGCATGGCGGAGATCTACCGCGCCCGGATGACGGCGGTGGCGGGCATCACGAAGCCGGTGGTCATCAAGAAGATCCTTCCCGGCTACGCGGACGACAGCGCGTTCGTGTCGATGTTCATCAACGAGGCGCGCATCGCGCTGGGGCTGTCGCACGGCAACATCGCGCAGATCTTCGACTTCGGCGAGGTGGAGGGCGAGTACTTCCTCGCGATGGAGTGGGTGGACGGCCATCCGCTCTCGCACGTGATGCGCCGGGCACGGGACAAGGGCCTCTCCGCGCTGCCGCCGCCGTTGGCGGTGCTGGTGGCCATCGACATGCTGCGGGGCCTTGCGTACGCGCACACGCGGCTGGACGACAACGGCCGGCCGCTGCACATCGTGCACCGCGACGTCAGCCCGCAGAACGTGCTCCTGTCCTACGAGGGTCAGGTGAAGCTGGTGGACTTCGGCATCGCCAGGGCCCGGCTCGCCGGCCGCAGCGAGACGAAGAACGACGCGGCCAAGGGCAAGTACATCTACTTCGCGCCGGAGCAGGCCCGGGGCCAGCCACTGGACGCGCGCACCGACGTGTTCGCCGCCGGCACGGTCCTCTACGAGATGCTCTGCGGACGCCGGCCCTTCGAAGGCCCGATGCCGGAGGTGCTCCGCAAGATTTCCCAGGGTGACTTCGCCCGTCCGCGCGAATGGACGCCGGGCATCCCCGCCGCGCTGGAGCGCATCCTGCTCACCGCGATGGCCACCAGCCCGGAGCAGCGCTACCCCACCGCGCAGGCCTTCGCGGAGGCCCTGGCGCGGCAGCTCCACGTCACCGCGCCGGACGTGTCCCAGAGCGAGCTGGGCCACTTCATGGGCTACCTCTTCGAGCCGGAGCTGGTGGACGCCGGCCGGCCCGTGCAGCTTCCCCGGGAGTTCATCGCCAAGGTGGGCCGCTGGAGCGGCGTCGCGGAACCGCCCCCGGTGCAGACGCCGCCGGACGCGCCCCGGCACCCCACGCCCGCGCCTCACGGGGAACCCCGGGGCGACGTCATCACGCAGCCACTGCCCCCGCAGCCCCTGCCCTCGCAAGGCCCGTCGTCGCCTCCGCCGCTCGCGTGGCAACGCACGCTGCGCGGCTGGGCGTTGCGCGGCGCCCCGGTGCTGGGCGCGCTCTTGGCCATGTGGATGGGCCTGCTCGTGGGGGGCACCAATTCGTTCGCGGTGGAGCTCAGCTCCTCGCCCCCGGGCGCCACCATCCGCGTGGACGGCCGGGAGCTGAAGGAGACGACGCCCCTGCTCGTCACCCAGCTCCAGGCGGACGCCGAACACATGCTGGAGGTGTCGATGCCGGGCATGGTGCCCTGGAACCAGCGCGTGAAGGCGGAGCGCGGCACCACGCTCGCGGTCCACGCCCGCCTGACGCCGAAGCGCCCGGCCGCGGCGCGGTCCCTCGCCCGCCTCGAATCGCCCGACGCCCGCTACTCCTCCGGCGGGCCCTTCCTGCTCAGCGCCGACGCGCATGCCTTCCGCGTGCCGCCTTCCGCCGCCGCGCGCATGCGGTTGGATCCATCCCGCACGTACGGCCTGCGCGCGAACGGGCATGTGTCTCTGGGTGGACCCATGCCGGTGGGCCAGGCGGCCTATTTCCTGGAAGGCGGCGCGGCGCTGCCCGCCCGAGACAGCTTCGGCGTGGTGGGCGCGGACGAGGTGCTGGTGCAGAACGCCTCCGTCCTCTACGTGTTCCTGTGGGACGGCCGCCCGTACGACAACCGCGGCGCCCTCCACGTGCACGTGCGCGAGCAGGCCAGCGGCGCCATCACCACCCTGCTGCTGGACGCTCAGCGCCACGCGGTCTCCCTGCCGCCCCACCAGGGCTTCACGCTGCGGGAGCTGGATCCGACCACCACCTACCGCGTCGTCGTGCGCGCGCCCTCGGAACCGGCGCGCACGCGGGGCTTCGGCGGCGGCGCGGTGGAGCAGGTACTCGCGCTGCACGGCGACGGGGAGTCCCCCATCACCGCGCCCGGCACGCTGGAGGTGCTGGAGGTCAACCGGCCCACGGTGATCCGGGGCGCGCGCTGGCTGCGGCTCGCGTTCCCGGACGACGACCCGGACGACAACACCGGCGGCCTCACGCTGGAAGTCACGCCGGTGGCACCGCTGCACCAGTAGCGCGGGCTCCCGAGCCAGGGCGCCACGGGCCGCTACAGGGCACAGGCGAGCTGTTGCCGAAAAATTGATCATCCGGGCGTCGCCCCTACCCTGGGCCGCAACGGAGGACGCTCATGAAGAAGCTGACGGCGGTGCTGGCGCTTGGAATCGCGGTGGTGGCGACGGTGGGACTTTCCACCCGCGTGGATGCCCAACCCGGAAGCATGGCGGACGAGGGGCCGACCGATGCCCAGATCGACGCTGTCCTGGACGCCCAGGCGCACGAGGTGATGGGCAAGTTGTTGGAAGCACGGCGCAATGGCGCCCGGATGACAAAGCTTCCCCGGTAATCTCGTGGCATCCGGCGGGGCACGGTGCTACGACCGGCGCTCGCTTCGGTGCTCATCACACCCGCCCACGAGGGGGCCATGCCAGAAGGGTCCGCTGCACTCCAGCTCCAGGTTGGAGACCGGGTCGTCTACCCCAACCAGGGGGTCTGTCGCGTTGCCGCCATCGACGTGAAGGAGGTGGCGGGGCAGAAGCTCACGTTCGTCACCATGCGCCGGGAGGAAGACGGCGCCGTCGTCATGGTGCCGGAAGGCAAGATCATCTCCATTGGCGTGCGCAAGGTCGCGAGCGTCGCCGACGTGGAAGAGATCTACGCGTTCCTGCGCTCGGACAGCGACAAGGCCGACCTGGATTGGAAGCAACGCGCGCGCACCAACCTGGATCGCATGACCCAGGGCGGAATCCTGGGCCTGGCGGAGGTCGTCAAGGGCCTCCAGGTCCTGAGCGAGCTGCGTCCACTGCCCACCAAGGAGCGTGAGCTCTACGACAACGCCCGGCACCTGCTGGTGTCGGAAGTCGCCGCCGCGCTCGGCACCGCCGAGGCCAACGCGGAGGACTCCATCGACATCGTCCTCTTCCCGCCCGGTCGCGAGCGCCCCAAGCGCACCGCCGCCGAGTTCGCCCGGCCCGGAGGCGAAGAGGACGACATGGACCTCGACGGCGACCTCATGGGGCTGGAGGGCGGAGAGCTGGACCTGCCCTCGGACGAGGAGCCGCCGGCCGAGCCCGAGGAGGAGTCCTCCGAGGAAGGTTCGGAAGAAGAAGGCGAAGCCAGCGAGGAGGGCTCCGACGATGCGCCCAAGAAGCGCGGCCGTCCGCCCAAGGCCAAGCCCGCCGACGAAGGTGGCGAGCCCGCGGCGCCCAAGAAGCGCGGCCGTCCGCCCAAGCCGAAGCCGGAAGTGACGGCGGACAGCGCCGCTGAACCCGCCGCCCCGAAGAAGCGCGGTCGTCCGCCCAAGGCCAAGCCGCCCGAGGGTGCCGAACCCGCGGAACCCGCCGCGCCCAAGAAGCGCGGCCGCCCGCCCAAGGCCAAGCCGCCCGAAGGCGAGTGAACCGCTAAACCTTCCGGCCCTCCCGGCCGCCTGCGTCGCGTCCGTTGCGCGCGCCCGGCACCGCGAGGGCCTTCCCGCCGAGGTGACGCCCCGTGATTCGCGTCGTGACGCTGGACCCTTTCGACGACAAGCAGCTCGCCAAGTTCAACCGCACGCTCTACACGGCCTTCGGCGTGGGCAGCGAGCACAGCGGCGCCGCGGAGCTCCCCGCAGGCATGTCCGAACCCCTGGACGCGGAGAAGCTGCTGGATGAGGTGAAGGGCGTCCGGGCCTACAAGGACGACAAGGTGCTGCTGCTCACCTCGCGCAAGCTGAAGGACCGCGAGCTGCTCAGCGGCAAGGCCCCGACGACGGGCTTCGCCCGCTATGGCAAGGACCGGGCGGTGCTGACCATCGCGCCCTTCAAGGACCTGGAGAAGGACTTCAAGCCCATCGCGCGCCACGCGCTGCACCAGTTGGGCACGCTCTGGGAGCTGCACCACTGCCTGGATCCGCGCTGCTCGATGTACCCACCCTGGACGCCGTCCTTCAACCAGGGCGACCACATCTTCTGCACCTTCTGCCGCGAAAAGAGCGAGCAGAAGATCCGTCTTGCCAAGTCCTAGGCTCCTGCGCGCCCTGCCCCTCGCGGAGCTGGGGGGCCTGCTGCTCGTCGCGCTCCTGTGCCTCGTCTTCCAACTGAGGCTGCCGGGCCGGCTGCCCACGGACGCGGATGAGCGCGCCGTGGCGGAAGTGTTGGCCCGCGACGCGCGTCCCGGGGACGGCGTGCTGCTGTTCCCCTGGTGGACCGAGCGCGCCCGGCTCTTCGTGCCTCCCAACCTGCCCGTGCATGGCTGGCTCGACTCCGACAAGGCGGACCTGAGCGAACACCCGCGCCTCTGGGTGCTGGGCCAGCCGGAGCTGCCCCGCTCGGATGTCGGCGCGTTCGACGCGGCCTTCCTCCCCGGACGCAAGGCGCTGGGGGCCGAAGCGCGCATGGGCACGCTGTCCCTGCGCCTCTACGAGAACGGCCGCTACCGCCCCCGGCACTGGGTGGCCTCCGAGGCCGCGAGCCGCGCGCGCGTGTACCTGGAGCAGCCGAACGGGTCGCGCACGGACTGTCCCTTCGACGGGCGCGTGCACCGCTGCCCCGGCCCGCCGCACCTGTACGTCGCGCCGGAGTGGCACGAAATCCTCTACGAGCCCCGGCACTGCCTCTGGATGCACGCGCCCGGCGGAGCGCAGCGGCTGGTGGCGGAGTTCGACGGCGTCCCCTCAGGCATGGGCCTGCGCATGGAGGGCGGCATCATCTTCGAGTTCGCGCACCCGAAGGATCCACGGTTGAGCACCGCGTACCTGGGCGTGGACGACGCGGCCAGCGGCCAGCGGCTGCTGGACGTGCCCATTCCTCCGGGCCGCGAGGGCGTGCAGAAGGCGGAGGTGGTGTTGCCGCCCGGGCCCGCGCGTACGGTGAAGGTCTGGGTGCAGGCGGACAACGCGGAGTCGCGGCAGGTGTGCCTGGACGTGATGGCGCTGGAGCCGGCGGTGGGGGTGCGTCCATGACGGGCCGGGCGGCGACGCGCGATGAGAAGCTCGTGGCCTGGGTGCTGTGGGCGCTGGCGTTCGCGGCGCTGTGGAGCACCGAGGCCGCGGTGGGCTTCACGCGCGACGAGAGCGTCTACTTCGCGGCGGCGGAGGGCTACGCGAGCTGGTTCCGGCTGCTCGTGCGCGCGCCCGCGCAGGCGTTCACCGACAGCGCCATCGTGCGCGCGTGGGACTACAACCACGAGCACCCGGTGCTGATGAAGACGCTGTTCGGGTTGAGCCACATGCTCTTCCACGACGGCCTGGGCCTGCGCGACGCGGTGGCCTTCCGCATCCCCGCGTTCGCGATGGCGGCGCTGGTGCCCGCGCTGTGCTTCCTCTTCGGCAGCGCGCTGTACGGCCGCACCGCGGGCATGTTCGCCGCCCTCTCCTTCCTGCTGGTGCCCCGGCAGTATTTCAACGCGGAGCTGGCGTGCTTCGACATGCCGGTGGCCGCGATGTGGCTGCTCGTCGTGTACTGCTTCTGGCGCGCGCTGGAGGACACCCGCTGGGGCATCGCGTGCGGCGTGGCGTTCGGACTGGCGCTCGCCACCAAGCACAACGCACTGTTCCTGCCGTTCGTGCTGACGCCGTTCGCGCTGTGGAGAGCGTGGACCGCGAGCGAAGGCGCGCCGGAGGCCCGCGTGCGGCTGGGGCGCTTCGTGGCCCTGTTCGCGGCGGTGGCGGTGCTCTACGGCCTGCTGCTCGTCGCGCTCGGCGGGGGCGAGGCGTTCCAGAAGAAGTTCCTGCTGCTGAGCCCGCACACGCTGTTCTTCGTGGGGCTCGCGGTGGGCAGCGTGTGGCTCTTGCGCGACCTGGCTCCGGTGAGCCTGCCCGTCACGCGGGCCCTGGTGCCGGTGGCCGCGATGGCGGTGCTGGGCCCCGTGCTCTTCTACCTGCACTGGCCCTACCTGTGGCACGCGCCGGTGGACCGCACCGCGTGGTACCTGGCCTTCCACGCGACGCACAACCACTACGCCTGGTTCTACCTGGGCACGCTGATGCGCGGGCCGCCCTTCCCGCTCACCTACGTCATCGTGAAGACGGCGCTGACGGTGCCCACCAGCCTCTTCGCGCCCATGGTGACTGGGTTCCTCGCGCTCGCGGGCCGTGCGCTCTTGAGCCTGAGCGCGCGCACGCGCGACTGGGTGCGGATGCCCACCGCCACCGAAGCCCTGGTGGGCGTCAACGCGGTGACGTCCATGCTCGTCATCAGCCACCCGCAGGTGCCGCACTTCGGCGGCGTGAAGCACTGGTTTCCGTCCATGCCCTTCCTGGGCATGCTCGCGGGCGCGGCGGTGGCGCGCGGATGCTTCGCGCTGTGGGAGGTGCTGAAGACGCGGCGCCCTTCCCTGCCTTCGTTCGCGGTGACGGTGCCGGTGTTCGCGCTGCTGCTGCTGCCCGCGCTGCTGGCGCTCGTGCACGTGTTTCCGTACGGCACGGCGGCATATTCAGAGCTGGCGGGGGGACAGGCGGGGGCGGCGACGCTGGGCATGCAGCGGCAGTTCTGGTCCAGCCACGTCACCGGCGTGCTGCCGTGGATCAACGCGCATGCGAAGCCGGGCGCGCGTGTCTACCTGCACGAGGTGAACGGCTTCTCGTTCCGCGACTACCAGCGCAACGGCATGCTGCGTCCTGACGTGCGAGCGGTGAACAGCCCGTTCGACGCGGACATCGTCGCGTACCAGTACCACCAGGAGTTTCGCGAGCACGAGTTCCTCACGTGGCAGGCCTTCGGCACGCGCACGCCCGTCACCGGGCTGTACCTGGACGAAACGCCGCAGGTCATCGTCTACCAGCGCCCCGAATAGGCCCTCGCACCTGGATGACGCAGGAAGCCATGTGCACGACCGTGCACTCTGCAGGCTTGCGTGCATTCGCGGACATCGCCACGGACTGGAGGACGTGGGGCCGGAGTAGGCTTGAGGGTGTTGCGCCAATCCAAGCTCCCTGAGGAGGGACACATGACGCGCTGGACGGTCTTGGTGGCGGTGCTGGCGTTGGGCGCGGCCTGCAACGACGCGAAAACGCCCGACAAATCCACACGGGTCCAGTTGAAGAAGACGGGCTCGGCGACGATGGAGGTCATCCCCTCCGCAGGGCAACTGCCCTACTGCCTGCTGTACACGATGTCCGAGAAGGGCGTCATCCGGCAGCTCACGCTCACGCGCGAGAACCGCTCCATCCGCTGCGACGCGAACAAGCCCGTCGCGAACACCAGCTTCCGGATCCCCGTGCAGGAGGGGAAGGTGCGCGTCTACGTCTTCTTCTCCGACGAGCGCGTGCAGGCGGGCCCGGTGGCGCAGCAGCTCTACGACTTGCGCGACAAGGAGCGCGTCACCGCCATGGACATGCGCCTGCCGGGACGCGTCTTCGTGGAGACGCTGGAGTTCACCCCTGAAACGGGCGAACCGGAGGTGACCGGCGGCGTGGTGGGCGCGGGCGGCGTGGTGACGTCCGACGGTGGCACCGGCCCCGTGAGCGGCGGTGGCAGCATGGAGCTCGTGGAGCCCGTGGACGACTGACCCCGGACGCGACGAAGCCCGAGGGTGGATGACCCGCCCCCGGGCTTCGGTACCGCTTCAGTAGGTGGCATCCGGTGAGAGGTCCTCGTGCCGGATCAGTTCAGCCAGCCGCCGTTGTTGCTCTTCGCGCTGCTCCAGCCGCCGCGGTTGGCCAGCCGCTCACGCTGCTGCCGCTCCCGCTCCATCCGGGCCTGACGCTCGCGTTCCTGACGCTCGCGCTCCAGCCGGGCCACGCGCTCGCGCTCCTGGCGCTCCCGCTCCAACCGCGCCTGCCGTTCCCGCTCCTGCCGCTCGCGCTCCATGCGGGCCTGACGCTCGCGCTCCTGACGCTGGCGCTCCAACCGGACCTGGCGCTCGCGCTCCTGACGCTCGCGCTCCATGCGGCTCTGGTCCTGGCGGCTCACGAGCGAGGAGGCGCCGTGGACGTTCTGGGCCATCACCGGGCTGCTTGCGACGAGAGCCACCACCACCATCATCTTCTTGAGCATCGCGTTCATGACCGCCTCCGGGAACCGCTGTGTTGCTGCGTTCTGAACCTTCTGACGCAGGGGGTCCCCGGTTGATTCAACGTCTCCAAGCACGCGGGGCCACCCCGATTCCCCTCGGAGCGGCCCCTCGCGAAACAATCTGAAATCGGCCTGGAGTGAAGACGGCGTCAGTACGCCTCGCGGGCCATGGCCAGCAGGTCCGCTTCGGTGACAGCGCGCGGATTGCCCTGGTGCGAGGCATCCAGGAACGCCTTCTGCGCGATGTGCTCCAGGTCCTTCTCCTTCACGCCCGCGTCGCGCAGGCGCGTGGGAATCCCGATGGTCGCCGCCAGCTTGCGCACGCGGTCGATGGCGTTGCCCGCGAGCATCTCCTCCCGAGCGTTGGACGTGTCGCCCAGCGCGGTGGCGATGCGCGCCAGCCGCGCCGTGCACGCCGCGCGGTTGAACTCCATCACCACCGGCAGGACGATGGCGTTCGCCAGACCGTGCGGCACGCCGGAGATGGGCGTGAGCGCGTGGGCCAGCGCGTGGCTCGCGCCCAGGCCCTTCTGGAAGGCCATCGCGCCCTCCATCGCCGCCGCCATCATGTCCGTGCGCGCCGCCAGGTCGCGGCCTTCCTTCACCGCCGTCTCCAGCGAGCGGCCCACGCGCATCACCCCGTCGATGGCCACCGCGTCCGCGAGCGGATGGAAGCCGTTGGCGAGGTACGCCTCGATGCAGTGCGTGAGCGCGTCCATGCCCGTGGCCGCCGTCACCGCCGGGGGCAGGCCCAGCGTCAGCTCCGGGTCGATGATGGCCGCCTTCGGCAGCAGGTACGGGCTGAAGATGACCGTCTTGCGGCCCGTGTCCGCCAGCGTCACCACGCCGGAGCGCCCCACCTCCGACCCCGTGCCCGCGGTCGTGGGAATCGCGATGAGCGGCGGCAGGTCGTCGCGCACGTACTGGTCGCCGCCCTTCGCGTCGTCGTAGCGGCTGAGCGGCGGCTCGTGCGTGGTGAGCAACTGCACCAGCTTGCCCGCGTCCAGCGCGCTGCCACCGCCCAGGGCGATGATGCCGTCGCTCTTGTGCGCGCGGTACGCCTCCAGGCCCGCGAACACGTCACGCTCGGTGGGGTTGGGCTCCACGCGGTCGAAGACGGCGCAGTCCAGGCCCGCGGCCTTGAGCACGTCCGTCACGCGCGTGGCGAGGCCCGCCTTCACCACGCCCCCGTCCGTCACCAGCAGGGGGCGCTTCATGTTCACCCGCGCCGCGTGCGCGGGCAGTCGCTGGAGCGCGCCCGCGCCGAACACGATGCGCGTCGGCCAGGACATCTCCGTGACGCGAGGCTCCGAGGGAATGTCGAAATGCTTCATGGGACGGTCCTCCTTCAAATGAGTTCCAGGTAGCGCTCCAGCTCCCAGGAGGTGACCGCCCGTTCGTACTGGCGCACCTCCCACTCGCGGGTGCGCACGAAATGGTCGACGAAGCCATCGCCCAGCAGCTCCCGGGCGCGCTCGCTGTTCTTCAAGAGCGTCACCGCGTCCTTCAGCGTGCGGGGCAGCGGCTTCGTGTTCTTCGCCTCGTAGGCGTTGGACAGCACGGGCGCGGGCGGCTCGATTTCGTTCTCGATGCCCCACAGGCCCGCGGCCAGACTGGTCGCCATGCCGATGTACGCGTTCATGTCCGCGCCCAACTGGCGGTACTCGATGCGCATGGACTTGCCGCTGTCGCCGATGACGCGGATGGCGCAGGTGCGGTTCTCCAAGCCCCACGTCGCGGTGGTGGGCGCCCAGGTGTTCTCCACGCTGCGCTTGTAGCTGTTGATGGTGGGCCAGTAGAGCGCGGTGAGCTCCGGCATCAGCGCCACCTGCCCGCCAATGTAGTGCCGCATCAGCTTGCTCATCCCGTGCTTCTGGGACGGGTCGTGGAAGAGGTTGTCCTCGCCCTTCAGGTTCCACAGCGACTGGTGCACGTGGCCCGAACAGCCGGGCAGCTTGGGGTCCACCTTCGCCATGAAGCACGCGGCCACGCCGTGGCGCGCGCAGATCTCCTTCACGACCGTCTTGAACAGCGCGGCGCGGTCCGCGGCCAGCTCCAGCGTGTCGTAGCGGATGGCGGCCTCGAAGACACCGGGGCCCGTCTCCGTGTGGAAGCCCTCGATGTTGAGCCCGTACGCGTTGCAGCCGTCGATGATGGCGTGCACAAGCGGCGCGTTCATGGACGTGCGCAGCCACGAGTAGCCGAACATGCCCGGCGTCAGCGGCGTGAGGCCCTGGAAGCCCTTCTCATGCAGGCTCTGCGGGCTCTCCTTGAAGAGGAAGAACTCGTACTCGGAGCCGAACTTCGGCAGGAAGCCCAGCTTGCGCGCGCGCTGCCCCACCTTCTGGAGGAGCTGGCGGGGACTCGCCTCGAAGGGCGTTCCGTCCGCGTTCACGAAGTCGAGCAGGAACGCCGCGGTGTCCGGCTCCCACGGGATGATGCGCGCGGTGGACAGGTCCACCTTCGCGGGCGTGTCCGGGTAGCCGGTGTGCCAGCCCGTCACCTTCGTGTTGTCGAGCAGCTCATCGCCCAGGTCCCACCCGAAGACGACGTCGCAGAAGCCCATGTTGCTCTTCGCGGCGCTGAAGAACTTCTCCAGGGAGATGTACTTGCCGCGCCAGACGCCATCCACGTCCACCGCGCCCACCTTCACCTTGCGGACGTTGCGCTCCTCCATCCACCGGCGCGTGGACTCCAGGTCGCCCGGCTGACCGGACGCCGCGCGCTCCGTGGCCGGGCCCTTCTCCTTCGCACGGGCACGGCGGGCCATCGCCGGATGGGTGAGCACCTTGGCCTTGGGACGCGACGCCATCGGGACCTTCCTTTTCGTCATTCGGATTGCTTCGGTGGAGCGCAGCGGGAGGACGGCGCGGGCTTCAGGGCGACGGCAGCTTCGTCCACACGGCCTTCGTCTGGAGGTAGCCATCCAGCGCGAAGTGGGACAGGTCCCGGCCCCAGCCGGATTCCTTGTAGCCACCGAAGGGGGCCGCGTCGTCGAACTCGTTGAAGCAGTTGATCCACACCACGCCGCTCTTCACCTGCTTCGCCAGCGCGTGCGCCTTGGCCACGTCGCCCGTCCAGATGGACGCGGCCAGGCCGTAGGGCGTGTTGTTCGCCAGCGCCATCGCCTCCGCGTCGTCGCGGAAGCGCAGGCAGCTCAGCACCGGCCCGAAGATCTCCTCCTGGGCGATCTTCATGTCTGGCTTCACGTCGCCGAAGATGGTGGGCCGCACGAAGCAGCCCTTCGCCTTGAAGCCCTCGGTGTCGCGGTTGCCGCCAGCGAGCAGCTTCGCGCCCTGCTGTTTGCCGCTCTCAATGTAGCCCAGCACCATCTCCATCTGCTTCTGGCTCACCAGCGCGCCCATCTCCGTGGACGCATCCAGCGGGTCGCCCACCTTCAGCGCGCGCGCCTTCTCCGCGAGCTTCGCGACGAAGGGCTCATAGGCCTTCTCGTGCACCAGCACGCGGCTGCCCGCGTTGCACGTCTCACCCTTGTTGCCGAAGATGCCCCAGAAGCACGCCTCCACCGCGCGGTCGAAGTCCGCGTCCGCGAAGACGATCTGCGGGCTCTTGCCGCCCAGCTCCAGCGTCAGCTTCTTGAGGTTGGTCGCGGCGGACGCCTGAAGCAGCCGGCGCGCGGTGCGGCCGGAGCCCGTGAAGGAGATCTTGTCCACGTCCGGGTGCCGGGCGATGGCCTCGCCCGCGGAGTCGCCCAGGCCCGTCACGATGTTGATGACGCCCGGCGGGAAGCCCGCCTCCAGCGCCAGCGCGCCCAGCTTCAGCGCGGTGAGCGGCGTGTACTCGGAGGGCTTCACCACCACCGTGCAGCCGGAGGCCAGCGCGGGCCCCAGCTTCCAGCCGAGCATGCACGTGGGGTAGTTCCACGGGATGATGGTGCCCACCACGCCCACCGGCTCCTTGAGCGCGTAGGTGTGGAAGGGGCCGTCCACGGGCAGCACCTCGCCCATGATGGTGCTGGCCATGTCCGCGAAGTTCGCGAGCGTCGCGGCGCCCGGTGCCACGTCGCCCCGGATGGCGTCCTTGAAGGTCTTGCCGTTGTTCAGCGACTCGACGAGCGCGAACTCCTCGCGGCGCTCGAAGAGCAGGTCCGCCAGCTTGCGGATGAGCTTGCCGCGCTCGCGGCCGGTCATCTTGCTCCAGGGCCCGGACTCGAAGGCGCGGCGCGCGGCCTTCACGGCGCGGTCCACGTCGGCGGCGGTGCCCGCGGGCACGTCACACAGCTTCTGGCCGGTGGCGGGGTTGGTCACCGCGAAGGTGCCGCCTTCGACGGGGTCCACATGCTGCCCGTCGATGAGCAGCTTGAGCACAGGGAGCTTGGGAGTGAGCGATCGAGCGTCGGTCATGGCGAAGCCTCGGGTGAGCACGGCGCGCGGGCGATTTGGGAATGGCGGGCACCGGACACGGACGGCAGGACACGGTAGGAATGGCCCCATGACGCGGCAAGCTGCCCCCATGAAGAACGTCCTGCTCCTGAAAGCCGGCGACGCGGCGGAGTCCGTGCGGCTGTCCGTGGGCGACTACGATCGGTGGTTTCTGCAAACCATCGGACTGTCCGGCCAACGCTTCGACATCCTCCCGGTGCACCAGGGCGCGCCCCTGCCGAAGGACGCGCGCGGCTATGACGCCGTGATGATGACGGGCTCGCCCCTCTCCGTGACGCAGCGCGAGCCCTGGATGGAGCGCGCGGGCGCCTTCATGGTGGAGGCGGGCGAGCAGGGCATCCCCGTGCTCGGCGTGTGCTTTGGCCAACAGCTTCTCGCTGAACAGTACGGCGGCAAGGTGGCGCGAAACCCCCAGGGCCGTGAGACGGGCACCGTGGAGGTGACGCTCTCGAAAGAAGGCCGCGCGGATCCGCTCTTCACGGGCCTGCCGGAGCGCTTCGCCGTCCAGGCCACGCACGAGGACATCGTCGTCCAGCTTCCCGAGGGCGCCACCGTGCTCGCGGGCAACGCCAACACGGCGGCCCAGGCCATCGCCTTCCGCCCCAACGTGCGCGGCGTGCAGTTCCACCCGGAGATGCCCACGGACGCCATGCGCGCGGTCATCCTCGCCCGGGAGGACAAGCTGGACGCGCTCGCCCAGGAGCGCGGGGCGTCAGCGGGGGAGTTCGTTCCCCGGCTGCTGTCCGGCATCGCGCCCACGCCGCTGGCGCACCGGGTGCTGCTCAACTTCCTCCAGCACTTCACCGACTGAAAGCGAACAGACGCCCCGCGCGGATCCGGGCCGGGGCGAACGGCGCTCCCTAGCTTTGCCCCGTGTTCGAGGGCGGCGTTCCACGCACCGCCAGGGCGGGACGGGGGCGGCCATGAATCCGTTCGTGATGCAGTACCGGAAGATGAAGTGTCAGTTGAAGTACCTGGCCAGCTACCTGGACCTGGATCCGCGCGGCAACCAGGTGGTGCGGCGCACGGACTTCAAGCGCTGTCCCCGGCCGGTGCTCCTCTTACACGGCTTCTTCAGCACCCGCCGCGTCCTGGAGGTGCTGGAGCACCGCCTGCGCCGCGAAGGCTATTGCGTCTGGTCCATCCACCTGGGTGGCACCATGGACCGCTTCAACACGCACCGCATCGACGAGCTGGCGCGCAAGGTCCAAGGCAAGGTGGACCGGCTCTACGAGCGCCACCCGGAGATGGGGCCGCTCACCATCATCGGGCACTCGAAGGGCGGCCTCATCGGCACGTACTACGTGAAGCGGCTGGGCGGAGACGCCCGCGTGCGAAGCCTCATCACGCTGGGCACGCCACACCGGGGCACGCGCATGGCCTACCTGGGATGCGCGACGCTCGGCTGGTTCAGCCGCAGCATGTGGCAGCTCACCCCCGTGTCGCCCTTCATCAAGCGCCTGGGCGAGGGCGCCTTCCCGCGCCACGTGCGGCTGACGTCCATCTACTCGCGCGACGACGCGGTGGCGCTCTTCCCCTCCTCCCGGCTGGACGTGGATGGCCAGCCCAATGTCTTCAACGTGGAGGTCTCCGACGTGGCCCACGGCGAGCTGCTCACCCGCCGCGCCGTGTGGGAGGTCATCCAGCGCGAGCTGGCCCTGGGCTATGCTGACGAGGACGCGGTGCCCGCTGCATTGTCCACGGCCCCGCCCCGGCCGTCTACACGGAGGCCCTGCGGCTTGCGCGCTGGGACCTGGGCCGCGAATTCGACGCGTTCGACGACTACATGCGCAACAAGCGCTACCTGGAGCGGGGGCTTGGGCCCGACGACCGCGTCCCCCTGCTCTTTCTCACCCGCTGGCTCACGGAGCAGATGCTGGGCCTGGGCGAGGCCACCCAGGGACGCATCAAGCGCCCGCTGATGCAGGCCTGCCTGGACCGGGTGGAAGCCCGGCTGGCCGCCGCGCCCACGCTGCCCCAGGCCTGAGTCCGGCCGGACGCCTGGCCGCCCGGAGGCCCCTTCCGGGCGTTCCGGGGGCGTAGGAACCCGCAGTCTCCAGGTGTTTCCTCCAGGAGCTTGTCAGGAGGGAGGCGACTGCCCTAAGCCCCATCCCATGTCGCAGCCCGTGGACACCTCCCCCGAAGATCGCCGCAAGCGCCTGATGCTCCTCGCGGGGCTGTGGGTGGCCATCGCGTTGATGCTCTTCACGCTGCGCTCGGTGGTGATGCCCTTCGCGGGCGCGGCGCTCATCGCGTACCTGGTGCAGCCGCTGGTGGGGCGCATCACCCGGTGGAACCTGGGCGGCCGCTCCGTGCCGCGCTGGGTGGCCATCCTGCTCATCTATTCGGGCTTCTTCCTCGCGGTGTACCTGTTCTTCATCGCGCTGGTGCCGCAGTTGTACCGCGAGGTGGTGCGCATCAGCCGGGAGATGGCCAGCTTCGCCAGCGCGCTCACGCCGGAGCACGTGCAGTCGCTCGCGCAGCGCGCGGAGACGTGGCTCAACGTGTACGGCATCCCCGTGGCCCTGTCGGACCGGGCCATGGAGGGCGCGGCGGCGGGCACGTCCACGGGCTTCAGCCTCGCGTTGGACCTGGAGCAGATGCTCACCGACGCGGTGTCCCGGGGCACGACGCTCGTGCGCGAGAACATGTCGGACATCGTCAACGTGTCGCGCCGCATCGTCACCGAGGTGCTGGCCGGCGTGTTCATGCTGTTCTTCATCCTGATGGTCGCCGCGTTCTTCTCCATCGACGCGCAGGCCATCCGCCGCTACTTCGGCACGCTCGTGCCCGCGGAGTTCCTCCCCGACGCGAAGACGCTGGTGGCGAACATCGACCGCTCGCTGTCCGGCGTGGTGCGCGGGCAGGTCACCATCTGCCTCGTCAACGGGGGCCTCACGCTGGTGGGCCTGCTGCTGTTCGGCGTGAAGTTCGCCTTCCTGCTGGCCACCATCGCCACGCTCTTCAGCCTCATCCCCATCTTCGGCACCATCATCAGCTCGGTGCCCATCGTCCTCATCGCGCTGGCGGACGGCGTGCAGAAGGCGTTCGCGCTCCTCCTGTGGATCGTCGGCATCCACGCGCTGGAGGCGTACTTCCTCAACCCGAAGATCATGGGCGAGGCCGCGCGCATCCACCCGGTGGTGGTGGCCTTCTCCCTCATCGCGGGCGAGAAGCTCTTCGGCCTGTGGGGCGCCCTCTTCGCCGTGCCGGTGGCCTCCATCCTCGTGGCCTGCTTCGACTACGCGCGCGTCAAGGCCCAGCCCCCGCCGCTGGTGACGCCCGCGGTCCAGCAGGCCGTCGCCTCCCCGGACGCCGCTCCGGCGGCCTGATCCGTTTCACTGGCCGGGTGGGGTCGGGCCACCAAGCGTCCTCCGGTGAAAACCCCCTGCGGGTCCGCGCACATGCCCCTGGTCATCCCAGGGTCGAGTGACTACTTCCACGCACTCCTCCGCCTTTGAGGACCGCGTGATGCCCCCGAGCCCCCCCGACACCCCGGACTTCCGGAGCCTGTTCGAAGCCTCGCCCAATCCGTACCTGGTGCTGACGCCCGGGCTCCACATCGTCGCGGTGACGGACGCGTACCTGCGCGCCACCCAGACGCGGCGCGAAGCCATCCTCGGCCGCCACATCTTCGACGTCTTCCCGGACAACCCCGAGGACCCGACGGCCAGCGGCGTGAGCAACCTGCGCGCGTCCCTGGAACGCGTGGTCAAGACGGGCGCTCCGGACGCGATGGCGGTCCAGAAGTACGACATCCCGCGCTCTGGCTCCGTGGGCGACGGGTTCGACGTGCGCTACTGGAGCCCGCTGAATTCGCCCGTGTTCGGCGCGGACGGGAAGCTGAGCTACCTCATCCACCGCGTCGAGGACGTGACGGACTTCATCCACCTGAAGAACCAGGACGCCGAACAGAACCGCCAGCACGTGGCGCTCCAGGCCCGCGCGGGTGAGATGGAAGAGGAGATCTTCCGGCGCGCGCAGCAGATCCAAGAAGCCAACCAGCAACTGCGCACCGCGAACGAGCAGTTGGGTGAGCTGGACCGGCTCAAGTCGGAGTTCTTCGCCAACGTCAGCCATGAGTTCCGCACGCCGCTGACGCTGATGCTGGGCCCCACCGAGGACCTGCTCGCCGGCCGTTCGGGGACACTGCCGGACGAAGCCCGCAGGGAGCTGGAGCGCGTGCACCGCAACGCGGGCCGCCTGCTCAAGCTGGTGAACGCGCTGTTGGACTTGTCGCGCCTGGAGGCCGGCCCCAAGGAAGAGCGCTTCGTGCCCTCGGACCTGGCGGCACTGACGGCGGACGCGGCGAGCAGCTTCCGCTCCGCCATGGAGCGCACGGGCTTGCTGCTCACGGTGGACTGTCCCCCGCTGTCCGAACCCGTGTACGTGGCGCCGGACCTGTGGGAGCAGATCGTCCTCAACCTGGTCTCCAACGCGTTCAAGTTCACGCTCCAGGGCGGCGTCACCCTGCGCCTGCGCGAGCACGGCCGGAAGGTGGTGCTGGAGGTGGAGGACACCGGCGCCGGCATCCCCGCGCAGGAGCTGCCCCGTCTCTTCGAGCGCTTCCACCGAGTGCCGGGCACCGCGTCGCGCACGCACGAAGGGACCGGCATCGGGCTCGCGCTGGTGCAGGAGTTCGCCCGGCTCCACGGCGGCACGGTGGCGGTGCGCAGCACGGAGGGCCAGGGCGCCACCTTCACCGTGGAGCTGCCCCTGGGCCACGCGCACCTGCCCCCGGAGCGGATCCGCACCACGGCCCGTCCCCGCTCGGCGGCGCGCGAGGCCACGTCCGCCTACGTCCAGGAAGCGCTGCTGTGGAACGTCTCCAAGCCGCGTGAGCACACGCAGTCGAACCGCATCCCGACGCCGTCCCAGGGCATCCACGCCGTGCAGTCCATGCCCCGCGCGCGCATCCTGCTGGTGGACGACAACCGGGACATGCGCGACTACATCCAACGCGTGCTCTCCACCGACTACGACGTGGAGACGGTGACGGACGGAGAGAAGGCGCTGGAGTTCGCGCTGGCCCGACCGCCGGACCTGGTGCTGTCGGACGTGATGATGCCGCGCCTGGATGGCGTGGGCCTGCTCAGGGCCCTGCGCGCGGCGCCGCACACGCGAGAGCTGCCCATCCTGCTCCTGTCCGCGAAGGCCGGCGAGCAGGCCACCGTGCAGGGCCTGGCCTCCGGGGCGGACGACTACCTGGTGAAGCCCTTCTCCGCAGGGGAGTTGCTCGCGCGCATCGCCTCCAACCTGAGGCTCGCGCGCATGCGCCGGGAGATGGCCGACGAACGCGCCCGCGCCGAAGGGCTGGCCGAAGCGCTGCGCGCCCGGGATGACTTCCTCTCCGTGGCGGCGCATGAACTGCGCACGCCGCTGGCCGCCTTCCAGCTCCACCTGGAGCTGGTGGAGCGCAGCCTGGGCCGGGACGCGCCGACCAAGGCCCTGGAGCGGCTGAAGCAGGCGCGCGCCTTCATCCGCAGGCTGGCGCTGCTGGTGGACGTGCTGATGGACGTGTCGCAGATCACCAGCGGCCGGCTGAAGCTCACCCGTTCGGACGTGGACCTGGCGGACCTGCTGGTGGAGGTGACGCGCTTCGCGGAGGAAGAGGCGCGCCGCGAAGGCACGCTGCTCACCGTCTCCGTGAACGGGCCGGTGATGGGCCCCTTCGACCCGTCCCGCATCACCCAGGTGGTGCACAACCTGGTGGCCAATGCGCTGAAGTTCGGCCGGGGCAAGCCGGTGGAGGTGACGCTGCGACCGGACGGCGAGGTGGTGCGCCTGAGCGTCGTGGACCACGGCATCGGCATCAAGCTGGAGGACCGCGAGCGCATCTTCGAGCGCTTCGAACGCGCGGTGTCCACGCACCACTACGGCGGCCTGGGCCTGGGCCTCTGGGTGTCACGGCAGGTGGTGGAAGCGCACCAGGGCCGCATCGACGTGGAGGACACGCCGGGCGGCGGCACCACGTTCCATGTGACGCTGCCGTTGAAGGAGGCACAGGCCCCGGTGACCAAGGCCATCACCGGGTAGGCCCGCGGACCGCGCGCGGTGCCTGCTCTTACTGGCAGGCGCCGGCGCAGCGCGCGTTGCGGCACACCGGGATGCAGCGGCCACAGTCGATGCTGCCCGGGGGACACGTCCCGTCGCACCGCACGCCGGCGCAGTTGGGCCCTTCCGTGCGGTGGGTGACGGCGTTGCCTTCGCCACAGCACGCGCTCGCCACGCAATCCGTGTCGTCGTAGCAGACCTGGCTGGAGAGCACCGGGGGCGCATCGTCCAGCGGCAGGTCTTCCACGCCCAGGTCACACCCCGCCATCAAGCCCAGGGTGACGCCCGCGATGGCGCGGGCAAGGAAACGAAGGACGTGGGGACGACGCATGTGGGGCTCCCAGGCCGGGGTTACCGGTTCATCGAGCCCAGGAACTCCGCGTTCGCCGCCGTCGGACGCATGTGCTTGAGCACGAACTCCATCGCGTCGATGGGGGTGAAGGGGTGGAGCACCTGGCGCAACGCCGTAATGCGCACCAGGTCCGATTGAGACAAGAGGAGTTCCTCTTTGCGGGTGCCGGATTTGTTGATGTCGAGCGTTGGGAAGATGCGCTTCTCCATCAACTTCCGATCCAGGACGATTTCGGAGTTACCCGTGCCCTTGAACTCCTCGAAAATCACCTCGTCCATGCGGCTGCCCGTGTCGATGAGGGCCGTGCCGATGATGGTGAGGCTGCCGCCCTCCTCGATGTTGCGCGCGGCGCCGAAGAAGCGCTTGGGCTTGTGGAGCGCGTTGGCGTCCACGCCGCCGGAGAGGATCTTCCCGGACGCCGGCACCACCGTGTTGTAGGCGCGCGCCAGACGGGTGATGGAGTCCAGCAGGATGCACACGTCGTACTTCTGTTCGACCAGGCGCTTGGCCTTGTCGATGACCATCTCCGCCACCTGCACGTGGCGCGTGGCGGGCTCGTCGAAGGTGGAGGAGACCACCTCGCCGCGCACGCTGCGCTCCATGTCGGTGACTTCTTCCGGGCGCTCATCCACCAGCAGCACGATGAGGTAGACGTCCGGGTGGTTGCGGCTGATGGCGTGCGCGATGTTCTGCAGCAGCACCGTCTTGCCCGCCTTCGGGGGCGCGACGATGAGACAGCGCTGGCCCAGACCGATGGGACAGAACATGTCGATGATGCGCGTGGTCATCTCCGACGACTCGTGCTCCAGCTTGAGCTTGCGCGTCGGATACAGCGGCGTGAGGTTGTCGAACAGGATGCGCTCGCGCGCAGCCTCGGACGTGGGGTCCGCGAAGTTGACCGTGTCCACCTTCTGCAGCGCGAAGAAGCGCTCGCCCTCGCGGGGCTGGCGGATGGGACCCGTCACGGTGTCGCCAGGGCGCAGCGTGAAGCGGCGCACCTGCGACGGCGACACGTAGATGTCGTCCGGGGACGGCTGGTAGTCGCTGTCCGCGCTGCGCAGGAAGCCGAAGCCGTCGCTCAGGAGCTCCAGCACGCCTTCCGCGTGGACTTCAAAGCGCTTGTCGGCGATGCCACCCAGCAGCGCGAAGATGAGGTCCTGCTTCTTCAGGCCCTGGTAGCCGTCGATGCCCACGTCCTGGGCCATCTTCGACAGTTCGACGATCTTCATCCGCTTCAGGTCATTGAGCTTGATGACCTGCATCGGGGCGCCGTCGCGGTCGACTTCCGTGATGGCGGGGGACTCGGCGGACTCCTGCGGCGCGGGCGTCGCGGAGGCCGTGTCCTCGGGCTCCTCGGCGCGGATCTCCTGGAGCTCATCGTCGCGCACGGGACGGGAGATGGGCGTGAGCACCGGGCGGGGCGCTTCGACCACCACCTCGGGAACCTCCTCGGCGGGCGGCTCTTCCCTGCGGGCCGGGGTACGGCGCGCGCGGGGCGCGGGCTTCTCCGCCTCCTTCGCCGCCGCGCGCTTGCGGCGGGGCTTCTCCTCCGCGGCGACGAACGCGGGCTGGACTACCTTCTCTCGGGGGGAACGGGCTTTGGCCATGACGGTCAGCAGACGGAATGGGGGGGAATCGCCCGAAGGCTCGGGCAGGCTGTACGCGGGACGCTGTCCGTCCGCGCGGCGCTCGGAAGCACCTTCCAGGAGGGCAGCACCACCCGGGTCCCTGAAGGGGACCGGAGGGCGCGTGGGCCTGTGGTTGGGAAGAGACGGCGCGGGGGAACCCCTGCGCCAGGAACCGCTCTGGAAACTATTGACCCCCTCCAAAGCTGTCAAGGCATCCGTGCCTTGCACCACCCCGTTTTTTCAGGGGGTTGCACTGGAGGGAGGGGGTATTGCGAACAGGGAATCCGCTATGTAGCTGAAATTCGGGCCAACTTGGGGTGCGGAAGATCCCCTTCGCCCGATGGAACACGCATCCCCGGGTCCCGCTTCCCATCCGCCGGTGGAGCTCCCCGGGTACGGGGGACTTTCGGGTCCGGACCGGGCCCGCGCGGATGCCCCATGCCGGGAGGGTGCGCGGATCCAACGTAGGAGGTTGGCAACGCGCGACGGGGGGAGTCGTCCTGTCGGCCCCTCGTGGAGCGGTCCTGTCAGGTGGGCTCGCTAGAGTGGTCCTCCTCCGACGAGGGGCGTGCGCATCCTGGCCGCGTCGCCGAATTGGGGTAAGGACAACACCCCGTGGACACCTTCCCGAAAGCCGAAGCCCGCGCCCGAGCGCTCCGTCAGGAGCTGGCCCACCACAACCACCGCTACTACGTGCTGGACGCGCCGGAGATCAGCGACGCGCAGTACGACACGTTGATGCGGGAGCTGCAGGCGCTGGAGGAGCAATACTCCCAGCTCGCCACGCCGGACTCGCCCACCCAGCGCGTAGGCGGCGCGGCGGTGGAGGACTTCGGGCAGGTGGTGCACAGCGCGCAGATGCTGTCGCTGGCGAACATCTTCGATGACGAGGGGCTCACGGAGTTCGACGACCGCGTGCGCAAGCTGACGGGCCTCACGCAGGTGGGCTACGTGTGCGAGCCCAAGCTGGACGGTCTGGCCATCGCGCTGCGCTTCGAGGACGGCCGCTTCATCCAGGGCGCCACCCGGGGCGACGGCACCACGGGCGAGGACGTGACGTCCAACCTGCGCACCATCAAGAGCCTGCCGCTGGAGCTGTTCCCCAACGACGGCGTGAAGGTGCCGAAGCGGCTGGAGGTGCGAGGCGAGGTCTTCATCCGCAAGGAGGACTTCCGCAAGCTCAACGAGAAGCGCGAAGAACAAGGCGAGCCGCTCTTCGCCAACCCGCGCAACGCCGCCGCGGGAAGCCTGCGCCAGTTGGACCCGAAGGAGACCGCGGCCCGGCCCCTCTCCGTCTACCTGTACGAGTGCCTGCCCGGCGACGGCGTGCCCGCGTTCAAGTCGCACACGGAGAAGCTGGAGTACCTGAAGACGCTGGGCCTGCCCATCAACCGCTATCAGCCCGCGGAGGGCGCGGACGGTATCCGCCAGCGCTACAAGGAGTCCCTCGAAGGCCGCCACGCCCTGCCCTTCGAGGTGGACGGCATGGTGGTGAAGGTGGACGACGAGGATCTGCGTCGTCGCCTGGGCCAGGTGTCCAAGAGCCCGCGCTGGGCGGTGGCCTACAAGTTCCCACCGGAGGAGGAGTCCACGCTGGTGCAGGACATTGGCATCCAGGTGGGCCGCACGGGCGCGCTCACGCCGGTGGCGCACCTGAAGCCGGTGAAGGTGGGCGGCGTGATGGTGTCGCGCGCCACGCTGCACAACGAAGACGAGATGCGCCGCAAGGACGTGCGCAAGGGCGACACCGTCTTCGTGCGCCGCGCGGGCGACGTGATTCCGGAGATCGTCACCGTGGTGCTGTCCAAGCGCCCGGAGGACTCGCAGCCCTTCGCCTTCCCCACGAACTGCCCGGTGTGCGGTGCGGTGGCGGCGAAGGATGAAGACGGCGCCGTCATCCGCTGCACGGGCGCGTCCTGCCCCGCGCAGTTGGTGGAGAAGGTGCGCCACTTCGCCAGCCGCATCGCGATGGACATCGAGGGCCTGGGCGACAAGCTGGCCACCCAGCTCGTCACCGCCGGGCAGGTGAAGACGTTCGCGGACCTCTTCGCGCTGACGAAGGAATCGCTCCTCAAGCTGGAGCGCATGGGGGAGAAGAGCGCGGAGAACCTGCTGGCCTCCATCGAAGGGTCCAAGCACACCACCCAGCGCCGCTTCCTGTACTCCCTGGGCATCCGCCATGTGGGCGACTCCACGGCCCGGGCGCTGGCGGAGGCGTTCCCCCAGGTGAAGACGCTCTTCACCGCCAGCCTGGAGGACATCAGCCGGGTGAAGGACGTGGGCCCGGTGATGGCCCAGGTCATCCACACCTTCTTCCAGGAGCCTCAGAACCAGGCCACCATCCAGTCCCTGCTGGACGCGGGCGTGGCGCCGGCCCCTCCAGTGGTCTCCACCGGCGGGCCCTTCGTGGGCAAGACGGTGGTGCTCACCGGGACGATGGCCGGGATGGCGCGCGAGCAGGCCAAGGAGGAGGTCGAGCGGCGAGGCGGTAAGGTGTCTGGAAGTGTCTCACGCAAGACCGATTTCGTGGTCGCGGGAGAGGACGCCGGTTCCAAGCTGAAGAAGGCGCAGGAACTCGGGGTAAGAATCCTGGATGAGCAGGCGTTCCTCCAGATGCTAGAAGGGGACGCCAGAGCATGAGGCCCAAGGCATGAGCACGCAGCGCCGGGTGACCCTGCGCATCCAGGGCACGGTCCAGGGAGTCTCCTACCGGGAGAGCTCCCGCGCCGAAGCGCTGCGGCTGGGCCTGAACGGCTGGGTGCGCAACCGGAGCGACGGCTCCGTGGAGGCCACGGTGGAAGGCGAGCCCGCTGCGCTGGAAGACTTCATAAGCTGGTGCCACCAGGGCCCCCGCATGGCGCGCGTCACGCACGTGGCGCGCACCGACGGCGGAGCCACTGGCGAGTTCCGCACCTTCACGGTGGAGCGCACCTCATGACGACGCCCTACGCCTTCGCGTCCCTGGCACCCATGCTGGGCATCCGGGCCGGCACCAAGGTTTCCATCATCAACCCGCCCCGGGGCTTCGTGCAGAAGCTCAACCCGCTGCCAGAGGGGGTGGAGTTCCTCGTCACCGCCACGACGGGGCTGGACGTCATCCTCTTCTTCACCGGCGACGCCACGGAGCTGGTGCAGCGGCTGCCCGCGCTGTCGCGCGCCACCACCCTCAACGGCGGCATCTGGGTGTGCTGGGCCACCGCCGAGGGGCCGAAGACGCGCCTGTCCGAGGACTTCGTGCGGCACGCGGCGCTCGACATCGGGCTTGTCGACAACAAGATCTGCGTCATCGACGAGACCTGGACCGCCCTGCGGCTGGTGCGCCGGCCGCGCGGGAAGCTGGACAAGCCCGAGGGCCGCAAGCAGGCCCCCGCCCAGGCCTGAGGCCCCCATTGAAGCCCCTGGGTCGGCCCTGTTCCGGCCTGGATGCCCTGGGGGCGGGCCCCGGGGCCTTCTGCCCGACAGTGGATGAACGGCGCTTCTTGCCTTTACACACCTGGAGGGGCGTGGAAAACTCTCCGTGTTTCTGGGTGGTTGTGTGACGCCCCGCGTTGGCGGGACATCAGGCCCAGGCTGGAATTTCGACGGGTTGCGCTTCCGGTCTCCTCCGGATGTCCCTGCTGCTCCGGGGCCCCCAGACACCCCCCCAAGGTGGCCCACGATGGGCACCGACCGGGTGTGGAAGAGGGGGCGGACGGCACGGGCGTGGTGGAGACCTCGAGCGCTTGAAGAGAAGCAGCCCCGCCCGGCACGGTGCCGGTCGCAATGCGGGGCGATATGAACTCGGAGGAGCAGGCGGTGATGTCCTCGGCCCTCACCCAGACGATGCGTTCTCCCTCCGGTGATTCCGGTGGGCGTCCACACGTCGAAGGGCCACCAACCGCCGCTCCCCTCGCAGCGTGCTCGGAGGTGTGGCGTCTTGCCGCCCCCCGTCCGGTGAGGTCCCCCCTACCGCGCGCGCTTCCAGGATTCATCCATGAGCAGTGTGCTCGTCATCAATGCCGCGGGTCGGGAGACCCGGGTGGCGCTCGTCGAGGGCGGCCATATCGCGGAGTTCTACCTCGAGCGTAAGAAGGACAAGGGCGTCGTCGGAAACATCTACAAGGGCCGTGTCGTCCGGGTTCTCCCGGGCATGCAGGCGGCTTTTGTCGACATCGGGTTGGAGAAGGCCGCCTTCCTGTATGTCAGCGACGTCGTCTACGACCCCGACTTCGCCCGCGCCCAGTTCGAGCTGACCGAGGGAGAGCACGAGGACGCGCCGGAGGTCCCCACCGAATCCGAGGCCGACACCCTCGAGGCCGCCGCGGTCACGGTGCCGGACAAGGGCGCCCACACGCTTCCCGCCGGCACGGAGGCCTCCGCGGCCCCCGTGGAGCCGGCGCTGACGCACGACACCGCGCTGGCGCTGGACGTCCATGCGCAGCCGGCACCCCACGAGGCTGCCCCCGTGGCGCTGGAGACGGCGTCCGCGCCTGCTCCCTCCACCACCGAGCCCGCCGCCGAGGTCCAAGCTTCGTCCCAGGCCCCGGTGACGGAGGCCGAGCTTCCCCAGGCCTTCATCATCGAGGAGACGCACGTCTCGGTGTCCACGGCCTCCGTGGCGGTGCCGCTGACGGACGCCGGCCTCCCCCTGGAGGCGGCCCCCGCGGTGGTGCAGGAGACGCCCGCGGAGACCGTCACCGTCGCCACGCTCGCCGAGGGCAGCGTGACGCAGGTCGGTGAAGAGGCTCCCGAGGCCGCCGAGCCGCCGCCGCACGCCGCGGCCCTGGGCGACCTCATCCCCTCCCCCGCCGAGTCCGCCCGTCCGGGTGAGGTCTCCGGCGAGCGCCGCACGCCGCGCGAGGCCCGCGAGGCCCGCGAGCCGCGCGCCCGGGAAGGCCGCGAGAAGGACAAGGAGAAGGAGAAGGACAAGCGCCGCCAGGAAGGCCCTCCCCGCCGCGAGAAGCGCGACGACGACAAGGAGAAGCCCAAGCAGCGCAAGACGGACAAGATCGAGGACCTGCTGAAGGTCGGCCAGGAGGTGGTGGTCCAGATTTCCAAGGACCCCATCGGCACCAAGGGTGCGCGGCTCACCTCGCACATCTCCATCCCGGGCCGTCACCTGGTGTTCATGCCCACGGTGGACCACGTGGGCATCAGCCGCCGCATCTCCAACGAGAAGGAGCGCCGGCGGCTGCGCGACATCGTGGACCGGCTGCGGCCGCCCGGCACGGGCTTCATCGTGCGCACGGTGGCGGAGAACGTTCCCCAGGAGAAGCTGGAGAGCGACATCCGGTTCCTCATCGAGGTGTGGAACCAGGTGGTGCGCCGCAACGAAAAGCGCGGCGGACCGGGCCTGCTTCACCCCGACCTGGACCTCATCCTGCGCGCCACGCGCGACCTGTTCGCCCACGACGTGGAGAAGCTCGTCGTCGACGATCCGGAGGAGTACGAGCGCATCCAGGGCTTCGTCACCGCGCAGGACCCGGCGCTGCGCGACCGCGTGGTGCTGCACGAGACGGACGAGCCCGTCTTCGACGCCTACGGCATCGAGCAGGAGTTGCAGCGCGCCACCCAGCGCAAGGTGTGGCTGAAGAGCGGCGGCTACCTGATCATCGACCAGGCGGAGGCGCTCACCGCCATCGACGTCAACTCGGGCCGCTACGTCGGTAAGAAGAGCCTCGAGGAGACGATCACCAAGATCAACGTCGAGGCGGCCAAGGAGATCGTCTACCAACTGCGGCTGCGCAACATCGGCGGCATCATCATCTGCGACTTCATCGACATGGAGAAGGCGCAGAACCGCGACAAGGTCTTCAAGTCGCTGCAGGAAGCGCTGGGCCGCGACAAGGCCAAGACGAACGTGCTGCGCATCTCCGAGCTGGGCCTGGTGGAGATGACGCGCAAGCGCGTGCGCGAGTCCATTGGCCGCGTGCTGCACGAGGACTGCCCCTACTGCGACGGCAAGGGCTTCGTGAAGACGGCCACCACGGTGGCGTACGAGATCTTCCGGGAGATCCGCCGCGAGGCGCCGGGCTACAAGGACTCCACGCTCGTCATCAACTGCAACGCGGAGGTCGCGCGGCTGTTGCAGGGCGAGGAGCGCAACGAGCTGCGGCACCTGATGGACCGCTACAACAAGTCCATCCAGGTCAAGGCGCAGCAGAACTATCACCGCGAGCAGTACGACATCTACGGCCGGTCGGCCACGGGCCCCGAGCACAAGGTGGCCTCGTCCCCGGGCTCCGGTGACGGCGAGCTGGCGATGCAGCAGCGCCGCCCGGAGAACGCCTTCGGCGGTGGCGGAGGCGGCGGCCGGCAGGACCAGGGCCGGCGTGGACGCGACCGGGACCGCGGTGGCGGCGGTGGCGGCG
>NZ_RAVZ01000089.1 GCF_003611635.1 Corallococcus terminator | reverse complement strand
GCCCCATTCCCGCCCAGGTCCGGGTCGCACCCGCGCGGGCCGCACCTGACGGGGCGGTTCGCGGACGGGACGTTGGGGGAGTTCCCCCTGGGGCCGACGACGTCGCTCGGCCGCCACCCGTCCAACACGCTGAGGCTCGTGGACCGCGAAGTGTCCAAGGAGCACGCCACCATCGAGAAGGTGGGGCGGGACTTCGTCCTGCGCGACCTGAACTCGTCCAACGGCACCTTCGTCAACGGGCGCCGGGTGACGGGGGAGATGCGGCTGCGCGACGGGGACGAGATCGCCCTGGGCTCCTCCCGGCTCGTCTTCCACAACGGCGAGGTGGCGCCCGGCCAGGGCAACCCGCCCACGTTGCCGGGCGTGACGGTGGTGGCCAACGCCGTCTCCATGCCGGCCTTCCTGGCGCAGATGGACCAGGTGCCGCAGAACTTCCGCCCCTCCGAGCAGGTGACGGACACCGCCGCGCTGCGGCGCGACTACGAGAAGCTGCGAATCGCCCATGAGTTCCACCGGCAGGTGAGCCTGAAGGGCGACCAGGCGAACCTGTTCGAGCAGATCCTGAAGGTGTCCTTCGAGCTGCTGGCGGCCGACCACGGCGTCATCCTGAAGGTGGGCGTGGAGGGGGAGTTCATCCCGGCCGCGGTGCACCACCGGCAGGGCAAGATGGTGAACGTCATGCTGTCGGACACCGTGCTCAAGCGCGTGGTGGAGACGGGCAAGGCGGTGCTCACGGCGGACGCCATCATCGACGAGCGCTTCTCCGCGGCGGAGAGCATCGTGGCGCAGGGCATCCGCTCCGCCATGGCGGTGCCGCTGATGGTGAACGGCGACATCCAGGCGGTGCTGTTCCTGGACAGCCGGCAGCAGATCAACGCCTTCTCGGAGAAGGACCTGACCATCCTGTCCGGCATCGCCGCGCAGGCCGGCATCGCGCTGGAGAACGCGGCCCTGGCGGAGCAGATCCGCAACGAGGCGGTGACGCGCGCGGAGCTGTCGCGCTTCCTGTCCAAGGCGGTGGCGGACGCGGTGATCAACGGCGGCACGGAGGACCTGCGCCAGAGCCGGCTCGCGGAGGTGAGCTGCCTGTTCGCGGACATCCGCGGCTTCACCACCCTGGCGGAGAGTGATTCTCCGCAGGAGGTGGTGTCGATGCTCAACAGCTTCTTCACCGCGATGGCGGACGTGGTGTTCCGCTACGAGGGCAACCTGGACAAGTTCATCGGGGACTGTGTGATGGCGGTGTGGGGTCCGCCCTCGTCGCACCCGGATGATCCGGGCCGGGCGTTGAGGGCGGCGCTGGAGATGCAGGACGCGGTCACGGAGCTCAACCGGCAGCGCGTGCTGGACGGCAAGAAGCCCATCGAGGTGGGCATTGGCGTCAACACGGGGCAGGCCGTCGTGGGCTACATGGGCAGCGCGGAGCGGCACGAGTTCACCGCCATTGGCGACACCGTCAACACCGCGTCGCGGCTGTGCGGCATCGCCAAGAGCGGCGAGGTGCTGGCGTCGGAGGCGACGGTGCGCAAGTCCGGGCCGGGCTTCGACGTGGAGGAACTGCCGATGCTCCAGGTGAAGGGCAAGGAGAAGGGCGTGCAGACCTTCCGCGTGCACGGCGCGGAGCTGACCACCTCCACCTCGCGCAAGGTTCGCTGAAGACATGCGCGCCATGACCACGACGCAGTCGTGTCCCAACTGCGGCACGGTGCACGACACCCGGGTGTATGTGAGCGGCCAGAAGGTCGTCTGCCGCTGCGGCATCCGGTTCGAGGTGCGGCGCGCGGACGTGTCCAGCATCCGTCCAGCCGACGCGTCGCTCAGCAAGCCGCCTGTCCGCGATGACGAGGAAACAGGTGTCGCGGTGACGTTCGTGCCGCGCACGGTGGGAAATCCACCGATATCGATGTCACCTTCCGCCGATCCAGGTGTTGGGACGGGCAGGGAGGACAGCAGGTTGGGACGTGAGACGGATCCCTACGGCGGAGCTTTGGAGGCGACGGCACTGGCCGGGTCGCCTGCGATGTCCGTGCGGGCGGAAGCCGTCTCCGATTCCCCGGGGGAAGCCGAGATGAACGTCCTGCGACCGGATGGCGTGGCGAAGTCGGGTGAGGGCGAACTGCCCGGAAGCGTCGTTCCGGCTCCGGTGGAGGGCCTGTCCGGGCACACGTCCGGCGTCGCGCTGCCGGCGTCGGACCCCCAGGCCCCGGCGCTGGACGCGTCGGCGGACGGGGAGGGGGCCACCGTGATGCGTCCCCAGGCGGCCCGGCCCCGGCCCGCGCTGGACACGGCCGTGCGCGTCATCGAGAACGCGGAGACGGTGCTGACGGGCGCGAAGCCGAAGCTGCCGGGCCTGGAGTTGCTGGAGGTGCTGGGCCGCGGTGGCATGGGCGAGGTGTGGCTCGCGCGCCAGCAGTCGCTGGGCCGCACGGTGGCGGTGAAGGTGCTGCCGCCCCGGCTGGCGAAGGACGCGGAGTTCGTGTCGCGCTTCGACAAGGAAGCCACGGCGCTGGCGGCCCTGAGCCACCCCCACATCGTGCAGATCATCGACCGGGGCGTGGAGGGCGAGCACTACTACTTCGTCATGGAGTACGTGGAGGGCCAGTCGCTGCGCCACGCGCTGAGCGGCGCGGAGCCGATTTCGCCCCAGCAGGCGCTGAAGGTGCTCTTGCAGGTGGCGCGCGCGGTGGAAGCCGCGCACGAGAAGAACATCATCCACCGCGACCTGAAGCCGGAGAACATCCTGCTGGATGGCCGGCTCAACGCGAAGGTGGCGGACTTCGGGCTCGCGGGCATCCGGCAGCCGGACTCCCAGAAGCAGCTCACCGCCACGTCGGTGGCCATGGGCACGCTCAACTACATGGCCCCGGAGCAGCGCCGGGACGCGAAGAACGTGGATGGCCGGGCGGACCTCTTCTCGCTGGGCGTGATGATGTACGAGGCGCTCACCGGCGAGCTGCCCGTGGGCCGCTTCAAGCTGCCGTCCCAGCGCGTGCGCGGCCTGGATCCGCGCCTGGATCCGGTGGTGGAGCGCCTGCTGGAGACGGACCGCGAGGCCCGCTACGCCACCGCCACCGAGGTGTGTGAGGCGCTGGAGTCCCTGGTGTCCGCCTCGTCGTCGCCGCACCAGGCGGTGCCCGGGGCGGAGCTGGCGCGCGTGCGTCGCGCGGACATCATCCCCGCGGGGCAGGCGGCCCCGGGGGCGGAGAGCGTCCTGCTGGAGAAGTTCAACGCGGGCTGGGGCCGGGTGCGCACGGGCCTGTCCGTGGTGGGGGGCCTGGCGCTGCTGGGCTTCGGGGTGCGCGCCTTCGTGGGGCCGGTGAGCCTGCACCTGGGCCAGGACGACAAGTACGTCATCGGCACGCAGGGGCTGAAGGTGAAGCCGGGCCAGGCGCAGTGGCCGCCCAACACGGAGGGCGAGGTGTTCTCCGACTTCACGCTGGCGCCGCCCCTGGGCAATGGCACGGCCTCCACGCTGAAGGTGGGCTTCGGCCAGGGCACCGAGGAGATCAACGTCCACAGCGGCACGTGGCGCATGGTGGATGGCGAACTGCAGGCCGTCCAGGGCGGCATGGAGACGGACGGCAACAAGCTGGTGCCGCGCGCCTACCTGGCGCACCGCTACTTCACCAGCGACGACTTCACGGCGGAGACGCTGATGGACGTGAAGCCGCTGGGCCGTGAGTACTTGGTGGAGGAGGACGCGCAGCACTTCGGGGAGCTGGCGTTCCGCATCCGCGACGTGCAGGTGTCCGTCTTCGCCATCCCGGACGTGGGCATGCGCCTGTCGTGGCGCTACATCTCCGCCGAGGACGGTCGTGAAATCGTCGGCAACAGCGCCGAGGACGCGCGCAACCTCGTCGGTGACGAGATGCCGCTGCCCCGGCAGGGCCCGTTCCTGGTCCGCCTCCAACTGCGCAAGCAGAAGAACGGCGTGCGCGCGGACGCGTTCCTCAACAACAAGCTCTTCGCCACGAAGATGCTCCCCGGCTTCGAGGGACGCGTGGGCAAGCTGGCGTTGGGGTGCCGCAACATGAAGTGCACCTACGACGACCTGAAGGTGTCGGGCACGCTCCAGGCGCGCCCGGTGCGCAAGGTCGCCACCGGCGGCGAGTAGCCGCCCCCTCCCTCCAAGGGGCTTGCCGCCCCGTCCTCCCGTTCCCACCTTGCTCCCGCCGGGCTCCGTGTCCTTCACGGGCCCGTGGGGCGGGGGTAGGGCATGGGCGAGGACCTGGGTCGCATCCTCTGGGTGCCGGCGTGCGCGGCGGGTCTCGCCGTGCTCCTGCTGGCGGTGTTCACCCTGGGACGGATGTCCGCCCGGGACCGTCCGCGCTGGCTGCTGGCCGGCTTTGGCGCGCTGGCCCTGGGCCTGGTGCTCTTCGTCCCGTGGCTTCGCGACGAGCCCCTGGTGCGCGTGTCGCCGGACGTGCTCGTCAAGGCGGTGGGTGGGGCGCTGCTGGTGCTGGCCGCGGGCGTGTCGGCCCGGGGCGCGCGGGTGCGGTGGAGGGCGGCGGCCCTGGTCGGCACGGCGCCCCTGTCCCTGGATGAGGCGGTGGCGGCCGTGCGCGCGGGCCGCCCACCGGGCTTCGGCGTGTACCGGGGACGCCTGGAGTCGCCGGAGACGCTGACGTCCCCAGGCGGCGTGCCGTGTGCCTTCTACGACGCCGCGGTGCACGCGGTGGGCGAGCATGGCCGCAAGGGGCCGCTCCTGTCGCGCGAGCGCGCCTATGCGCCGGTGCTGATGCTGCGCGGAGAGCGCACGCGGGCGACGGTGGGCTTCGCGCCCTCCGCGCTGGTGGCCCCGCTGGAGGTTCGCCGCTGCGTGGCCGTGCCCGCGCTCACCCAGGCGGAGCTCCTGGGGCCGTCCGTGGAGGCGCTGTCCTGGGAGCGCGTGGGCACCCCGGGCGAGGCGTGTCTGGTGGTGGGGGAGCTGCGGCGCGGGCCCCGCGACGGCACCTGGGAGTTGCGCGGTCGCGGTGGGCGTCCGGCGCTGGTGGTGCTGGGGGACGAGGCCACGGGCACCGGGGGCGTGCTGTCCCGCGGGGCCTGGAAACACTTCGCGGCGGCCGGGGGACTGTCCCTGGCCGCCGCGTTCATGCTCGCCCGGACCCTGTGAGGTCAGGACGGAGGAGGGCCCCGGCCGTGAAGGCGCCGGGGCTCAAGGGACTTCACCCCGGATCGAAGATGCAGGTGTTGGGGCAGTCGTCGTTGTTGTTGGTGTTGCCGTCGTCGCAGGTCTCACCGAAGTTGTACTGGGTCTTGCCGTCGCCGCAGCGGGCGTTCCAGATGCAGGTCAGGCTGCACTTGCCGTAGCCCGGCCCGTTGGCGTTGCCCTGGTCGCACTGCTCGCCCGGGTCCAGGTCGCCGTCGCCACAGGTGGACTCGCAGTTGGTGCGCTGGGTCTCGAAGTTGTTCAGGGTCAGCTTGTACGAAGAGCCCGTGACGTGGCGCTCGGCCTGGAACACGACGACTTCGTAGATCTTGCCCTTCACCAACCCCAGGTTGTTGACCGTGGTGGTGTTGGCCAGCGACACCTCGCCGTTCTGGGGGCCATGGACGCCGCCCAGGTCCAGCGCGAGCTTGCCGTTGATGTACACCCACACGTCGTCGTCACCGCGGAAGCTCAGGACCTCGGTGCCCTTGAACTCGAACCAGTAGCGCGCCTCGCTGGTGAAGCTGAAGTTGCGCGGCGTGCCGTTGCCGTCGTTCTGCTTGGTCTCCAGGCCCAGCTTCACCCAGCCGAGGTTGTCGAGCGGGAAGAAGCTCTGATTGTCGAACAGGTAGGAGCCGGTGGCGCCCTGCTTGTCCAGCTTCAGCGTGCTGACCACCGTCACGTTGACGCCCGGCGTGTCGCGGTACCACTGGTCGAAGGCGACCTTGCCGTGGGTGGAGGGGCTGGCGCCGGTGGCCCTCGCATAGGTGGGCTTGTTGTTCGTGAGCACTCCCGTGTACAGCGGGCCGACGATGCCGGTGTCCCCGGTGTTGAGGTCATCGAAGTCCGGGTGCCGGGCGGCGGTGGCGTTGACGGCCTGGTTCATGCCGCGGAAGTCGCGGTAGACGACGGGGACCTCCACCGAGCTCGGCGGGGTTTCGGTGACGCGGGTGCAGGCGAAGCCTTCCTCCAGCTTGCAGGTGGCGGAGCAGCCGTCGTTGGCGCGCACGTTGCCGTCGTCGCACTCCTCGGTGGTGTCACCCGGGAGGATGACGCCGTCACCGCAGATGGCCTGGCAGGTTCCATTCACGCACTTGGGCTCCAGCACGCACAGGGGCGAGCAGCCATCGCCCATGTCGTTGTTGCCGTCGTCGCACTGCTCGGTGCCTTCCCTCTTGCCGTCGCCGCAGGTCGTCTTCGCGCACGGCTGGCCCGGGTCGCACTTGTAGCCCGGCTCCAGGCGGCAGATGTCGCTGCAGCCATCACCCTTGGTGGTGTTGCCGTCCTCGCACTCCTCGTCGCCCGCGACGATGCTGTCGCCGCACTCGGCCGCCTTGCAGCGCTGACCCTGGAACGGGCAGGACCAGCCGGTCTCCACCGTCTTGCAGTCCGCCGAACAGCCGTCGCCGCTCACCTTGTTGCGGTCGTCGCACTTCTCGCCCGTCACGCCGGCGTCCAGGTCGCCCGGCTCCACGACGCCGTTGCCACACGCCGTCCCCACCACGCACTTCTGACCCGGCGTCGGACAGTCGAAGCCGATTTCGATCTCCTTGCAGTCGAACGTGCAGCCGTCACCGCTCACGGTGTTGGCGTCGTCACACGCTTCGGTCGAGTGCTTCTTGCCGTCGCCACAGAAGGCGGGACCTTCGTCGATGGGGCCGCCGTCCGAGTTGGTGCCACCGTCCGAGTTGTTGGTGCCGCCATCCGGATCCGGCTCATCGGTTCCAGGGCAGGCCGTCAGCGCGAGCAGCAGGGAGGCGAGCAGAACGCCTGTGAGTCGGTTTCGCGAGGGGGAATGTTTCAGCATGAATCAGAGCCTGGAAGGCCCTGACCCCGGGTGTCAAATAGATCAGGTGTCTTTGTACCCAGGCAACGCGTGAAGGTGCACAAAGCCCGTACGCCTGTACGGACGCACGGGCTTTCGAGCATTTCGCCCGCCCTTGGGGACTACATGGACTCCAGTTCGCGACCCTTCGTCTCCTTGATGAAGCGGATGGCGAAGAAGAGGGAGAACACGGCGGCCGCGGCATACAGGCCGTAGGCCCAGCCCAGCCCGAGCGCCTTGAGCGCCGGGAACGAGGCGGACACCGCGAAGTTGGCCACCCACTGCGCCATGGCCGCGATGGACAGCGCGAGCGCGCGGATCCGGTTGGGGAACATCTCGCCCAGCAGCACCCAGACGACGGGCCCCCACGAGAAGCCGAAGAAGACGACGTAGAGGTTGGCGGCGATGAGCGCCGTGGTGCCGGCGCTCCCCTGCAACACGGGCTTGCCCAGGGCGTCCATTGGCGCGTTGCCGAAGAGGTACGCGAGCAGGCCCAGCGTGAGCGCCATGCCGGCGGAGCCGATGAGGAGCAGCGGCTTGCGGCCAAGCCTGTCCACGCAGGCGATGGCGACGAGCGTGGTGAGGATGTTGGTGACGCTGGTGATGACGGTGATGAGCAGCGAGCTCTGCTCGGAGTAGCCCACCGCCTGCCAGAGGACGCTGGAATAGTAGAAGATGACGTTGATGCCCACGAACTGCTGGAGCATCGCGAGCACGATGCCGATCCACACGATGGGCAGGAAGCCGAACCGGCCGCCCTTCAGGTCCGCCAGGAGCGGCCTGCGGTCCTGACGAACGGAGCGGCGGATCTCCACGAGCTTGGAGGGGGCGGTGTCTCCTTCGATGTCGCGCAGCACGCGGAGCGCTTCCTCCTCACGGCCCTTGGCCACCAGATAGCGGGGGGACTCGGGGATGAAGAGCGCGCCCACGCCGTAGAGGATCGCGGGTGGCAGGCCGCTGAAGAACATCCAGCGCCACGCGGTGATGCCGAACCAGCCCGGGCTGGACGCGGAGCCCGCGGCGCGCGCGATGGCGAAGTCCCCCAGGAGGGCTACGAAGATGCCCACCACGATGGCCAACTGTTGCAGCGACGCCAACCGTCCGCGCAGGTGCGCAGGGGCGCTCTCCGCGATGTACGCGGGCGCCACGACGCTGGCGGCGCCCACGCCCAGCCCGCCCACCAGTCGCCAGAAGCTCAGGTCCCAGAGTGAGAACGCGAGGCCGGAGCCGAGCGCGCTGATGATGAACAGGTCCGAGGCCATGATCATCGTGCGCGTGCGGCCGAAGCGGTCCGCGACGGAGCCCGCGAAGAGGGCGCCAATCGCGGAGCCAACCAACGCGGAGGACACCGCCAGGCCCAACGCCCAACTGCTCGCGGCGAACTGGGTCTCAAGGGCTCCGACGGTGCCGTTGATGACGGAGGTGTCGAAGCCGAAGAGGAAGCCGCCGAGCGCGGCCACCAGGGAGATGAGGATGATCCGGCCGGTGTGTGCCTCACTTTGTTCGGTGGGACGCCTGCCCGCCGGGACATCCAGGATATCCGCCATGACGTGCTCCTCCCCAGGGGGCACGTCCTGCACGGGGAACCTCAGGGAGGAGAAACGTCACCGCCTCCCGGAATCCGGTCCTCGCGGTTCGCACAACGGCCCTGAGGAGAGGTGGTCTTCCTCCCGGCTGGAAGGCACCCTCGAACAGGGGAGCCCTCGGAGGGTCGCCTGCTGGGAGACAGAGCGCTGCCAGGACGGGTGGGGCGACCCTCAGCCCTCGTCCGCCAGCCCGTACTCCTTGAGCTTGCGGCTGAGCGTGTTGCGGCCAATCTCCAAGGTCCGCGCCGCCGCGGTGCGGTTGCCCTTCACCGCCTCCAGGACACGCAGGATGTGACGGCGCTCCACCTCCGCCAGCGGAAGCAGGAGCGGAGCTTCCCCCGACGTGCCGGGCGCTTCCCGGGCCTGGGGCTCCGCGGACGCGGCGGACAGCGGGCGGTCCAGGGAGGGCAGGGGCAGGTGCTCCTCCAGGATCTCTCCTTCGGACAACACCACGGCGCTCTCGATGCAGTTCTCCAACTCACGCACGTTGCCGGGCCAGCGGTAGCGCTTGAGGCGCTCCAGCGCGGCGACGCTCAGGCGCGGCGCCGTCAGCCGGTGACGCCGGGCGGCGGTGGCGATGAAGTGGCGCGCGAGCCGTTCGATGTCCTCCGCGCCGCGCTCGCGCAGCGGGGGCAGGAGCAGCTCCACGACCTTGATGCGGTAGTAGAGGTCCTCGCGGAACTTCCCTTCGGCCACCATGCGTGGCAGGTCGCGGTGGGTGGCCGCGACGATGCGCACGTCCACCTTCACGGCCTGCGTGCCGCCCACGCGTTCGAACTCCCGGTCCTGGAGCACGCGCAACAGCTTGCCCTGCACGGACTGGGGCAGCTCCCCCAATTCGTCGATGAACACCGTGCCGCCGTCGGCCGCCTCGAACTTGCCGGGCATGCGGTGGTCGGCGCCGGTGAAGGCGCCCTTCTCATGGCCGAAGAGCTCGTTCTCGATGAGGGACGCGGGCAGGGCCGCGCAATCCACCTTCACGAAGGGCTTGTCGCGCCGGGGACCGTTGACGTGGATGGCGCGCGCGAAGAGCTCCTTGCCGCAGCCGCTCTCCCCGCGCAGCAGCACCGTGGCGTCCGTGGGCGCGGCTTTCTGCACCAGCCGGTAGAGGGCCTTGAGGGGCGGGGCTTCTCCGATGATGCGGTTGAAGAAGTAGCCCACCGGGGCCTGCGGCTGGTCCTTCGCGCGCTGGAGCTCCTGGTAGAGGCTGGTCGTCTGGAGCGCGGTGCTCACCTGGGCCGCGATGGCGGTGAGTTTCTGGGTGTCGTCCTCCGTGAAGGGGCCGCCGCCCAGGCGGTTGAGCACCTGGAGCACGCCGTACACTCCGCCGGCCGCGTCGCGCAGGGGCACCGCCGCCAGGCTGATGGTGCGGTAGCCCGTCATCCGGTCGATGTCCGCGAAGAAGCGCCGCTCGCCGCGCGGATCCGGCACGTGCACGGGCTCACCGGCCTCCGCCACATAGCCCGCCACGCCCTGGCCCAGCTTCACGCGGATCTGCGCGACCTCCGGCAGGTGCGCGGCGCGGCTGAACAGCTCGCGGCGCACCGGATCCAACAGCCAGAGCGTGCCGCGGTCCGCCTGGAGCGTGATGGCGATGCGGTCCACGAGCGTCTGGAGGAAGGCATCCAGATCCACCTCGCGCCCGACGAGGCCGCCAAAGGGAAGCAGGACCTGGGACACATCCGGCGGGGACGAGGGCATGGCGGCGGGAAGCGGCGGCAGCGTGAAGGGCTCGCGGGGCAGTGTAGCGCAGGGCTCCGGACTCGTGAGGCTCATGCGCCCGCCGCGCGGCCCAGCAGCATGCGCTGGCCTTCGCGCGCGGGCTCGGTGAAGGGGAACAGGCCGCGGGCCTGCTGCGCCATGTCCTCCAGCAGGTCGTCCGCGTGGGACGGATCATGGTGGAAGAGGAAGAGCCGTCCGGCGTGCAGGTCCTTGGCCACCTTGGCCGCGTCCATCATCGTCGAGTGGCCCCAGCCCTTCTTGGACATGCCCTTCTTGCCCTCGTACTCGTCGGGCGTGTACTGCGCGTCCAGGCACAGCGCGTCCGCGCCCTCGAAGTGGCGCGCCACATCCGACGTGAGGCGCTCCGGCAACTCCACGTCCGTCGCGTACACGAAGGAATGGCCATCCGCCTCCACGCGGTACGCCATGCAGCCGTCCGGGTGCGGCACGTCGATGGGCGTCACCTTGAACGGGCCCACCTCCACCGTCTGGCCGTGCACCGCGGAGCCGAAGGCCATCTTCGAGCGCATGGTGGACAGCGGCACCGGGAACTGCGGCGGACGCATCTGCTGCGAAAGCGTGGACTCCAGCGCCTGCGCGCCGTTGGCGCCCGGGCCGTACAGCGTCAGCGCGGTGGTGGGCAGGTACGCGGGCGTGAAGAAGGGGAAGCCCTGCACATGGTCCCAGTGCAGGTGCGAGAAGAACATCGTCGCCTTCTGCGGGGCGCCCTCGCGCAGCATCACCTCGCCCAGCGTGCGGATGCCCGTGCCCGCGTCGAGGATCAGCCGCTCGCCCTGGCTCGTCACCTCCACGCACGCCGTGTTGCCACCAATCCGAGAACCCGACACCGCGATGCTGCCCCGAACCCCAAAGAACCGGATTTCCATGATGTTCCTCCTGAAGCTTCCGGCACCCTTGCGAGGCGCCCTGACGTGGGGGGGACAGAGCACGTCCGGTGCCAGCGCCAAGGGCCTGGAATCATTGGGCGGGGTGAGGGGATGACGGAGGGTTGCGCCATTCTGGAGCGCTCCGGATGGGGCGGGCGGTCCATTCCGGCGCGGCCCAGCGGGCGGCGGAATCCTGGTAGGACCGGAGTCCATCATGCCGACGATTGCGTTCTGTACGATCAAGGGAGGCGTGGGGAAGACGACCCTGTGCGCGCACGTGGCGGCGGCGCTGGCGGACGCGGGCCACCGGGTGTTGCTGTTGGATCTGGATCCGCAGGCGCACGCGTCGCTGGTGCTGGGCCTGGAGACGCGTGACGGCCCGTGCGTGGCGGACGCCTTCGGGCCCCGGCCGAAGCACAAGCTGGACGAGGTGGTGGTGGTGTCGCCGAAGCGGCCGAACCTCTACATCGCGCCGGGGGCTCCGCGCATGGCGGCGCTGGAGCGAGAGCTGTTCGGCTGGGGGCACCGGTTGCAGGCGCTGCCGCGCGCGCTGAAGACGCTGTCGTGGACGCCGGACGTCATCCTCGTGGACACGCCGCCGTCCATCGGTGCGTTCACGGAGGCGGTGATGTGCTTCGCGGACGTGGTGGTGGCGCCGGTGCCCACGGGCGCGTTCGCGTTGCAGGGGCTGGCGGAGATCGAAACCGCGTGGCGCGAGGTTCGCGAGGACGGCGGCCAGTTGGTGGCCGCGGTGAACCTGTGGGACCGGCGGACGCCCGCGACCAACGTGGCGATGGAAGAGGCGCTGAAGGATGTGACGGTGCCGGTGCTGCGTGCGCGCATCCCGCGCTCGGAGTCCATCAACCAGGCGGGCCTGGGCTACGAGGTGGTGTTCGACACGAGCCCGAACGCGTCGGGCGCCGAGGAGCTGCGCGCGCTGGCGCAGGAGCTGGCGAAGCGCGCGGGCCTGCGCTGAGTGGGATGGGGTGGCGACGCGCTATGAGAAGCGCGCCGCCAACTCCCTGGCGATGGTGCTCATCGCCTCTGGCTCTGGTTTGCGGACACGCTCTAGCAGGACTCTTCCTGAAGCACCTGGCGGTACTGTGTGCGTAAGCCTTCTCGCGTAGGCGTATTCCCGCACCAGCAGTTTTCGGTGCCGACCTGGGTGGTGTAGGTCGCGTCGCTGTAGTACGCGACGGTGTATTGGGTAATGCAAATGAGTCGGTCCTCCCGAGACGCGAGGCTTGGCTGCTCATTCTCCAGTCCGTCCCCCTCGAATCCGCCGCAACCTGCGAGGAGCCCAGCAGCGAGTGCGCCTGCGACGACGTATGCCTTCATGCGTCCTCCGAACGCGCGGTTGGTTTGCGCGTTTGTCTAGATTAACTAGAATGGCGTGCGTTGGGAAGGCATGGCCTCGGGGCCAATGCCTCATCAAGCAGCGGTTTCGGCTCACTTTGCCGTGGGTACGTTGAACGCCTGCACCTCGTGGGTTGGCAGCGCGTCCTGGTGGGCGATGGCCCTGGCTGAGGCTCCGGCTCTGTTCTGGCTCGCTACGGCGTCGGCAGTCCTGATTCCAGCGCCGCGCGGATGGTGGCGTCGGTGAAGGCCGTGCCCCAGACGGCGTTGACCTGGGCCGCGACGAAGGCCGCGCCGGGCTGCACGCTGCCCACGGTGGCTTCGTACATCTGCACGCGCGGATCCGTGAGCTCCAGGAGCCGGGGCGCCACGTCCGTCACATCGCGATCCTGCCGCTGGAGGGCGCGCACGCCCTGGAGCCACGTGCGCACGGTGCCGTCCGCGTGGGGGATGAGCAGGGTCTGCTCCGCGGCGCCCAGCTTCACGATGAGGTGCGCCACGCTCAGCGTGATGAGGACCGTGCCATTCGCCGCGAGCGTGGGTCCGTGGTCCGGTGCCAGCGTGTTCCAGTTCACGGGGCCCGCGTTCTGGAAGTACAGCGGCGTGTAGCGGTGGGGCGCCAGGGACACGAGCGCGCGCGTGTGCTCCACGGGGATGAGGGTGTCCCAGTCGTCGTGGAGGATGAGGAACGGCGTCTGCACCTTGTCCAGCAGGTGGGCCGCGTCCCAGCGGGAATAGTCCGCGCCCGGCGTGGTGACGGGGTCGCCGCCGGTGGTGGCGAAGATGCGGCGGAAGTAGGGCTCGAAGAACTGCTGGTAGCGCGTGCGCATCGCCGGGTCGCTCACGCGCGAGGGGACGACGCGGCTCACGTAGTCCACCTCCTGGGCGAAGTCGGACAGCGGGGAGACGGCGACGCCCACCTTGGGAATGACGCTGGCCGGGGCATCCGCCGCGGCGTAGAGCGCCTCGTAACCGCCCCACGAACCGCCGAAGACACCGATGCGCGTGGTGTCCACGCTGGAAGTCTGGGCCAGGAAGCGCATGCCCGCGTTCATGTCGTCGCGGTCGTTCTGGAGATCTCCGCCCGCGTAGAAGCGGCCGAAGACGGCGAGCACGCCGAAGTCATGGGCCAGGTAGATGAACGCCTCGCCGGAGATGATCTCCGGCGTCGTGGGCGTGAAGGCGATGGGGGATGAACCCGGCCCATGGTGCGGCTCGCTGTCGTCGGGGTGCAGGCCGTTGCCGCGTGACGCCCACTTCGCGTCCACGGCCTCGCCCGTCCACGTGATGCCGTCGTAGGGCTTGGTGATCAGCACCGTGGGTGACACGCCGGGCTTCCGGGGCGGGAACCACTGCGCGTAGGTGGCGGCCCGGCCGGGCACCTCCAGCTTCAGCAACTGGTAGGGCCACTTCTGGCCTGCGGCGTTCAGCTCCCCGGCACCCAACTGCGTGACCTGGACGCTTCCCGGGTCGGTGGGCGTGACGTCCGGGCCCTGGCAGGAGTTCGAGGCGGAGGAGGTGCTGCTGCAGCAGGCCGTGGGGACGGTGCCCAGCAGGGCGAGGGAGAGCAGGGTGGTTGAAAAGAGGCGCATGAAAACAGCAGACACCGTCGCGCGGATTTTCTGAAAGGCCGAACGCCCTTTGTGGATGAGGATGACGCCTCATGGACTATCAGGCGGTGTTGCACGAGGTGTGGGACGCGGTGCGGCCGGTGGTGGGGCAGGGCCGCGTGGCGACCTACATCCCGGCGTTGGCGGCGGTGGATCCGCGCCGGTTCGGCATGGCGCTCGCGACGGTGGACGGGGACGTGTACGGCGTGGGCGACTGGCGCGAGCCCTTCTCCATCCAGAGCATCTCCAAGGTCTTCACCCTGGCCATGGCCCTGTCACGCGATGGGGACGCGGTGTGGCGGCGGGTGGGCAAGGAGCCGTCGGGCAATCCGTTCAACTCGCTGGTGCAACTGGAGTACGAGCACGGCATCCCGCGCAACCCGTTCATCAACGCGGGCGCGCTGGTCATCACGGATCGGTTGCAGCAGCTCACCGGCGACGCTCGGGGCGCGCTGCGCGACTTCCTCCGCGCGGAGAGTGGCAACCCGTCGGTGGATTTCGATCCGGTCATCGCCGCGTCGGAGGCGGAACATGGCCATCGCAACCGCGCGCTGGCCCACTTCATGGCGAGCTACGGCAACATGGAGAGCCCCGTCTCCGAGGTGCTGGAGCACTACTTCTGGCAGTGCTCGCTGGCGATGAGCTGCGCGGACCTGGCCCGTGCGTGCGGGTTCCTCGCCCGCCATGGCGAGCGCGCGGACGGAGCGCGGCTGCTCACGCGCAGTCAGTCCAAGCAGGTCAACGCGGTGATGCTCACCTGCGGCACGTATGACGCCGCCGGTGAGTTCGCCTACCGCGTGGGGCTGCCCGGCAAGAGCGGCGTGGGTGGAGGCATCATCGCCGTCATCCCCAATCGCTGCGGCCTGTGCGTGTGGAGCCCCGGGCTGGATGCCCAGGGCAACTCGGTGGCGGGCATGGAGGCGTTGGATCAGTTCACGACGCTGACGGGCCTGTCCATCTTCTGAGGCGCTCGGCTCAGCGCAGGCCGCTCAGCACCGCGGCCAGCTTCTCCGGCTGCGACGCGAACGGTGAGTGGGACGACTCCAGGGACTCGACGGTGAAGGCATTGCCGGGCGTGAAGGCATCCGCCTCGCGGATCATCAGGTCCTGGAGCGCGGGGGCCAGTGCGCGGTCCTGCGTGCAGCGGATGTAGCTGCGCGGGATGCGTCCCCAGCGCTCCTTCGTCGCTCCCACCTTGCCCACCCAGAGGGACACCGGGATGTCTGGCGTGAGGGTGAGCGCGAAGGGCAGGAAGCCCGCCACGTCCACGTCCTGGTAGAAGGCCGTGCGCAGGGCCTCCAGGTACGCCGCGTCGCCGCGCGGGTTGATCCGCACCGCGCCCACCTTCGCGGCATCGCCGATGAAGAGGTTTTCACCATGGCCGGTGCGGGCCTCGGGGAGCGCGCCGTAGCCGCTGGCACTCTGGAGGCGCAGCGGGCAGTACGCGCTCAGGTACACCAGCCGGCCGATGAGCTGTGGCGCCTTCTCACCCGCCCGGGTGATGACGGTGCCGCCCGCGCTATGACCCACGAGGATGGGCTTGGGCCCGCCCTTCAGCTTCTCCAGCGCGGACACCACCGCCTCCGCGCAGTCGTCCAACGTCACGTCCGCAAGGGGCGACTTCTCCTCCGCGAAGCGAGCGGCGGGGCCCGTCAGGTAGGAAGCAGGGAAGCGCGCGTTGAGGCCGTGCCCCGGCAGGTCGATGGCCACCACCTGATGCCCCCGGGCGGAGAGGGCTTCGGAGACCCGGGTCCAGTGCAGGGCGTTGTGCCACGCGCCGTGCACCAGCAGGTATGTCCGGGGCTTGTCGCGCTTCGCCGGAGCAGGGACGGGCGCGGCGCCGAGGCCGATTCCCGGCAGCAGGCCTGCGCCCAGGAGGGCGGTCTTCATCACGTCACGACGGTTCATGGGGTGCTCGTTCGGTGGAGGGTAGAGGGGCTGCGTTCGCGTCCAGCACGGAGAGCAGTCGCTCCCGCAGGCGCGCGAGGTCGAAGAGCTGCTGGTCGACTTCCGCCAGCCGCTCGCGGTGGGCCGCGAGGGCGTCCGGGCAGACGGCGGTGGTGACCTGCCGGAGCATGCAGGGCGGGAAGGTGGCGATCTCCTCCAGGGAGAAGCCCAGGCGGATCATCCGCGCCACCTGCATCACCTGGGGGACGGCCTCCTCTTCGAAGTCGCGGTAGCCGTTGTCCCTCCGGTACGACGTGATGAGCCCCGCCTTGTCGTAGTGGCGGATGGAGCGCGCACTGCTGCCCGTGCGCCGGGCGAGTTCTCCGATGTTCATCCTGCTCTCCTGCCGACGGACCCTAGGGCCTGACACCAGTGTCAACGTCAAGGCCCGGATGAATGTCACTGAAATGCACGGAGGGAATGCCCGGACGCGGTCTACGTTGCGCGGCCGTGATTGCTCCCGTGTCCGTTCCCCGTCCTCGTCCCGCGCTCCTCACGCTCGCCTACCTGGCGTTCATCAGCCTGGGGCTGCCGGACGCGGTGCTCGGGGTCGCCTGGCCGTCGCTGCGGAGCACCTTCGGCCTGTCGCAGGCGGGCATGGGCGCCATCCTCTCCGCGGCGGCGATCGCGTACTTCATGTCCGGGCTGCTCGCGGGACGGTTGATGCGCCTGCTCAAGCTGGGCCTGCTGCTGGCGGTGAGCACGGGGCTGGTGGCGCTGGGGCTCGCGGGCTACGTGACCCTGTCCGTGTTCGCGCTCTTCCTGCTGGCGGCGTGTTTCATCGGCTTCGGGTCGGGGGCGATCGACTCCGCGCTCAACAACTACGCGGCCCAGAACTTCGGGCCCAAGCACATGAACTGGCTGCACGCCGCTTACAGCGTCGGCGCGGCGGTGGGGCCGGTGCTGATGACGGCGCTGCTCACGCGAGGCTTCGGGTGGCGCACGGGGTATGCGGTCATCGGCGCGGTGCTGGGCATGCTGGCGCTGACGTTCCTGGTGATGCGCCGGCAGTGGGATGCGCCGGTGCGGACCGAAGGCGAAGCCCCCGCGGAGGTGCCCACCGCCAGCGCGGCGGAAGCGCTGCGGCGGCCCCGGGTGTGGCTGCAGATCGCCACGTTCTTCTTCTACACGGGCGTGGAGGTGACGGCCGGCCAGTGGAGCTACACGGTGCTCACCGAAGGCCGGGGCCTGCACACCGCGGAGGCCGGCACCTGGGTGAGCCTCTACTGGGGCAGTCTGCTGGTGGGTCGCATCCTGTCGGGCTTCATCGTCGAACACCTGGGCTCGGTGCGGATGCTGCGCGCGAGCACGGGGCTCGCGGTGGTGGGCGCGCTGCTGTTCGCCATTCCCAGCGTGCCGCCCTTCGTGGGGCTGGTGCTGCTGGGCTTCGCGCTGGCCCCCATCTTCCCGGGCCTGATGTCGGAGACGCCGCGTCGGGTGGGCACCGACGTCTCCGCGCACGCGGTGGGCTTCCAGGTGAGCGCGGCCACCGCGGGCGTCGCGGCGCTGCCGAGCCTCGCGGGTGTCATCGCGGAGAAGTGGGGCCTCGCCTACGTCGCGCCCCACATCCTCGCGTGCGCCGTGATGCTGGCCGTGCTGCACGGCGTGCTGTCCGCTTCAGCCGACAGGCCCGCGACGCGCTGACGGCTCAGCTTCCTGCCTTGAGCTCCGCGCTGCCCAGCGTGTGGAGCCCCTGGTCCTTCCATTGGGCCAGCCGCAACGTCGCTCCCGAAGCGTTCGGTGCGACCTCCACGCAGGTGAAGCGGTGCTCCAGCCGGGCCAGCTTCTGGCGGGACGGATCCAGCGCGGGGTTGGTCTGGAGCTCCGCGAGGTACTCGCCCCAGTCCTCGTCGGACGCGTCCGGGGACGGGAGCCGCAGGAGGGAGATCCACGTGCCGGTGTTCGCGAACACGCGCCCGTTGCCCTGGTGCCACCGCGCCGCGTGGGTGTGGCCCATCACCACCGCCTGGGGCCCGAACTTCTTGCCCAGCCGTTCGCTCTCCGCGAGCTCGTCCTTGCCCGGTTCGAGCGCGAAGTAGTCCGAGCCCGTCTTCCCCGCGACCGTGCGGTGCAGGCGCGCGTAGAGCGCGAAGCCCGCCTTGCACAGCTTCAAGCGGGCACGGCCCAGGGCGCCGGGGCTTTCGAAGGCGTTGAGCTGATCCGGATCCAACGCGGACAGCAGCGCGTTCACCTCATCGTCCTCCAGGTCCACGTCCGCGATCGCTTGCGCCAGGTGTGACTCCGCCGCCGAGGCCGCGGGGGTGTCGTCCGTGGGCGGGAAGGCGAAGGCCGGCGCGATGCCCTTGTTCTGGATCAGCCGGCGCAGGAGGGTGAGAGTGCCGGAGGTCAGCAGGACCTTGAGCGCGTCGGGCTTCACGCCGAGCGCCACCATCACCGCGCCCTGGAAGTCCGGCTTGAGCAGATCCATGTACCGCATGCGGTGCTGGTGCTTGAGCGGGTTGAGCAGGCTCTTCACCAGCACGGAGCCCGGCGGATAGCGGAAGCGGCTGTCGCGCTCGGAGGACAGGAGCGAGTCGTAGTCGATGCGGTTGGCCACGTCCGTGTGTTCGCCGTGGGTGACGAGCACGCGGGCTCCGCCCACTTCCAACTGGAGGGGCGCGGTGCCGTCGCGGAACTCCAGCCGCGAAGCCACGGAGGCGGGCTGCGCGAGCGCGGCGCGCACCACGGCCTGGACGTCCGGCAGGGCCAGTTCCAGGTCGTGGTTGCCCACCACCATCGTCGCGCGTCCGCCCGCGGCCAGCACCCGGCCGAGCGCCTTCAGCGACGGCGCCGTCTGCGCGGAGTTCACCAGCGCCCGGGCCTGTTCGAGGGTGCGCTTCGGGTCCACCGCGAGCGGGTCATCGTTGAGGAGGAAGTCGAAGCTGTCCCCGTTGAGCACCACGTGTGTGGGCGTGCCGGTGAGCGAGTCCAGCAGGGCGGGCAGCTCCGCGGCGCCCGCGAAGATGTCGTAGGGACCGCCGTTGCCGAGGTGGAGGTCGCTGAGAATGAGCGTTCGCATGGGGTCATGCTCCTTTCAGGGAATCGCCTGCAGTTCGGTGTGGCGGATGCGCACGGCGGGATCGCCGAGCACCACGTAGTTGCGCGCGTCGTTGCGTTCAATCCACCGGTGGATGAGGTCGCGGGGCGCGAGCTTGCCGTTGGACGTGTTGGCATCCAGGTGGGTCAGCAGGATGTTGTTCACGTCGGAGAACCGGTCGCGGAAGTCGCGCAGCGCGTACCCCACGGGCATGCCGGACATGATCTTCGCGAGCGTGTTGCGGAACGGGTGCAGGGTGGACTGCGTCAGGTGAAGGGGCTTGATGGAGAAGCCCCAGGCCCGCTCCACGTGGCCAATCACCGCCAACGCGCCGCCAGCCGGGTGGGACAGCAGCCGCCGGGGCAGGGCCGCGACGAAGGCGGACCGGGCGAGCGCCTCGCCTTGCCGGGCAGGGTTGATGGGAAACTCGTCGTGGGCGGGCGTACCGACGCCGAAGCAGGCGAAGAAGAAGGCCACCAGCCCGTGAAGCCGCGCGTCGTCCTGGATGTCGGACGCCGCCACGTAGTGCGCGGGTGCCATCGCGCCAAAGCCGGTCCAGTCCTGGCTCAGCAGGGCCCCCTGGTCGGACAGTTGGCGCGCGTCGTTCGCGGGGAAGCCGAGGCCGTGGGACGCGGTGAAGAGCACGGCCGGACGGGTGTCCCGACCGTGGAGGGCGGAGAGCAGCCACTCCTTGGTCGCGTCGTCCTCGATGGCGTCGCGGCTGGCGTAGCGCAGCTTCGCGGCGATCGTCTTCGTGGGCTGGGGCGGGAGATCCGCCGCCGCACCCCGGGCCAGCGCGGTGACGAGATCGTCCGCGCTCAGGTGTGTGGAGCGATCGCCCAGGTGCTTCGGGGCCCACCAGTTCACCTGCCGGTGGTTGGGGATCGTGGCGCCTGTCTCGTAGGTGACCACGCTTTCGGCGTAGCGCGTGTACTCGGCCGGGGTGTCGAAGGAGAGACGGCCCACCGCGTAGGACAGGGAGAGCGAGTGCTGGACGTCGTACGGGATGTCCTCCGGCCCTCCGACGAGCAGCAGGTAGAACGGCACGCGCGTGGGCTCGACATCACCGACGCCGACCCCGTGGCGAGCGAGGAACTGATGCGCCGTCTCACCCGGCTGGTAGGTGAGGACGTGCATCCGGTCCGCCTCCACGAGCCCGCGCCGGTGGGCGATGAGCGGCTCCAGGCCCTTGCGGAGTTCGTCGGACGCCTGCGTGTGGAACACCACGCCCCATCCGGCCTGGATGGGGTCCTGGGGGTCCACGTCGAACGGCAGCGCGAACTTGACGCCCTGCGGGATGAGTTCGAGCCACTTCTTCCAGGCGTCGAAGTACGGCGCGTTCCCACCCGGTTCCGCCACCTCCGCGGCCGCCGGGAGGTCCACGGGCGGCACCAGGTACTGTCCGGTGACGCCGTCGATGCCGTTGAGGACCAGCGGGTCTTCGGAAGGGGGCATGGGGCGCTCCACGGTGGACGTTCAGAAGTGCAGTTGTGACTGGGGTGGCATGTAGAGACAACAATCCATCGCCACTTCCCATGCGTCGTCGGTCTGCCCGAGTGCTCGAAAAAGGTGGGTGCGCATCTCTCGCACCACTGAACTCAACGCACCTGCCCAATCTTGTTGGGTGAACGCCTGGGCCACGAGCGCATTCACTTCGAATTCAAGACCCTCCGGCAGCGAAGGAATCACCAGGACCGCCGTGAGCTGGCCAGAGGCGAACAACTGGCACGCGAAGGCCCGAGCGGTGGCGGCTCGGAGGCGATCACTCTCGACGCGTTGGGTATCCAGCAACTGGGGGCCCGCGAGAATGCAGATCCTGAGCTTCTTCATCCATGCCAGCAGGTCGTCCGCGGAGATGAGCCGCTCCCGTTCGTGAGCACGGTTCTCATTGTGTCCGCTGACCGTGAGTTCCAGCCGGGGACCGCCTGTCGTGGGGAGGGGAGAGGCCCGCAGGTACAGCAGGTCCACCGTGGCCGCATCGGCGCTCGGTCCTTCGCCATCCCCTCCGCCCAGGACACGCGGCGTCCGTTGCGCTGCGGCCTCCAACCAGCGCTGACCGAGGCGCCGTTGGGACAGGGCGTCTCCCAGTTCGACTCCCACGTGCGATGGCGGCCGGACCCACAGCGTCGTCGGTTGGAATCCGCGAAGGTTGCTGCGTCGCAGGTCGAGCCCCAACTGCCCCTCATGTGTCCCCTGGAGCTTCGTGCCGACCACCGCCTCCCAGCAGAGGCCCGCGACAGCGGTCTCCACGCAGAACGCCACCTCTCCGCCAGCCCAGCGCGCGAAGGTGGGCAGGGACCGGAGCAGTGCCCCGGCCCGGAGCGCCGCGTCCTCGTAGGGCTGGTGCTGGAAGAGCGTGAACGGCCCGAACCGCTCATGGGGCTCGGTGGTCAGCTCGATCAGGATGGGTTCGACCCCTCTTGGCGGGGCGGCGGCGGGATTCGACTCTGGGGCTCGCGCGGTGAAGAGCAGGTCCGCGTGAGCACCTGGCGAAGAGAGGGACATGGCCGTGCGGGATTGCGGTGCCGGCAGGGATTCGAGCAATTCATCGTCGGAAGCGACGGCCCAGAATCGCAGGAGGGATTGTCGCAGGCCCTGGACCTCCGAGGACCGGGACATGAACTGGCCCCAGTCCTGGAGCAACGCATCCAAGCGGCTGCCTCCATCGCGCAGGTCCTCGAAGGCCACCAGCGCGCCTCCGACCCGCAGGAGGATTTCGCTCCAATCCTTGTTCTGGACGATGAGGTCGAACAGGGGCTTGGGAAGCAGCTTCTCTGACGGGCCCGTCGGTCCGATCAGCTTCATCGGACCCAGGTGGGCGGTCAGCGGCAACCGGCCCAGATCCGAAATCAGTGTTTCGCGTACCCCTTCCAGGTTCGCGAGCGGCGTGCGCAAGAGGGCCAGCGCCCTGAACAGCGATGCCAGCACGGCGCCGACGGGGTCCTCGGCCTCCAGGAAGAGCTGCCGGGCCGTCTCCAGGAGGTGGGCGCCCTTCAGCGGCAGCCTCAAGGCCAGCAGCTCGCCTTCGTCCAGGGCGATCTGCGCCGCGGCTCGGGGGCCGACCTTCTTGATATGCGGGGCGAGCTGCCGCGCGGACACGGAGAAGCCCAGGTTCCTGGCCCGGAAGAGGAGCCGGAGCAACGGGTGTGTCGGGTACGTCTTGCGCCAGTCCAACAGGCTGGAGAACCACCGGCTCAGGAACGAGTGGTCCAACCCGAACTGCTCCGCCACCTCGTCCGCTTCGACGACGTCCAGCACGAGGGACAGCATCAGGAACTCATCCAGCGACTTCCTGCCCGGGACCAACCGGACCTTCGCCCAGGTCAGGCTGCGGCGGGCGTGCTCCTCGTCCAGCATCGGGAGGGAGCGCCAACAGGCATGCTGGAGCCAGGGAGTCGTCCCCAGGTACCGAGGCGTCGGGTCGAGGCTCTGGGTCAGGTCCGGCTGCGCCATGCCCAGCATCGCCCACGTCGCGGCGTACTCACCGTAGGTGGCTTCGCTCGCATCGGCGGGAAGCGCGTTCAACAGTTCCGCCATGGACTGCCCGTCCTCCAGGTGCCGCATGCGGCGCGACAGCTCCAGGCGGAGATGTCGCGCGCGACTGGCCCCGACGGTGGAGCGTGAGGCCCGCTCCTCGTGGGATGTCGCGGTCCGGAGTTCGTTCAGTGCAGCGGAGAGAAACCCCGCCTCTCCCAGTGCCTGGGCATGCGCGAGGCTGGACGGTGACAGCTCACGGTGGGCGTTGCAGTCAGGTGCCCCGTATCGCGAAGCCTTCGCATGCCAACCGTGTTCCTCCAACCGCCTTGCGAGGTCCAGCGGGGGCCGCACCGCTCCCTCCAACTGGAGGAACGCCGTGCAGAGGCGGTCCTGGTCCAGCACGTTGGCGTCGATGCGCGACCACTGCCCCAGGATGTCGCCCCCATCCGTCGCGGCCCACTCCTTCAGGAGCTGCGCCGCCGGCAGCACCTCCGGGTAGAGCGACCGGATCATCTCCAGTCGGACCCGCGCGCCTGTGTCGTCGGGAGCCCGCCAGTCCAGCCATCGCTGCTGCGTCTGTCCCACGCGGACCCGCGACAGGGCCTTGAGGAACCAATTCGTCACGAACTTCGGCTTCTTGCGCTGGTGGGTGAACGCGCGAGCCACCGTCGCCAACGCGAAGCCCGCGAGCACTGGGTGGACATTCGCCGACGCGGCCCACTTCGCTGTCTGCGTCAGCGGCTTCTCCGCCAGCGAGCGGAAGCTCCCGGACCGCTCCGCCTGTTCGAGGATCGCCGCCAGGGCTCCCACCCACGCGGCCTGGAGCTGTTCGTCCCACTCCTCAATGTGCCACGGCTTCGTCTGACTCCAGAGCTGCTTGACGCGGGCCTCGTCCAACGGAGCTTCTGCCGCATTGGCCGCGATGAGCTGCCCAAGCAGTGCGCGGAGGCGCAGGTGCTCCTGGTCCTTGGGGGCGAGGCGGGCGACCTCCGCCCACTCTTCTTCGGCCGGGCGTCGGCGGTGGACGAGGCTCGCCGCGTACGTGGCCAGGACGACCGCCCGGAACGGTTGGGCCCGCGCCGGAGCATCACGACCCAGGGGGCCCTGATCCGCCAGCAGCGCGCCACAGACCGAACCGAGTGCGGCGAAACCTCCGGTGTCGAGAGTCCGCTTCTCGATGAGGTGCCACCACGCGACGGCCCGCTCGGGTTCGCCCTGGAGCAAGCCGGCGAGCAGCACGTAGTGGAAGCCCTCCACCTTCTCGATGGCGTGCTGGACGGTGAACCGTTCGAGGAAGCCCGACGCACGCTGGGATGCGTCCCGGAGGGAGTCGGGCTTCGTCGCGCGGCACCAGGCTTCGAGGCGGGGCCGCAGGCCTTCGTCCACCTGGTGGTACGGGGATTCCTTCCGGACCCATTCCTGGCGGATCAACTCGCGGAAGGCGGCCTCGAAGGACTCGGGCGCTCCGTTCCAGGTGTCTCGCAGCAGGGCTTCATCGAAGCGCCCCAGCAGCGCCACCATGGGCAGCAGCTTCAGCAGGTCCGGGTTGTTGAGCCGCTCCACGATGCGCAGCTCGACGTAGCGGTCGCTCCCGGGCTGGGCCAGCAGCTCGGGCGTGACGCGCGCATCCTCGCGGATCCAGTCCGCGTAGAGGACGACCTCGAAGGGATTGAAGCGCGTCGCGAGTGGAAGCTCCGTCCGCGCATGCACGAACGCGGACGGTCGCGGCGGTTCTTGGGTCTTCAGCAGCACGGCTGCCCGCAGCTCGCGAGACAATGCGCGCTGGCCCTCGCGGTCCTGCTCGAAGTACCGCTCCGCCTCCTCCTGGGAGAAGGACTGCATCTCGTGCAGCCGGAGGAAGTCACGCGGCGGAAGCCACGAGGGTGCGTCCGCCAGCCGCCAGCCCGCGCCGCTGGAGGCGAGGGGCCGACGGCCGAAGAAGACGACCCGGAGTCCCGGCACCTGCTGATGGAGCTCTTCGAGCAACTGGAAGGTGGCTGCGACGTTGGCGGGTTCATCCCCGGCGGAGAGCTTCGCCAGCTCCTCGCACGTGTCGAACAGGAGGACGACGGGCCCGTTGAGTTCGCGCACGACGTTGGCGAAGGCGTGGAGCATCTCCTGCCAGGGGGGTGTCCGCTGGATGTCCTTCCACGACAAGGCGGAGGTGCCGGCCAGCTCGCGCACCATCAGCCGGGTCCGGTCGAACCAGTTCAGGCTTCGGCTGATCCGCCCCGCGCCTCCCTGGAGGAAGAGCTGCTCCGCGAGCTGTTCGATGAGCAGCCACGGGGCCTGTGTCGGATACGCCGGGTTGAGATGATCGAAGTCCACCCGGGCCCAGTACCCCCGCGCTTCGAAGAGGCTCCGCGTGCACAGGTGTCGCACCAGCATCGTCTTGCCGATGCCCGCCTTGCCCACGAAGTGCAGCGCCCAGGCGGTGGTGTCCTCGGGCGCGGTCATCAGTTCATGGAAGGCTTCGAGTTGCTCCTGGCGCTGGAGGTAGTGCTCCAGCCGGCGCTCGTCCTCACGCCGGAGTTGGTGGAAGTCGATGCGCCGGGTGGCGGCACTGGCGGCTGCGCCGAGCACGGGGCCGAAGAGGGGCTCCAGGTGCCAGGCCGTGCGCACCCAGCTCATTGCATCCGCGAGCGCCTGCTCCTCCACCTCGTCGGACACGGCCGTGAAGTCCTGAGCCACCCTTTGCGTGATTCGCTCCTGGAGTTCGAAGGCCAGGACTTCGGGGGAGAATCCACAGGCGGCCAGTTCGGCCCACCGGAGCGTGGGCATGGGGACCAGTGCCCTCAACTCTGGAGCGGACAGCTTCACGCCCAGCAGCCGGCAATCGTCATGCAAGGCCTGTTCGAGTGAAGGAGTCTTCTCCAACAGTCGTCGCAGCTCGCGCTGACGAATGTCGGGAGGCATCCAGTACTCCCGGGTGGAGGGTGCATCCAGGTCCAGGCTGGAGACCTCCCGCGATTGACACAGCCCCTCCGTGCGCAGCCACTCCAGCGCGGCGGCCGTCGGAGGAAAGCCGCACGCCTGTGCCAGGGCCTCCGTCCATACCGGGACAATGAGCATCCACCGCAGCGCGTCCTCGAAGCCCTGCATCCGGTCATCGCGCGTGCGCCGGTCGGCTTCGAGGTTCTGCTCGACGAGCTGGTTGATGCGCGCCAGCTCCTGTCGCAGGTCGGCGTTCATGAGCTCTGCCCTTCACGCGCCGGAGTGCCCCGGAGCAAGGCCTTCATGGTGGCTTGATCATCCGCCTGAAGGAGCATCTTCGACGTGCCGAGCGCCTTGAGCACCGCGTCCAATCCCGCGTTCCCATGGAGCTGCGAGGGCAGTCCCTTCACCAGGTCCCTGAAATACGTTTCGAGGAACATCGCCACGTTGGGCATGGCGGGATTCGGGACCTGCGGCGGCTCTCGCAAGAGGACGTACTGGTTGTAGATGAGCGGCTCCAGCGCCTCCGGGAACCGGCTGATGTCGTGGCGTTCGACGGTCGCGCGCTCCAGCAGGGACTTGATGGGCCCATCTGCCTGCGGATGGCCCGGCCAGCGGCGGCAGCTCACCACCACCGGAGTCGTCACGCCGTCGAAGGTCAGCCGGTGCTCCAACACGTGCACGAGCGTGGACAGCGCGGGGGACCACGTGTGGATGCCGTCCAGCAGCAGCAGCGACCCCTTGCACTGCGTGTCCTTCGCCAGCGCCGCCAGATCCATGGCCAGGGCCAGCCTCAGCACGGCGGGATCCGTCGGTCCGCCCAGGGTCAGCGCCTCGTCGAGGTCCGGGTGGAGCGGCGGCGCGGGGGTCTTGTCCCGCAGAAGCAGCGCGCGCAGTTGCGAATCCGGCGCGGCGCCCACGCCCCAGTCGTTCCGGAGGTCGCGCAGCTTCTTGTACAGCTCCGTGAGGAGCTTCTCGGTGGTGGGTGCCTCGGTGCTGCCTTCGGGGAAGCCGAAGAGCACGGGGACGTAGCCCGAATGGAGTGCGTGCACTGCGAGTTCGTTCATCAGGCGCGTGGCCCCGTACTTCACTGGGGGCTGTTCCATGGCGGGCCCGACGATGGCGAAGTGGTTCCACTCGCTGCGTCCCGAGTCCAACCAGCGCTCGAAATCACGAAACGCTTCGAGCCGGTCGCAGAACGGATGATTGACCCGGAACGTGTTCGCGATCCGAGTTCTCACGGAAGCTTGTCCCACGTCCTTCAGCTCCAGCCGCGTGTCCGTGTCACCCCGGATGATGAGCTGGGAGAAGGCCCAGTCGCTGGTCGAGTGGCGGCCGGCGAGCAACTGGAGCCCGGCGCGACGGCCGGTGGTGGTCGCGAGCCCCAGGTCCACGGGCGTGTTCGGCACGCCTTCGAGCAGGGACTCATAGAGACGTCGAGTGAAGAGACGGCACGCATGGTCGGCGACCTCTCCCGCCATGCCAACGACCATCGGGATGCCCAGCTTCGCCAGCTCCACGGCGAACGAGGCCTGCGCGGTGGCGCGGGCTGGATCCTCCTGGGGCGTGGGAGGCCGACCCTTCGCCGAATCACAGGCGTTGACGACCACCACCGTCGGCAGCGGGACGCCCGTGTCCTGGAGGAGCTGGTACAGGTCCTGGGCGCTCCAGCGTTTGAAGCCCTCCCGCTCCTCGGAAGGCGGCGCCTCCCGGCCCGGCTTGAGATGGATGCTGTCCCATTCGCCGTGGCAGGTGAGGTGGAGGACCGTGGGCTGGTAGCTCTTCACGGCCGAGGCGAGGTCCTCCCCGTGGGCGGCGATGAGGACGCGGTGGTGGAGGCTCTTCTGCTGGTGGTTCAGGTGGCGCAGCAGCCCCAGGTATTCCGCCCCCGCGCGGATCCGTGGATCCGCCAGGTCCGTGCCCACCACGAAGAGCACCCGCAGGTCGATGGGTGCTCGGGCCTGGAATGGCTTCGAGACGGGAACCCGCCGCACCAGCGATACCTCTGGCGCGTGCTGCTCCGCGAGGAAGCCCGAGTCATCCCGCATCAACTCCCAGTGCAGGCGGCTCAGCTCCCATTCGCTCGCGTCCCATTCGAGCACCAGCTCCAGGGACTCATGTTGCGGACAGCGAGCCTTGAGCTGCAGCCAGAAGGTGCCACCCAGGAGTGTCTCCAGCAGATAGCGGCCGAAGCCCCACAGGTGGCCCTGCGCGGGCGTACCACCGTGGATGCTGGTGAAGGCGCCGCGCAGTCCCTTCTCGGGCTTCGTGCCCTGCCAGAGCGAAGTGACCTCCGGGAGGCCATCGAGCGCGCCGTCCACGGCGGGGAAGGGGTAACCGTTGTCCATGCGCCGCAGGACGTGGAGCAGCGTCCCATCCACCTCCACACGCCAGAACGCAGCGGGGACCGGGGAGGTCTCCCGCACCACGGAGATGACCGTCCTCATGCCGCCCCCCGGGCCGCGGCTTCGAGTCCCGCCGTGTCCAGACCGAGCAGGATGTCCGACAGTTCATCGCCGGCCACAGGCATGCGCGGTGGCTTCGCGCCACTGCGCCGCCCCGGGAGCCGGTTCTCTCCGAGCAATTGCTTCACGGTGCCCGCGAGCATGTCGAGCGCGGTGGTGTCTCCCTCTGAGTGCGTCGCTTCGGTCCGAGCCCAGGCGCCGAGCGCGGCACCGGCCATCCTGCGGGGGCCCGTGATGTCGAACGGTGCAGGCACCGTGGGCCAGCGCAGCTCGAAGTGCCGTGCGTTGAACCCCAGCAACTCCGTCAACGTCACGTCGGTGCCGGGCAGGTCCGCGAGGGACGCCTCCACCACCGTGTCCACGAGGCGCAGATCCTCTTCCGCGGCCTCCACGCCCACGACCAGGGCGCGTGGGTCCACCCCGTTCAGGCTCGCTTGCGCACCGGACAGCCCCAGCCGTTCGGCGGTCCGGGCCATCAGGTGCAGCCGCACGGCGGCCGAAGGGTAGTTCTGGCGCGGTTCGCCCATCCGCCCGTCCGGGTGCTGCTCGAACTCAACCATGGCCCGCACCGCGGCCGTGCCGAAGGAGACCACCGAGTACACGTCCGCGAAGACCTCCTGCGACCACCGCCCCCAGCGTTCGGCGGCTAGGGTGGCGTCGTCCAGCTTCAAGTCGGTGGCGGACCGGAGGACCGCTTGCTTCAGGTGCTCCTGGAAGCCCTCCACCAGACCCAGGTGGTGCTGCACGTGGTGGCCCACCTCGTGCCCGATGAAGACGAGCCACCACGGGGAGGCGACGCTCTTCACAGGCAGGTGGATGAGCGCGATGGGCAGGCGCTCCAGGTGCTCGGCCAACAGCGGCCCCCCGTCCCGGCACAGCTCCCGGGACACCCAGGAGCGGGGCGTGGCCGCGGGCGAATGCTCCAGGTCGATGAAGGGCAGGGGAGCAGGCCCGCTCGTCACGCTCAGCCCGAGCGTCGGAGCCCGTTCGAACACCGACCGCCAGGCACTCCAGACCACTTCGTCCGCCGCCCGCAGGAGCGGTGCCAGCCGAGCGTCGTCCCGTTGATCGATCCGCTCCCGGAAGAACCGCCACAGCCGCCGCAGCCACAGGATGCGCAGGTCGTGCCGCCGGCACTGCTCCGCGAACTCCCCCCGGGGGAGGTCCAGGTCCAGCGTATCCAGGTGCTTCGTGAGCCCCCTGGCGGCCCCGTCGATGCAGGCCTCGATGGCCGTGAAGTGGCTCGCGTGCTGCTCGGCGACGTCATGCTTCTTGCGCAGCGCCAGCCACGCCGCGAACTCGGCGCGCAGCGACCCCAGCTCGCGGCGCAGGCGCCCGAGCCACCGCCGGTTCTGATCCCCCTCGTCACTCATCGTGCCCGTCATCCTACCCCACGCCCCACCGTGAACAGGGTCACCCGAACCCCTCCAGGCCCCTCCGACGCCGGCCGGCCGTCTGTCGCACGGCTCACAGCCTGCCTGCCCTCCGGGGCACCCTCGCCCTTATTCCTGGTGGCAATCCCTTACGTCATTGCTCGAGGGAGATCGCGCCGCGCTGGAGTTGTGGCGTGGAGATGCGTGTCTTTGAAATTGTCAGGGTTTCGACCTGCTGCGTCTGGCATTGAAAGGGTTGGCTGTGTTCGACTTCCCTTCGCGTCCGGAGCGCTGGCACCCCTCGCCACCGCCGAGGACGCTTAGGGAGAAGGCCCATGATGAAGAATCCCGAAGTCCTCGATGTGGTGAAGGGCTGGTTGTCCGGCGCCGAGGAGTCCCATGGCATGACCAATCCGGCGGGCCCGGTGTTCGTGGGAGGTGCGCGCACGGAGCAGGCGCTCACCGAGTCCAACCTGGTGGCGGACACGGGCTGCAGCAGTTGCACCGCCTCCGCCCACGTCCACTGTTGTTGATCCCCCGCTGAATCCCTCTCTCCGGCCCGGGCCGCACGCTCCGGTGCCGGAGAGCCTCCCCGCGGCTTCCCCTGCCTCCCCCGAGAGC
>NZ_RAVZ01000088.1 GCF_003611635.1 Corallococcus terminator | reverse complement strand
GTCGGGGGCGCTGCACGCGCTGCGGCGGCGGGTGGACGCCATGGGGGTGCTGGCCCTGGCCATCAGCACCAGCGTGGGCGGCGGCATGCTGCGCGACGTGCTGCTCGGGCAGGAGCCCCCGGCGGCGCTGCGCTCCTCGCGCTTCTTCCTGGCGGTGGCCACGTGCGCCCTCATCGCGGTCGTCTTCGCGCCGTGGATGGCCCGGCTGCACCGGGCGCTGGACGTGGTGGACGCGCTGCTCCTGGGCGTCTGGGTGGTGCTGGGGCTGGAGAAGGCGCTCGCGTTCCACCTGCCCCTGCCGTCCGCGGTGTTCCTGGGGCTGGTGACGTCCGTGGGCGGCGGCGTCATCCGCGACGTGCTCCTGGGGGAGCCCTCCGCCCTCGTCGCCCCCGGTGAGCTGTACGCGTCCGTGGCCCTGTTGTGCGCGCTCACGTACGTGGCGCTCGCGGTGGGCCTGGAGCTCCCCGAGCCCCTGGCGGAGATGATCTCCATCGCCTTCGCCACCGTGCTGCGCCTGCTGGCCATGTGGCGCAAGTGGTGGCTCCCCGCCCGCTTCGACTTGCTGCACCTGCTGGACCGCCTCCAGGCCTGGCGCCAACGCCGTCCACGGTAGCCGCCTCGGGGGTAGCCCCCCCGGGCCCCCACCCACCGGGTCATCTCCCACCTGAGGCATTTATTTTGAGCAAAAAGCACCAGTTTTGCCCACATGACCCCGACAGGGGGTCCCTGGCGGGTTAGGACTCCGGGTCATGACGGAGGGGAAGCAGGCTCGCAAACGTGTGGTCCCTCACGAGAGCCCCGCACGCGAGGGGCCTGGGGGGTTAGCGAGGCCCGGAGCCCCTTCCTACCTTGGGCCGACCATGTCGATGAGGGCCACGAAGCAGGAGGGCAGCGCCACGGGGGGAGCAACGGCCTGGAAGGCGCGTGCCCTGAAGGAGCTGGAAGCCGGGCGGGCGCGCCTGCAGGCGATGCTGGCGCCCGTGCCGGAGGTGGAGCTGATGCGGCAGCACTCGCCGCTCATGTCGCCGCTCGTCTGGGACGTGGCCCACGTGGCCAACTACGAGGAGCAGTGGCTCTTGCGCGCCCTGGGGGCCCAGGCCTTCACGGACCCCGCGTTCGACGCCATCTACGACGCCTTCCGCCACCCCCGGAGCACCCGCTCCACGCTGCCGTTGCTGGAGCCGGAGGCCGCCTGGGCCTACGCCACCCGCGTGCGCGAGGCGGTGCGTGCCCATCTGGAAGTGCTGCCCGTGGAGAGCGCGGATCCGCTGCTCGCCGGGGGCTACGTCTTCGGCATGGTGGCGCAGCATGAGCAGCAGCACGCGGAGACGCTGGCCGCCACGCTGCAACTGATGACGCATGGCGAGTACCACCCGGTGGAGCCGCCGCGTCACCAGCCCGGCGCGGTGCCCCAGCACGAGGTCCTCATCCCCGGCGGCCCGGTGCGCCTGGGCGGCTCGGACGCCTGGGCCTACGACAACGAGAAGCCCCGGCACGCCGTGGACGTGGCGCCCTTCCTCCTGGACGCGCACCCCGTCACCACGGGGGACTACCTCGTGTTCGTGGAGTCCGGCGGCTACGAGGATCCGCGGTGGTGGGACCCCAAGGGCTTCGCGTGGATCCAGGCGGAAGGCATCCGCCACCCGCTCTTCTGGATGCCTCGGGGCCAGCACGTGTGGCTGCGGCGCCACTTCAGCACCGTGGAGCCGCTGCCCAGGGACGAACCCGTCCAGCACGTGTCCTGGTACGAAGCGGACGCCTACGCGCGCTGGGCCGGCAAGCGCCTGCCCACCGAGGCCGAGTGGGAGAAGGCCGCCCAGGGCAGCGACGGCGTGGAGCGCGTCTACCCCTGGGGCAACGACGCGCCCACGGACGCGCACGCCAACCTGGGCGGGACGCGGTGGGGCCCGTCACCCGTGGGCAGCCATCCGCTGGGCCGTAGCGCGGACGGCGTCTTCGGGCTGTTGGGCGACGTGTGGGAATGGACCTCGAGCGACTTCCAGCCGTACGCGGGGTTCCGGGCCTTTCCCTACCGCGAATACTCGGAGGTGTTCTTCGGGACCGAGTCGAAGGTGCTTCGGGGAGGCGCCTGGGCGAGCGCGCCGGTGGCGGTGCGCAACAGCTTCCGCAACTGGGACTTCCCCATCCGCCGGCAGATCTTCGCCGGCTTTCGCTGTGCACGGGACGTGAGGTGAGGAACGCATGAGGATGAGGACGGATCAGGGCGAGGCGCAGGTTCCGGGCACCCACGAGGCACCCGGCGTCCGCGTGGACGTGTACGTGAAGCCAGGGGACGCGCAGCGCGCGCTCCGGGCCGAAGCGCTCCAGGGCCTGTGTCATGCGCCCAAGGAGCTGAGCCCCAAGTGGCTCTACGACGAGCGCGGCAGCCAGCTCTTCGACGACATCACCCGCCTGCCGGAGTACTACCCGACGCGCCGCGAGCGCGAAATCCTGCACGCGCACGCGGACGACATCGCCCGGCTGAGCGGCGCGGACACGCTGGTGGAGCTGGGCAGCGGCACCAGCGAAAAGACGCGGCTCATCCTGGATGCGATGGACGCGGCCGGGCAGCTCAAGCGCTTCGTGCCCTTCGACGTGAGCGAGGCGTTCCTGCGCAAGGCCGCGGAGGGGCTGGCGCGCGAGTACCCGGGCATCGCCGTGCATGCGGTGGTGGGGGACTTCGAGCAGCACCTGGGGCGCCTGCCGGGCGGCGGCCGTCGCCTCATCGCCTTCCTGGGCGGCACCATCGGCAACCTGAAGCCGGCGCAGCGCGCGCTGTTCCTGCGCGAGCTGTCCTCCGGGCTGCGTCCGGGGGACGGGCTCTTGCTGGGCACGGACCTCATCAAGGACCGCGAGCGCCTCTTCGCCGCCTACAACGACAGCGCGGGCGTGACGGCGGACTTCAACCGCAACGTGCTGCGCGTGCTCAACCGCGAGCTGAACGCGGACTTCGACCCGGAGGCCTTCGAACACCTGGCCCCGTTCGATGAGCACAACGCGTGGATCGAAATGCGGCTCATCTCCCGCAAGGCCCAGTCCGTGTGGATTGGCGACCTGGAGAAGCGCGTGGACTTCGCCGCGGGCGAATGTCTGCGCACGGAGGTGAGCTGTAAGTTCTGTCGCGAGCAGGTGCAGGAGGAGCTGCGCGACGCGGGTCTGGACCTGGCCGCGTGGTGGACGGACGCGGACGGCGACTTCGCGCTGTCGCTGGCGATGAAGCGCTGAGCGGGAAACCGTCGCTCGGCAGGGCCGCCCGGCGCGCTGATGAAGGCGCCGGGCACGGGCCCGAAGTCAGGCACCGGGCGAAGGCGCCCGGGGTACGTACGACGGTGCGACTAACGGCGGCGCGGCGGGTTGCGACGCACCGGCACGGGCACCGGGGCCGGCTGCGCCGGACGGGTCCACGCGGCCCAGAGTGCCGCCGCCGCGGTGATGACCAAGCCTCCCGCTGCTGCAAGCTGCTCACCCAGGGCGCCAATCTCCACGACGGCCAGGGGGAGGGGAAGCATCTCGGTGAGCGTCATGCGCGGACTCCTTCGAGGGGCACAGCGTGAGGACCTGATTCGGGCCACGACGGGCGCTCGACGCAGATCGGGAAGCCAAGGTTAGGAAGTCGGAAGGCTTTCGGGAAGTCCCGGGGACACGTGAGGGTGCGGCGTGGACGGAATTGCACCTCGGGTCGGCCCCAAAGTCCATCCCCACCCAGTCCCAGCTTCGAGAAACATCACCCGCTTCACGTAATGGGGACACGCGGGCGGCGCAAAACGTTCCTGCCCGCTCGCCTTCGCCCGCATTCTCCAACGCAGTGTCCGCCTCCGGGCGCCCGGCCCGCCCTACCCGTGCGGATGGTGCGTCTTCCACTCCACCATCATGCAGTGGTCCTGCACCACCTGGATGCCGGCCTTCGCCAGTCGCTCCGCCGCGGCGTCGTTGCGGATCCCCTTCTGGAACCACACCGCGCGAGGCTTCTTCGCCAGCAGGTCGTCCACGTGCGCGTTGATGTCCTCCGGACGCAGGAACACGTCCACCACGTCCACCTCGCCGGGCACGTCCTTCACCGACGCGGACACGGGCTCGCCCAGGATGGTCCCCTGCTCGTGGTGCGTGGGGACGGGCAGCACCGTGAAGCCGTGGTCCTTGAGGAACTTCGGGATGGCGTGCGCGGGCTTGTCCGGGTGGGTGTCCGGCCGGATGCCCAGGACCGCGACGCGCTTGCTGCGGCCCAGCAACGCTCCGATGCCCGTCGGGTCTTCGATGAGGTTCTTGCGCCAGTCGTCCATGGGCTGCTCCTTAGAGGGAAGGAGCGCATCGAACGAGGCGAAGCAGTCCGCGCACAACCCGGGGTGGGACCTGGAGGCCGCCAACCGTCCTGCGCAGGACGTCCGGCCTCAGCGGGGCGCGGCCTGGACCTGGATGGTGCGACAGGCCTCGGTGGCCAGCCGGACTTCCTCGGTGGAGGCGCCGGGAAGGCTCGCGCACAGGAACAGGTCCTCGCCCACGCGCCGGGCGCCGAAGAACGCGGGCGCTTCCGGGCCCACCCCTCCGTCCACCAGGGTGGGGGCCAGGGTGACGCGCAGCAGGGAGAAGGACTCCGCGTCCTCTTCCTGGTCCAGCGACAGCGTGAAGTGCTTCATCTGCTCGCGGACGGTGTCCGCCAGCTTCTCCGAGGAGGGCATCTGTTCGCCCTGCCCCGGCTTCAGGTCCACGCGCAGCGCCGGGCGGCCGGGAGGGCCCGCCTGGAAGCTGCCGTCGGTGGCCACCTGCGCGGACCATCCCGGCGGCAGCGGCACCTTCACGCCGGAGCGAAGACCCGCGTCCTCCGTGAGGCTCCCGGAGGACGGCGTGTCCTCCTGGCAGCCCCGGCATCCCGCGAAGAGCGCGAGGGTCACGAAGCCTACGACCCTCCGCGCGCTGGACGGGAAGACGGACACCTACTTCTTCTCGCCCATGGGCGGCGGGCCACCCTTGCCGATGTTCTCCATCTTCACCGCGCCCTCCAGGATGGCGCCGCGGTCCATGGTGAACGAAGGCGTCTCAAGGTTGCCCTTCATGCGACCCGGCTGCTTGAGCTCGATGAGCTGCGCGGCGCGCACGTTGCCTTCCACCGTGCCGTTGATGATGACGGTGCCGGCCGTGATCTCCGCCTGCACACGGGCGCCGTCACCAATGACGAGCACGTCCTTGGTGATGATCTGCCCGTTGAACTTCCCGTCGATTCGAACCTGACCCTCGAAGGTGAGCTTCCCCTCGAACTCGCTTCCCTTACCCAGAAGCGTGTGAACCTCACCCGGACGCGTCGACACGTGATCCTCCTCCCGTTTGAACAGGGGCTTGCTGGGTGCTTCGTCTTTCTTTCCGCCAAGGAGCGCCACGCCCTACTCCTTCCTCAGAAGCTTCAACAGCCTGTCCAGGTCATCGTAGGAGAAGAAGTCCACTTCAAGGGTGCCTTTTCCTGGGCTTTTCTCCGACAAGCGCACCTTTGTCCCCAATCGACGTTGCAGCTCTTCGGTCAGGGCCTTCACCTGCGGACTCACCTTGGGCGCCGGCTTCCCGGTGTCCTTCGACTTCGCGGACCGGCCCTGCTGCACGAGCCGCTCCGTGTCGCGCACGGACAGCTTCTTCTCCGTCACCTGCCGCGCCAGGTTCTGAAGCTCCGGCAGGCGGGGCACACCGAGCAGCGCGCGAGCGTGGCCCATGCTGAGCGACCCGTTCGCGACCATCTCCTTCACGTCCGCGGGCAGCGCCAGGAGGCGCAGCGCGTTCGCGACGGTGGAGCGCTCCTTGCCCACCTTCTGGGCCACCTGCTCCTGCGTGAACTTGAACTCGTCCACCAGGCGCTTGTAGCCATCCGCCTCTTCGATGGGGTTCAGGTCCGAGCGCTGGAGGTTCTCCACCAGCGCGAGTTCGAAGGCCTGCGCCTCCGTGACCTCGCGCACGATGGCGGGGATCTCCTTGAGGCCGGCGGCCTGGGATGCACGCCAGCGCCGCTCACCGGCGATGATCTTGTAGCCGTCCCCGTCCTTGCGCACGAGGATGGGCTGGAGGATGCCCTGCGCCTTGATGGACTCGGTGAGCTCGTGGAGCTTCGCCTCGTCGAAGTGGCGGCGGGGCTGGAGGTTGTCGCGGTGGATGGCCTCGATGGCCAGCTTCAGCACCCCGGCCTTCGAAGGGGGCACCGGCGCCGGAGCGGCGGGGGCGGCCTGGGGGATGAGTGCGGAGAGGCCCCGGCCCAGGGCTCGCTTCTGGGTGTCTGCGGTCTTCTGCACGGTGTTCAGGAACTCCCGCGCTGGCGTGGTGCCGGCGCATCGGGCCATCGGTGTACCCGGCGAACCGGGGCAGGCGTCAGCCCATTCGCATCAAAGGCGGCGGGCGATCAGGCGACCCGGCGCTTGGACGGCCGGGGGTTCTCCCGGCGCATGAGCTCCCGGCCGAGCGCCAGGTAGCTCTCGCAGCCCTTCGACTTGATGTCGTAGAGGATGATGGGCTTGCCGAAGGACGGGCACTCGGACAGGCGCACGTTGCGCGGGACGACGGCCTGGAAGACCTGGTCCTTGAAGTAGCCGCGCACTTCGTCGACGACCTGGTGGGCGATGTTCGCGCGCGCGTCGAACATGGTGAGCAGGATGCCCTCCATCTTGAGCGCGGGGTTCAGGCCCTGCTTCACCAGGTCGATGGTGTGGGTGAGCTGGGAGAGGCCTTCGAGCGCGTAGTACTCGCACTGGAGCGGGATGAGGACGGAGTCCGCGGTGACGAGCGCGTTGAGGGTGAGCAGGCCCAGCGAGGGCGGACAGTCGATGATGATGTAGTCGTACTTGTCCTTGAGCGGCAGCAGGGCTTCGCGCAGGCGGAACTCGCGCCGCTCCTGGTTGACGAGTTCGACTTCCGCGCCGGTGAGGTCGGGCGTGGCGGGGATGACCTGGAGGAATCTCAGCTCGGTGGGGTGGATGAGCTCCGAAGCGGGGCGGCCGCCGAGGAGGGCATCGTAGACGGTGCCGTGGAGGGCATCGCGCTTGAGACCCAGGCCGCTGCCGGCGTTGCCCTGGGGGTCCATGTCCACCAGCAGGGTGCGGCGCTCGGCGGACGCGAGACTCGCCGCGAGGTTGATGGCGGTGGTCGTCTTACCGACCCCGCCCTTCTGGTTGGAGATGCAGATGATACGACCCACGTGGCCCATCCTCTCTCGCCCCGGGTTCACCGGAGCCCCGCACTAATTGGTGCTCGATCCGCACTCATTAGTGCTGATCAGGCAGCTAGCACGGGGTTCGCGGACGGATCAAATTCACGTCCGCGAAGAACCAAAGCCCCTGCCAGCACCCTCGCTCGGTGGGCGCGAAGACCAGCGGAACGGGCATCGCGTGGGCTGGAATTCACGCGGCGAAGCGAGCGTGGAGCCGCCTGCCTGGCTGCTCCCGACACCGGTTTTGGGGCCATCCGGACGGGTGGTTGGTTTTTTCGGGGGGTCGGCGACGGGAAGTGCGCGCGGGTGGCTTCGCGCGTTTCGACGCTTCGTGTTCGCTGCGTTCCCGGGTCCGGCGCTCCATGCGGAACCGGGTGAAGTTCGTCACGCGATTTCGCGATGCGGCCGTGGGCGCACGCGGCATGGGCTTCCGTGGATGCGGTGGTCGTGGGCGGGTGGCTTCGAGTTGGGAGTTGCCGGTCGATCAATGCCGTCGCTGGCGTTCGCGGAGCAGGTTCCGAGACTGCAACGGCCATGGGCTAGCTCCCCCGCAGCAACTTCGACACGCGTCCGTGGGGTGTTCGAGGTGACGGGCTCCGCAGTTGTGATGGTCGAGAGCCCGTAGCTTCGGAGGTTTTCGCGGGGGACCTCTTCGGGCCCCCGAAGTTCGTGAGCGGATGGATTCGCGATGAGACCGTGGGAGTTCGCGGCGGATCGCTTCGGGCCTCCGAAGTTCGTGGGTCCGTGGCTTCGTGCTGCGACCTTGAGCGTCCGCATCGGACCTCTTCGGGCTTCCGAAGTTCGTAGGCGGATGGCTGGGCGATGCGGCCGTGGGAGTTCGCGGCGGAGATCCCCAAGCTGACGCGGCACATGACTCCGGGGCTCTGCGGGCACCTACGGGATGCGGTCATCCCCTTTCGTGGCGAGGTGCTTCGAGATGACGCTGATTCGAACTCCCGGACGACTTCGCGATGCGGCCATCTACTTTCGTGGCGGCGGGCTCCGGGGCCAGCAAAGCGCAGGGATCCATCTTGGGCTTCAACCCCGGCGAGCCTCGCGAGAAGAGCAGCACGGAGGGACGTGCCGGGCTCCACCTTGGGAAACCTGTCCGACTGTCGGACAGGTTTGGGACGCCTCGTTCGCGGAGTGTGGCTTCCAGCCCAAGCTTCCTCCACCGGCTTTCGCGAACAAATCCGCGGGGCGGTCCGCAAGGGGCTGACTGCGTCACGACACCCAGGGCAACAGGACGGTGGGCTGTGCGCCTCCGAAGCCTCCAGAACCTACGCCCCCCAAGCCCCTCCGCTTCGTGAGCGACTACACCCTTCCCCGGATGCGCATCCTCTTGAGCCGGGCTTCCGCACCGGCTTCGTCAACGAACCTCTGGCGACCTGCCTGGCTTCACGATGCGCGGTCATGGGCTTTCGCGAGAACGTTCTTCGGATCCTCTGTTGTCCTGGGCCGATGACTTCGCGTTCGGGCTGCTGGGTTCGGACGGGACCAGGCGCGGCGCTCCGGAAACTTCGCATCGGGGTTCGGGATGCATTGGGGCATCTGCGCGGCGGCTCGACGACCTCGCATCGGATGCCTCCACTTGAACGCATCGCTGAGCACTCAGCGCATCAGGGCCTGCTCATCCGAAGTCCCATGTCCAAGACCGAGCGGAGGCGGCGTGGACAGAGCCTGGCGTCAATGCCCCGGTCCACGAATCGCGGACGCCGGTGTGTTGGATCCGGAGGGCCGTGTCCCAGATGAACCGAGGGGAGGTCCATGCGAACTGCGCACCGAAACCCATCCGGGATTTCGAGCGCACTGCCGCAGGCCGCGCCCCAGGACCATCAGCCCTCACCTCCGCGTCGTCCCCATCGTTCATGGCCGGGGGCGTGGTCCTGCCCTGCATCGACCTTCGACGCTCCTGACTCATGCATGAGTCAGCTCACCCGTTCCGACGTTCCACGTGGAACAGCCCAGGGCCGGGCCCCCCCTCACCGTTCGGTGTCGAGGTCGCGTGTCCCCCATCCCATCGCGTGTCCACGAACACGAACCGCCGTGCTTCTTCCTGGCGACACCCTCCGCGCGAAGAAGAGGTCACGTGCACGCGTTCGCGAATCGGTTCGGAACCGACACGTGATGCGGCCGGCATCGCGGACCGTCCGGTGACGCCACGGCTCGCGCCACGGGATTTCGTCACGGTTTCCGATGCGCGTCGGTCGGTCCTGAACGTCGTCATGCGTGTGAGCCCCGCCGCGCACGGGCCGCCCACGCGTGACCTTGTTCCACGTGGAACAAGACACCCCGCCGCGCCTTCTCCCCACCGGACCACCACGCAGGCAGCCACGCGTTCCACCTGGCCCGTGCTTGCCCATCCGCATGCGCGCTCAACGCAGCCGACGTTCCACGTGGAACAACGACGGCCGGACCCTCGACCGCCTTCGCAACCGTGCACACCGCATCGAAGCGACACGTCATCGGATGCGCAGTCCATCGCCTCCAGTGCCTGCTTCAACCCAACGGTGTCGATGCGCAGGCGCGGCATGAAGAGCAGCACGACGTTCCACGTGGAACACCGCCGCTGCCACCATCGACTCCATGCACACGTGCGAATCACCCGATGACACGAAAGCGGCTCCAGCACGCATCCGCGCGAACAAGCCCATGCGGGTTCGGACGTCTTCGCGAAGGGACGTTCCACGTGGAACACCTCGTCCACCGCGAGGCCTCGCGGCGCAGCAGGCAGTGCTTCTGAACAAGGATCCGGGATGAAGGCAGGAGAAGGAGCAGCCGTACCAGCGCCTCCTTTCACGTGCCGCATTCAGCGCCCGGGACCCGGACGCAGCCACCAGGCCTCACGCGGATCCGGGGGTTCCCGTGCATGCGGTTCGCTGGCGTGATTCAGGTGCGTGCGTGTTCGAGTTCAGGCCATGTCGTTGAGCTGCATCCCGCGTGTCTTCGCGTCCCGCAGCCAGCCCACGACCAGGTCCTTCGCGGGTGCCTGACCACCACCGAAGGCTGGGGCACGAGCAGCCAGGAGTGCCCCTTCTTGTGGCGTGTTCCACGTGGAACACGCATCGCCATTCCGCTCCCTCAACCGATGTCTGATGGATCCACCGCGGTCATCGCGTGGGCCATGATTCGCCTCATGCGAACTCGGTCGAAGAATCAGATGAGGACCGCGAACGACTCCTGATGGGGCGCAGGGCTGGAGGGGGAGCTCCGCGATTCATGCCTCCGTCTTTCATGGCCGCACCCCAACCGTGTTCCACGTGGAACACCGAAGCACCCTCCGTGGAGCAGCGAGCTTCCACGCGTCTTCGAAGTGCATGGCCATTCACGTGTTCCGCATGCCCCGAGGCCTGACGCATCGGGCGCGTTCGCATGAAGAGCAGCGGCAGGTCGAAGTCTCCGTGGGCCACCCAGATGCTCCACCGGATCCCTCAACAGCTACGCGTTCGCATCCAAAACCGGTGCGGCACGAACCGCGCGGGGCACACGGCCTTGAGGCCTCCACCTCGGCACGGGCAGGGCAACCACCACGCGACTTCACCTGCCCATCCGGACCTTCGCGGGGCAGCGTGTTCCACGTGGAACACGGTCGCTGACGGGATGGGCTCCGGTGTCGCCGTGACCTGGAACGCAGCGAGCCCATCGCATTGGCACCCAGCCATCACGCGGCCCCAAGCTTGATGCTGGGTCCATGAAGCGAAGCAATGCAGTGAGCAGCACGGCGGGACCTGTGTCGAAGCGCACGACACGTTCCCCTTCCCCAAAGCCCACACCTCCCGAAACTGGCTGCCCACGTTCCACGTGGAACACAGCCTCCATGGGGACCCTCAGGTTCGCCGTCCATCGCGCGGACACGCAACGCTTCGGAAGGCACGGATCCCGCGCCTCGCGGTTCGGAACTGGAAGCGCGGGCATCGACCTCTGCGTGTTTGTGCCCATGCACCGAGCACCTGACGGCACGCCGCGCCCGTCCGCGTGCGGTCTCCTGACAGGAATGCGCATGGAATCTGGGTGCCGATGAACCGGCACGTGTTTCGGCACAGGAAGGGGCACCCGAGCCGCGACCTGCACGGCCTGCAGACCCGTACCTGCATCCACCCAAGCGTTCACGGGCTCAACGCATCCGGACCCTCACGGACAAGAAGCACGGGACCCGGACCCACAGGAGCGTCCCCTCGCGCCGGTCCGCCAGCCGTCACCGTGTTCCACGTGGAACACGGTCCGTCGCCGAACTCCTCCCAGAAGTCCGTGGGCCCGACCCGCGACGAAATCGCCGGGACGGTTCGCCGACCGCCTCCGCGCTTCAGGGTCCGGCAAGGACCCGGAGAGGGCTCGGATTCGGACCCCGCCGTTCACGGACCCCGAAAAAACCAACCACCCTCCCCTGCCCCCCTCAAAGCGTCCAGGCCGCGCGCTGAATCACGACGCGGTAGCCATCCGGATCCTCGAAAGTTCTTCCGTGCGCATCCCAATACGGATTGCGCGAAGGCACCGCCGCGAACCCCGCGGCCTCCATCTGGTGCACCCGCGCCGCCCACGCTTCGGGGTCCGGCACGTAGAACACCAGGAGGAGGTCCTCCGTCGGCGCGCGCGGCGCTTCGTGCCCGCGCTCCACCGTGAACTCCAGATGGTAGGGCGCGCCCGGGTGCCCGAGCATCACGCCATCGAACCCCGCGTGGTCCTCGAACCCTCCGAGCACTTCGAAGCCCAACCCGTCCCGGTAGAACCGCACCACCGCTTCCAGGTCCCTCGCCGGCCTCGCGACCCGCAGCTTCACCGTGTCCATCGTGTGCTCCTCGCGCCGTCGATCCGACCGCGCACCGCGCGCATCATCCCGGAGGCCACGACCGGGAGCATGCCCCCTGCCCTGCTGCGACACCCAAGCACCCGGCCTGACGAAACGCTGCGCGGAACACCGAAGCGCATTACCGGACACGCACCCATGTCCATCCGTCCCCCAGGGCTCCCGCTGCTCTCCGTCCTCGTCCTGCTCGGCGGTGGCCCGGCCCGAAGCGAGGGTGCTCCGCCCCCGGTCATGGCCTTCAAGTTCGCCTGGCCCGTGCCTTCCCACGTGAGCATCACGGAGCGGATCGACAGCGGCCGCGAACACGCCTCGCTGAAGTACGACGGCGTGCTCACCGCGCGGAAACCCGGGCCCGGTTCCGAGCTCCGATTCGAAAACCTCCAACAGCTCGACTCCGACTCGCCCAGGTCCCCACCGGGAGTCGCCAGCACGGAGGATCCGAAGGCGCGGCTCACCACCTTCACCAAGCCGGGCCTCGTGCTCTCCGGGACCGGCGCCCTCACCGACCTCGCGGGACTGGAACCCGCGTTCGAGCGCGCCGTCACCGTGCTCGAAACGGATCCACGGGCTCGCGAAACCCAACGGGCCCGCTGGGACAATCCCCTCTTCCAGACCGTGCTTCGGGACCGCGCGGAGCTGACCTGGACCGCCTGGGTGGGGACGTGGAACGGCGTGCGGCTCGCGCCCGGACAGGAACAGACGAAGACCACGGCCCTCCGTCATCCCAACGGTCCGCTGGAGCAGCGCTCCACGCTGCGTCACCAGGGCGCGGTCGCGGAAACTCCCGGCGCGGTGCGGTTGGAATGGGAGACGTCACTGGGCGGAGCGTCCTACCGCCAGGTCGTCGCTCGGACCCGGGAGCTGCGGTGCAGCGCGGCGCTGGCTCGCAATGCGTCCGACCCGTGCGCCGCGGAGGTGCTCGAATCCGCGAGCAGCGTGACCACCGTGGAGCTGATCACCGAACCGAACACCCTGCGCCCGTTCTCCGTGCGCATCGTGGACACCGAAGCCTTCACCGTGAAGGGCCAGCCTCCCGTCATCCAGCGCGCGGAGCGGACCTACGCCTTCGACTGGACCCGGAAGGCGAAGCAGCGTCCGCCAACCCGCTGAGCGGGGACGCGCTCCGTCTCATCCTGGTGGTGCGGGACATAGGATGAATTGACGCTCTTTTCGCGAAGGCCGCCCGCCGTCAGGTTGCGGCCATGACAACGAACCAGAAGCCCTTGAAGTCTGGCTACGGCGCGCAAACGACTGCGCGCGAGGTGATGGGCGACCGTCGACTCGATGGCGCCATCGCCGTGGTGACCGGTGGATACGCGGGCATCGGATTGGAGACCACACGCGTGCTCTGTGCCGCGGGTGCGACGGTCATCGTTCCGGCACGCACGCCCGACAAGGCCCGTGCGGCGCTCGCGGGCATGGAGCGCGTGGAGTTGGAGCAGTTGGACCTGGCGGATCCGGCGTCCGTCGATGCCTTCGCCGAACGCTTCGTGAAGTCCGGCCGTCCCCTCCACCTCCTCATCAACAACGCCGGCATCATGGCGACGCCGCTCGTGCGGGATGCTCGCGGGTTCGAGTCCCAGCTCGCGACCAACCACCTGGGCCACTTCCAGCTCACGACGCGCCTGTGGCCCGCGCTGCACAAGGCGAACGGCGCGCGCGTGGTGTCCCTGTCGTCGCGGGGCCACCGCCGCGCCGGGATGGATTTCGAGGATCCGAACTTCGAGCGGCGCCCCTACGACAAGTGGGTCGCGTACGGGCAGTCGAAGACGGCGAACATCCTGTTCGCGCTCGCACTGGACGCACGCGGCGAGGCCCACCGGGTGCGCGCGTTCTCCGTGCATCCCGGCGGCATCATCACCGACCTGATGCGCTCCATGTCGGAGGAGGAGAAGCGCGGCGCCATCGAGAACTCGAACAAGATCGCGCCCCTCAAGACCGTGGAACAGGGCGCGGCGACGAGCATCTGGTGCGCGACGAGTCCCCAGCTCGACGGCATGGGTGGGGTCTACTGCGATGACGTCGACATCGCGGAAGTCGTGGGCCCCGAATCCCCCATCCCCCGAGGCGTGATGCCGTGGGCGGTGGACAAGGCCCTCGCCGAACGGCTGTGGACCGCGAGCGAGGCGTGGACCGGCGCGCGGATCAGCGGGTAGCGCGCGGGAACACCTGCCGCGCGCGCTCCATGCTCTCCCCGGGACGGGGCGAGTAGAGCGAGATGCGGAGCTCGTGACCGTCGGGTTCGTGGTGCGAGAGCGTGACGTGTTCGAACTCGATGGGACCGATGCCGGGGTGGATGATCACCTTCAGTCCCTCGGAGAGTTCGACCACGTCGTGTTCGTCCCAGATGCGCGCGAACTCCGGGCTGACGGCGGACAGCGCGGTCACGAGCGCATCGAACTCCGAGCGGTCGGCGGCGCGCGCGGCATCGCGCCGGAAGCCCGCGACGGCCCGGCGCACATCCGCGTCCCAGCCCGGCATGCGGGCGCGACGGTCCGGGTTCATGAACAGCGCCCACAGCCCGTTGCGCTCCTCGGCGGACATGCTCGCGAGGTCTCCGTAGAGGATCGCCGCCGCGTCGTTCCAGGCGAGCACATCCCACCGCCGCGTCGAAACCACCGCCGGAAAGGGATAGCCCTCGAGGATGCGCCGGAGGGTGTCGCTGATGGCGGCGGGTGACATCACCGGACGCGCCGCCGGTCGGCCATGCGCGAGTTCGAAGAGGTGGGCCCGCTCCGTCGGCGTCAGGCGCAGCGCCCGCGAGAGCCGTTCAAGCAGCGGCTCCGACACGTGGATGTCCCGCCCCTGCTCCAGCCACGTGTACCAACTCACGCCGACGTCCGCGAGACGGGCGACCTCCTCCCGACGCAGGCCCGGCGTGCGCCGCCGTCCCCCGTCCGGAAGGCCCACGTCCTCCGGATGAACCCGGGCACGACGACTGCGGAGGAATTGCGCGAGCTCCGCGCGCCCTGCTGACATGCGTGGCGTATCCGTCACGGGGGACACGTTAGGCCATCACCGGATGCGGCGCCGCGCGCGTTTCGTCCGCGCGGGCGTGCGGATCCGGGCGAAGGACACGCACCGCGAACGGGCGGCACCGGAAACGAAAACGGCCCCGAAGCTCACGCTCCGGGGCCGCTGGAGACCGACGCCCTCCCCTACCCCTTCGCGAACACCGCGACCTGGCGCTCCGCGCCGGAGAACGGCAGCCGGTACGAACGGGCGGACACCACGCGCAGGTTCCGCTCCGCCGCGCGCGCCTGGAGCTCCGCGTCCGTCTGCGCCTTGCCGAGCATCGCCACCACGCGCCCACCCTCCTCCACGTACGCGGGCGCCAGCGCGAGCCAGTCCGGCAGGTCCATGAACGCTCGCGCGATGAGCACCTGCGCGCGCGGAATCCCTTCCGTCTCCGGCTTGCCCTCCGCCCGCGCATGCAGCCCGCGCACGCCCGTCATGCCCAGGCTCGCCGCCGCGGCCTTGATGAACGCGACCTTCTTGCCCACCGCGTCCACCAACGTCACGCCCAGCGTCGGCAACACCAGCTTCAGCGGCAGACCCGGGAAGCCCGCGCCCGCGCCCAGGTCCAGCAGCGTCGTCGCGCACGTCACCTCTGGCAGCACCGCGAGCGAGTCCAGGAAGTGCTTCTCCAGCACCTCCTCCGGCGCGGTGATGGCCGTGAGGTTCACCTTCGCGTTCCACTTCAGGAGCTCCGCCATCAGCCGCTGCAGCCGGGGGCCCACGTCCTCGCCCACCGTCACGCCCAACGCACTGCATCCCGAGGCAAGCTGATCTGCGAACCGCGCGTTATCCACAACACCTCCACCACGAAGGGACCTTCAAGCCCCTGGAATTGCTCAAGGGATGTTCATCCCCAGAATTGTCCACACGTTATCCACAGCCCGGTTCCTGATCACCCCGCGCCCCTTTTCCCCGCTTGAGCGCGACCAGCAGCAGCGTCACCGCGGCCGGCGTCAGGCCCGGAATCCGGCGCGCCTGCCCCACCGTCCCGGGCCGGTGCGCCGACAACTTCTCCACCGCCTCCGAGCCCAGCCCCCGCACGTCCGCGAACCGGAACGCCTCCGGAATCCGCCACCGGTCGGACGCCTCCGACTCGCGCGCCGCCGCCCGTTCCGCCTGGGCGATGTAGCCCTCGTACTTCACCTCGACCTCCACCTCCCCGGTGACGTCGGGGGTGAGGGCGGGAAAGTCCTCGCGGCCTTCCGCGAGCTGCGCGTACGACACCTCCGGGCGCTTGAGCCGCAACGCCAGGCCCACGCGCTTGATCCGCGCCACCTCCTGCGTCACCGCGTGGGCCCGAGCCTCGGCCCGCTCCAGGGCCTCCTTCGGCAGCAGGCCCACCCGGTGCCCGTGCCGCGCGAGCCGCAGGTCCGCGTTGCCTTCACGCAGTTTGAGCCGGTGTTCGGAGCGGCTGGTGAACATGCGGAACGGTTCGTCCACGCCCTTGGTCACGAGGTCGTCCACGAGCACCGCGCCGTGCGCTTCCTCCCGCCCGATGATCAGCGCCGGTTCGCCCTTCACCTTGAGCGCCGCCTGGATCCCCGCCCACAGCCCCTGGAACGCGGCCTCCTCGTAGCCGGAGGTGCCGTTGAGCTGCCCGGCGAAGTACAGGCCCGCGACGGCCTTCGTCTCCAGCGTGGGGTGCAACTGCGTGGGCGGCGCGAAGTCGTACTCCACCGCGTAGCCGTAGCGGATCACCTGCACGTGGGAAAGGCCCGGGATGGTGCGCAGGAAGTCCAACTGCACGTCCGCGGGCATGCTCGTGGACAGGCCCGCCGGGTACACCAGCGGCGACGTGGGGCCTTCCGGTTCCAGGAACACCTGGTGCCGCTCGCGAGCGGCGAAGCGCACCACCTTGTCCTCCAGCGACGGGCAGTAGCGCGGCCCGCGCCCCACGATGTCCCCCTGGAACAGCGGCGAGCGGTGCAGGTTGTCGCGCAGCAACTGGTGCGTCGCCTGCGTCGTCGCGGTGAGGCCGCACATCACGGCGGGCTGACGCGGGAACGGCTGTCCCCGGGTGATCTCCACCTGCGTGCGCCAGGAGAACGGCCGCACGTCGGTGTCCCCGGGCTGCGGCGAGACAGCGTCCCAGTCGATGCTGTCGCGGGCCAGGCGCGCGGGCGTGCCCGTCTTGAAGCGGCCCAGGGTGAAGCCCAGGGCATGCAGGGATTCGGAGAGGCCGCGAGCGGCGTCATCACCCAGCCGGCCGCCGACCTCCTTCTGCTCGCCCACGTGCATGAGGGCGCGAAGGAAGGTGCCGGTGGTGAGCAGCACCGCGCGGGCGAGCACCTGCGTGCCATCCCCCAGCACGACGCCCCTCACCTGCCCCGCCTCCACGACGACGGAGGCCACTTCGCCTTCGCGCACGGTGAGGTTCGGCTCCGAGAAGAGCACCGCCTGCATGCCGGCGGCGTAGGCGTCGCGGTCACAGAGGATGCGGGTGGCCTGCACGGCCGGGCCCTTGGAGGGATTGAGCGTCTTGAAGTGCGTGCCGGCGAGGTCCGCCACGCGGCCCATCTGTCCGCCGAGCGCATCCATCTCCCGCACCAGGTGGCCCTTCGCGGTGCCCCCCACGGCGGGGTTGCAGCTCATCACGGCGGCGCGGTCGCGCTTGAGCGTCACCCCGAGCGTGGACAGGCCCAGCCGGGCGCACGCGAGCGCCGCCTCGCAGCCGGCGTGGCCCAGGCCCACCACCACGATGTCGTATCGGAGTTCCATCGCGTCACGAGGGCCGCAAGGCACCAGGAAGCAGCGGCACGCCGTGGGGTATCACGCCCGAGCGCGTCCGTGGCAAGCCGGGGTGCTCGGAAGGCCGGTCCCCTTCCCTGCCCGGCGGGTCCTCCCACCGTTCACGGAAGCTGCGCGAGGCGGACGGTGGGAGGGGTTACTACGCCGCCCGCCTCGCGCGCACCGGTCACTGGTCCCATCCACGAGCGCGCCCGGCCCACCGGTGGCGTCTGGCCCGTGGACAGCCAATGGCATCCATGGAACTTGCCCGCACGAGTCCCCCGGTCTCGTGCCTTCTCATGGCGTCGCACACACGGGAGACGGGCCTGCCCGTGCGGTGAGGGCGCATGGGGTGTGGACTCGAACCTGCGAGGCCGGCCTTCTTCCCGTGTGCGCGACGGGGAAGGGTATAGCGAAGGGGTCTGACATCCGGGTTCCGGGCCTCGGTTTCCAGAGGCTCCCGGCCCGGAAATCAGCTCCCGGTCAGCGCGTGGGCAGGGGCTTCGCCGCGGGGCAGTGCACGTTCTCCGGGCAGCGGCCCTCCGCCTTGGGGATGCACGCGCCGCAGCACTCCATCTCGTCCGGCTTGCACCCCGGCACGCACGGGCCGCACTGCACCACGCCGCCGCAACCGTCCTCCGCGGCGCCGCACCGCAGGCCCAGCGAGGAGCACGTCGCGCGCTGGCAGACGCAGCGGTCGTCCACGCAGGACTCATTGGGTTTGCACCCGGGCTTGCAGGTGCTGGTAGGGGTGCCGGAGTCCTTCTTCGGCCCCGCGGGCACCGACGGCGCGACGCAGCGGCCCTCGGAACAGCTGCCGGCCTCGCAGTCGCCACAGTCGATGAAGCCGCCACAGCCATCCGGCGTCCGGCCACAGGAGACCATCGCCTGGGAGCAGGTGGCCGGCGCGCAGCCGTCCATCGCCACGTTGTCGCGCGACGCCCCCGTCGAGCCCCGCACCGCCTCGCTCCGGCCCGACGTGCACGCCCCGAACAGCCCCACCACCACGAACAGCCCCGCCCATCGGCCCAGGCTCCGCACCGCTTCCATGTCGTCCACTCCCTCGCTCCCGACGCGTCCGCGCCCGGGAGGCTTGCACGGGCGAGCCGCCAAGAAGGTCTTGCGCGGGCCCGGGCCGCATCATGCGCACACCCGGGCCACTTGTCCGGCGACGCAGAGGCCTGGACGCGCCGGGGGCCGGTCCCTGGAAGGAAGGGCTTGGCGTCTCGGAGCACCGAGGCCCGGCGCCCGGAAGCACCAGGGATTCAGGCGCCCGCAGGCTCCGAAGACCGGTGCCCGAAAGCACCAGGGCGTCGGGCGCCCGCAGGCCGGTGCCGGAAAGCGCAGGGATTCAGGCGCCCCGGATCCGAAGGCCAGTGCCCGGAAGCGCCAGTGCTTCCGGCTCCCGGAAGCGCCTGGGGCCGGTGCCCGAAAGCACCGAGAGTCAGGCTCCGGGACGGTGGGGCAGGGGAGGGGTCAGCGCTGCAACAGCGAGCGGGCAAACGCGACCGCCTGTGCCTCGGTGGGCGCGTCCTCCTGCTTCCGCGCGGGCACCTCCAGCCCGCGCTTCGCGGCGGGACGGGCCTCGATGGCGGCCAGCCACCGCTGCACGCCCGGCAGGCCCTCCACGGACACGCCGGCCCAGTCGTGGATGCGCACCCAGGCCCAGTTCGCGATGTCCGCGATGCTGTAGTCCCCGGCCAGGTATTCGTGGTCCTTCAACTGGCGCTCCAGCACCGTGTACAGCCGGCGCGTCTCGTTCTGGTACCGGTCGATGGCCGGCTGGAGCTTCTCCGGGAAGTAGCGGAAGAAGACGTTGGCCTGCCCCTGCATGGGCCCCACGCCGCCCATCTGGAACATCAGCCACTGCATGACGCGCGAGCGGCCCTTCGCATCCGTGGGCATCAACTGCCCCGTCTTCTCCGCCAGGTACACGAGGATGGCGCCGGATTCGAAGACGGCGAAGTCCCCCTCCGCGCGGTCCACGATGGCGGGGATGCGGCCATTGGGATTGATGGCCAGGAACGCGGGCTCCTTCTGCACGCCCGTGGAGATGTCCAGCGCCTGCACCGTGTACGGCAGGCCCAGCTCCTCCAGCGCCACCGACACCTTGTGTCCGTTCGGCGTGTTCCACGTGTACAGGTCGATCATCCGCGTCACCCTCGGTGTGTGAAAAAGGTGCCCACGTCTAACCGGGGCAGGGGAGGGGCGCTCGCCAGAAACTCACGTCCGTTTCGGGGGCCGGAAGCGAACCACCCGCACGTCGAACGCGGGCGCATCCCCCAGGGCCTCCCGCATCAACTCCAGCGCACGGGCTTCGTCGAAGCTCCCGGAGCCCGCGCCGATGATGGGAAACGCCAGCGAACGAAACCCCTGCTCTCCGGCCCGGGTCAGCGCGTTGTGCACCGACTCCTGGATGGACCGGGCGGACGCCCGCCACAGCATGTTGATGCCGGCGACATGGATGATGCCCTTGAAAGGCAGACGTCCCGGTCCCGTCACCACCGCCGAGCCCAAAGGCATGGGCCCCACGCGCGCCAGCTCGCGAAAGGGCGCCGTGCCGCCCCGGCGCTTGATGGCCCCCGACACCCCCTGGGGCAACAACAACCACCAGGGGATGATGTTGCGATTCCACGCATTGACGATGGCGTCCACGGGCTGGTCCAACAGGTCGCCGTCCACGATGTCCACGGGCATAGACGGCAACCTTACACAGCCACGGCGCTCAGGGTGACGCCGGAACGTTGACGGGCGTCGCGGCCTGCTTCGCCGCGCTGGCGAAATCCCCCGCGCGCACCTGGGTGGCCTTGCTCCAGTCCACGTGGTTCGCCAGGGCCTTGCGCACGTCCTCCGGCGTCAGCTTGAGCAGCTTCGCCTCCAGCGCCGCGTCGAACGCGAGCGTGCGCCCGAAGTACAGGTAGCTGGCCAACTGGTTCGCCAGACTTCCATCCTGCGCGCGGGACGTCTGGCGATACTCCAGGAGGCCCGAGCGCGCCTTGTTCAACTCCTCCTGGGTGATGCCTTTGTCGACCGCGCGAGTGATTTCCTCGCGCATGGCGACCTCCAGCTTCTGGGCATTCTGGGGCGCGTAGATGGCATACGTGAGGAACGACCCCACTGCGTCCAGGTCGCCTGAATCCACGCTGCTGCCCACGCCATAGGACAGTCCATCCTTCTGGCGCACGCGAGTGGCCAGCCTCGAGTTGAGGAAGCCGCCGCCCAGCACGAAGTTGCCCATCATCACGCCCGGCCAGTCCGCGTCATCCGCGCGCAGCTTCAGCGTCTGTCCCGCGAGGAAATAGGCATTGGCCTTGTCCGGCGTCTCCAGCGCGACCGCCTTGGGGCCCACGGGCTGATATGTCTTTGGCACCCGCGCGTAAGGCCCCGGGCTCTTCCATCCATTGAACAGCGTGCCCGCGAGCGCGACGACGTCCTTCGCGTCGAAGTCGCCCACCACCGCGAGCTCCCCATTCGAGGCCCCGTAGAACTGACGGTAGAAGTCACGCGCCTGCTCCAGCGAGACATCCTTCACGTCGGACAGGCGCTCCTCCAGGGTGGCCACGTAGTATGGGTGGCCCTTGGGGTAGTGCGCGGACAGCATGCGCCAGAACGCGATGCTGCCTTGCGTCTGCGGCTCGCTGCGCTGGGATTCCAGCGCGGCCAGGCGCTCCTGCTTGAGGACCGCGAACTCCTGCGCGTCGAAGGAGGGCTCGCGCAGCACTTCCGCCATCAGCTTGAGGACTTCCGGGAGGCTCGCGCGGGGGCACTCGATGGAGAGGCTCGCGCCCATCGCGCCGCCGTCCACGCCCACCCGGGCCTTGAGCTTGTCCAGGGCGTCGGCCAACTGCTGACGGGTGTGCTTCGTCGTGCCGCGCATCAGCATGCGGCTGGCGTACGCGGCGGCGGGCTGCTTGCCGCGCACGGTCTCCTCGGTGCCCCAGCGCAGGTTGAGCGACAGGTTGACCATCTCGCCGCGCGTCTTCTTGGGCAGCACCGCGTACTTGATTCCACCGGGCAGTTCACCGCGCTGCACGCGCGCTTCGATGTTGGAAGGGGAGGGGTCGAAGGCCTCACCCTGCGCGACCAGCGCGCGCCCCTGATAGCCCTCCACCGACTTCGCCACGTCGATGGCGGGGGGCAGTTCGGAACGGTCCGGCTTCGCCGTGGGGACGAAGGTGCCCAGCGTGCGGTTGGAGCCCTTGAGGTACGCGGTGGCCACGCGGGTGACGTCCGCGGGGGTGACGGCGTCGATGCGGTCGCGGTGCAGGAAGAGCAGGCGCCAGTCGCCCACGGCGGCCCACTCCGACAGGAGGATGGCGGCGCGTTCGGAGTTGTTGAGCAGCAGCTCCGTCTGCTTCGCGAGGCTCGTCTTCGCGCGGTTCACCTCCTCGTCGGTGAAGGGCTTCTTCACCGCCGCCTCCACGGTCTGGAGCAGCGTCTCGCGCACGGGGGCCAGGGGCTGGTCCTGCCGGGCCTCGGTGCTGAAACCCATGACGCCCGGGTCGCGCAGTTGGAAGTTGAAGGCGCTGACGCGCGCGGCCTTCTTGGTCTCCACGAGCGCCTTGTAGAGGCGGCCGGAGGGAGCATCGCCCAGCACCTCGGTGAGCACGTCGATGGCGGCGAAGTCGGGGTGGGCGCCTTCGGGCACGTGGTAGAGGCTGGTGATCAATTGATTGTCGCCCACGCGGCGCAGCGTCACCTCGCGCTCACCGTCCTGGGTGGGCTCCTGGGTGTACGTGAGGGGCACGGGCGTGGCGGGGCGCTGAAGCTTTCCGAAGGTGGACTGCACCAGGGCCAGGGCCTTCGCGGGCTGGAAGCTGCCGGCGACGACGAGCACCGCGTTGTCGGGGCGGTAGTAGCGCCGGTAGAAGGCCTGGAGCCGGTCGATGGGGACGTGCTCCAGGTCCGCCTTGGCGCCGATGGTGGCCTTGCCGTAGTTGTGCCAGAGGTAGGCGGCGCTCATGGTGCGCTTGAAGAGGATGCCGCGCGGGTCGTTCTCGCCGGATTCGAACTCGTTGCGCACCACGGTCATCTCGCTGTCGAGGTCCTTCTGCGCGATGAAGCTGTGGACCATGCGGTCCGCCTCGAAGGTGAGGGCCCACTTCAGGTTGTCGTCCGACGCGGGCAGGGTCTCGTAGTAGTTGGTGCGATCCAACCAGGTGGTGCCGTTGGGACGCGCGCCGCGTTCGGTGAGGGCCTGGGGCACGTTGGGGGTGGTGGGCGTGCCCTTGAACATCAGGTGTTCGAGCAGGTGGGCCATGCCCGTCTCGCCGTAGCCTTCGTGCTTGCTGCCCACGAGGTAGGTGACGTTGACCGTCACGGTGGGCTTGGTCGGGTCCGGGAAGAGCAGGACGCGAAGGCCATTGGGCAGGCGGTATTCGGTGATGCCCTCGACGCTCGCCACGGGGGTGGTGGCGGACGGCTTCGCCTGCGAGCGAGCGGTCGCGGTGACGGCGGGCTTCGCGGCGGGGGCGGCCCACACGGGCGGGCCGGCCACGAGCAGGACGGCCAGCAGGGCGAGCGGGGTACGACGCGGCATGCGGTCCTCGGGGTACGGGGGAGTGGGCACGGGACTTCTAACCGCCCCAGGGGGTCCTACCATCCCGAGCATCGCCAGGCCCGGCGGCCGGGCGTCCACGGAAGGACCCTGCGGGCCGTGGCAGGTCGTGTCCCTGGCTTCCAACCCAGGAGGTTGTACGGTATCCTGGAGCGGATCCGCTCCGCGGGGTGGAGGTCCCCCCATGTCAGGAGGGGTTGATAGGAGACCCGCTCTCCACGGGAGGAACGGTATGGCGAAGGCGATGGGCGGGGATGTGGTGATGCAGATGCTGCGTGAGTTCCGCGAAATGCAGGAGGAAGCGCGGGTCCAGTATGAGCGGACGGACACGGCCATGCGGGTGGTCAACGCGAAGACGGATGTGCTCTTCGAAAGGACGCAGGTCCTTTTCGAGCGCTCCAAGGTCTACGCGGAGCAGGCCCGGGTCTTCACCGAAAACATCGGGGAACTCTTTGGCCACGTGGGAGAGCTCACCACCCAGGTCTCGACCCTGACGCAGGAACTGGGCGGCGTAAAACGCGTGCAAGGCAAGATGTTCGAACAGGTGGGCCGTACGCTGAACCGGCTCGCGGAAGCACAGGCCTCCGACCGACAGCGTATCGAGGCCCTGGAGTTGCAAATCGAAGGAACAGGGAAGCCCTGAGCCGCCAAGACACAGGGCGGTCCAAAGCACCCGACCGCCTCGCGTCCTCAATGACACCTCAGACATGAGCCTCGTCCAGCGCCGCCTCCAATTCGCGCACCTCCTTGTCACCGGCGTGCTGCGCTGCACCGCTCCAACTGGGAGACATTGAAGTTCGACACGCCCAGCCAGCGCACCTTGCCCTGCCGTTGCAGCTCCGCCAGCAGCGTCCAGCCTTCTTCAATCTCCGCGGTGGAGCCCACCACAAGAAGGGCGCGAGCCCCCGCCTGCCCTGCCTGGGCGACCGTCGCGCCTCGGAACCGTGCTCCCCAGGGGAGGGGGTGCGCCGTGGCCCCCCCCGGTTCAGGGCCAGGTCGCCGGCCCGCCCGCCGTCCGCCGTCCATCACCCCGTGCAAGGCAAGCATCGTCCCGCGCGTGCGTTGATGGTAGGCCGCCCGGAGTCGGGGGGCCGTCCCTCGGGCACGTGGACACCAGGAGTCCTTCCGGATGAAACGCTTCTTCATCGGCGCGCTGGCCTTCATTGGAGCGCTGTCCGTCCTCTTCGTGGTGGGTGTGGTGGGGTTGTTGATGCTCGCGTCGTCGAGCAAGCCGGACGTGCCCTCCAACATGGTGCTGGAGCTGGACCTCCAGCAGCCGCTGCCGGAGTACACGCTGGACACGTCGTTCGCGGGCGCCTTCGGGGACACGCCCACGTCGCTGCGGGACGTGGTGGAGGCGCTGGAGAAGGCCGGGACGGACTCCCGGGTGAAGGCGCTGGTGGTGCGGGTGGGGCAGCCGGGCAGCTCCTCGCAGGTGCAGGAGCTGCGGGACGCGGTGAAGGCCTTCCGCGCGATGGGCAAGCGGGCGGTGGCGTACGCGGACGGCTTCGGGGAGGCGGGCAACGGCACTGGGGCCTACTACCTGGCGAGCGCCTTCGACGCCGTCTACATCCAGCCCTCCGGCGACGTGGGGCTCACGGGCCTCTCGGTGGAGACGCCCTTCGCGCGTGACGCCTTCGCGAAGTTCGGCGTGAAGGCGGAGTACGGCAAGCGCTCCGAGTACAAGAGCGCCGTCAACACCTTCACCGACGAGTCCTACGGCGCCCCCCAGCGCGAGGCCACGGAGGCCTACGGCAAGAGCCTCTTCGGCCAGGTGGTGAGGGGCGTGGCCGAGGGCCGCAAGCTGTCCGAGGACGAGGTGCGCTCACTCATCGACCAGGGGCCCTTCATGGGCCAGAAGGCCCTGGACGCGAAGCTGGTGGACGGGCTGCGCTACCGCGACGAAATCTACGACGAGCTGAAGAAGCACGCCGGTGACGGCGCCCGGTTCCTCTTCGTGGACAAGTACCTGGAGCGCGCGGGCCGGCCGCACCAGACGGGGTCCACCATCGCCCTCATCTACGGCGTGGGAGAAGTGCAGCGCGGCAAGAGCGAATCCAACCCGCTCTCCGGCGGGCAGGTGATGGGCGCGGACACGGTGGCGGCGGCCTTCCGCAAGGCGGTGGCGGACCCGAACGTGAAGGCCATCCTCTTCCGCGTGGACAGCCCGGGCGGCAGCTACTCGGCGAGCGACACCATCCGCCGCGAGGTGCAGCGGGCGCGCGAGGCGGGCAAGCCGGTCATCGTCACCATGGGCACGTACGCGGCCAGCGGCGGCTACTTCGCGGCCATGGGCGCGGACAAGATCGTCGCGCAGCCGGGCACGCTGACGGGGAGCATCGGCGTGTACAACGGCAAGTTCGTCACCGCGGAGTTCTGGGCGAAGTTCGGCGTGAACTTCGACACGCTCGACTTCGGGAAGAACGCCTCCTACGGCAGCACGGACCTGGAGTTCACCCCCGAGCAGCGCGCGCGGTTCGAGTCCGAACTGGACGCCATCTACCAGGACTTCACCACCCGCGCGGCCCAGTTGCGCAACATGCCGCTGGAGCAGATGCAGGCGGTGGCGAGGGGCCGCGTGTGGACGGGCGAGGACGCGAAGGAGCGCGGGCTGGTGGATGCGCTCGGCGGCTACGCGACGGCGCTGGCGCTGGCGAAGGAGGCCGCGAAGCTGGACAAGGACGCCCCGGTGCGCCTCCAGGTGTTCCCGCGTCCCAAGGCCACGGGCGAGGTGCTGTCGGAGCTGCTGGGCAAGAGCGACGCGGACAACAGCGATGACGAAGCGGCCGGGACGCAGGCGGGCGTGTCACCCCGGCTGCTGGAGCAGGTGCGGGCCGTGTACCGGGTGGGCGCGAAGCTGGGGCTGACGTCGCAGGGCCGCGAGGGCCGCATGCTGTACGCCCCCGCGCCGGAAGTACGCTGGTAGCCGTCAGACGTAGACGGGCTGGGAGGTGCGGCCTTCGTCGGGCCGCACCGGCCGCCCGAAGATGCTGTGGTAGCGCAGGGAATGCGCCGCGCAGCGGCTGCGGCGCGGATCAAAGACGAGACAGCTCGCCACCGGCCCGGCGTACACGTGCAGCGTCACGCCCGGGGCGCTGGTGGAACAGACGCGGTGGATGGGCGCGCCGGTGTCACGGAAGTCCACGTGACCCGCGCCCACCGGGCCCACCCGCTCCGGTGCCCCCAGCCGCGCCATGCCCGGGCCGGTTCCGCCCGCCAGCAGCGGGTAGTTCTCCAGGAGGAACTGGCCGCGCTGGATGCTGAACCAGCACTCCTGCCCGTCATGGTCGTGGATGGGCGAGGACACGCCCGGGGACCAGCAGTTGACGATGATCTCCAGGCCCTCGTCCCGGTGGACCAGGTTGCGCGTGTAACGACCGGGTAGGAAATGAAGGTAGGGCTTGAGACTGGAGGGCTCCAACCGGAGCCCCGCCATGGAGGCGTCCACGCCGGCCAATCCGCCGGGGGATGACCGCCGCGCGCGGAGCATCCGCACGAATTCTCTCAGGCACGCATCAGCCATGCTTACAGGCTAGGAACGTCTCCGACATCCGGCCACCCTCGGGTTGACCGGTGAACGTCCGCTCTGTCGTCCCCCCCTCAAGGATTGGGACTTCGTCCGTTCAACGACGGCGAACGCACGGGAATCACCCAGGCGGATCCATCTCCGGCGTTACACGGGGAGCCGCTCCGCCAGCGCCTGGTTGCCCGGCTGTTCTTCGGTTTCGCTGTAATTTTACACCTCCCTGAGGTACAGGGGGAGGCAAGTGGTGGCAGGTCGACCCGGCCGAAGTACCGAGGGGGGCCGAGGGGAGCGAGCAATGAAGAAGCGTTTGGGGGACATCCTGCTCGCGCGGGGTGTGGTGGATGCGATGCAGTTGCAGTCGGCGCTGGCGTACCAGCGCAAGTGGGGCGTGGCGCTCGGGCAGGTGGTGGTGGACCAGCGCTTCTGCACGGCGGAGGCGGTGTTGTCCGCGTTGGCTGCGCAGTCCGGCGTGGCGGCGGTGGACCTGGACGCCCAGCCGTTGGACCTGGCGCTCGCGAAGCTGATTCCCCTGAAGGTGGCGGAGGCGCACCGGGTGGTGCCGTTGCGGCTGGAGGGCCATGGCCCCCGCGACATGGCGCTGGTGGTGGCCATCGCCGCGCCGGCGAGTCTGGCGGCGCTGGACGTGGTGAAGAGCGTGTCCGGCAAGGCGCGGGTGGTGCCGCTGCTGGCCACGGACGCGGCGCTGGGCCGGGCCATCGGACGGATGTACCGGGGTGAGTCGGCGACGCCGCAGCGCCGTCCGGGGATGGAGGGCTTCTCGCTGCCCGAGTGGGACGAGACGCTGCCCCTGGTGGTGGGCTCGTCCCTGGCGGAGCTGACGCAGATGGAGGCCCCGGAAGGTGAGGTCCCGGGCCTGCCGATGCTCGCGCCCCTGGAGCCTGCTCGGACGCCGGTGCCGGTGTCGGCGCCGCGGATGACGGTGCTTGAGCAGGTGCTGGTGTACGGCTGGGGCGCGGAAGCGGCCGCCGGGCTGGTGCGGGTGCTGGGCGACGCGGGCTTCACGGTGAAGGTGGCGAGCACCGGGGACGTGTGCGCGGCGGGGGAGACGCAGGTGGTGGTGGCGCCGCTGCCCGCGATGGAGGTGCTGGCGCAGCGTCTGCGGGCGCAGGTACTGGTGGCCGGCAAGGCTCCGGAACGCGACCTGCCCCGTGCGCAGGCGGTGCATGCCCGGGGCTTCGTGGCGGCGCCGGTGGATCCGGAGCTGCTCCTGCGGGCGGTGCGGCGGCTGTCGCGCGTCTCTGACGAGGCGCGCCTCAAGCACGCGAGCTGAAGGGCTTCGCTGACACGGAAGCGGATCCGCCATGCACGCGGATCCGCGCCGCGCAGGACGGCCACTGAACTCCGGTCCTGGCTGAAGGCGGATCCGCGCTGCACGGCCCAGGACAGCCCCTGGCCCCTGGTCCTGGCTGAAGGCGGATCCGCGCTGCACGGTCCAGGACAGCCACTGAACCCCGGTCCTGGTCGAAGGCGGATCCACGCCGCTCGGTCCAGGACAGCCCCTGGTCCTGGCTGGAGGCGGATCCACGCCGCACTTCGCCGGAGGGGCGGATCCGCGCTCACGGACCGGTGACGGATCCGCTCCACCTCGCGCGGCGGATCCAACGCGAGGCGGGCCCGGAGGCCTCGCGGATCAGGGCAGTGCGACGAGCCGGGGCATCTCCTCCGACACCTCGGGAAGCCACAGCGACCCCAGCTCCAGGGACACGGAAGGGAAGGGCTCGGCGCGCACCAGGGCGTCGTCCTCATGGCTCGCGGTGAGGAGCCAGCCGCGCTTGATGCGCTGGTAGATCTCCAGGGTGCGAGCGAGCGGATCCACGAGCCACACGTGGGAGACCCCGGCGCGCGCGTACAGGGGCAGCTTGCGCGCCCGGTCCAGCGCGGTGGTGGCAGGGGTGAGCACCTCGCAGATCCAGTCCGGGACCAGGGTGAAGAAGGCGGCACCGGGCTCCGGCGGCGCGGCCACGCGCTCACGGCGCCACGCGGCCAGGTCGGGCACGAGAATGTCCTCGCCCAGGTGCAGCTCCGGGGCGCGCAGGAAGCACCACCGGCCATTGCCCCCGCGACGCTGGTCCAACCGCTCTCCCAACTCCACCCCCATCATGAAGGCCGCGCGCGCGGGCGCCACGGAAGGCCGAGGCGAGGCCACCAGCTCGCCATCGAGGATTTCACCCACCCAGCCCGACGGCAGCGCCGAGAGCAGGGAGTGGGAGGTGGGCTGAAGGTGCTGAAGTGCCGTCATGAATCCTCGGGGAGCGCCGGGTAACGCGAGGCATTCTAGGGAGGGGTCTGACATGCCTGACGGCGCCCGGCGGACGGCTATTTCCCGATGCAGAAGCGCTGGAAAAGGGTGTCCAGAAGTGCTTCGGAAACGCTCGTTCCGGACACTTCCCCCAGGGCCTCCAGCGCGAGCCCGACCTCACCGGAGAGGACCTCCAGGGTGGACACCCGCGAAGCCTCCTCCGCTCGGCCCAGCGCCTCGGCCGTGCGACGCAGGGCATCCGCATGGCGCTCGGAAACCAGGGCCACCGCGGAGGGAGTGCCACCGCCCCACAACCGCGCGAGCACGGAGGTCCGCAGCCCCTCCACGCCCTCGCCCGTGAGGCCGCTGACGCGAGGCCTGGGGAAGGGAAGGGGCGTTTCGGACGCGGCGCCCGGAGCAGGGGAGGGGAGGGATGCTTCGGACGCAACGCCCAGACCCGTGAAGGGCAGAGACACTTCGGACGCAATGCCCGGACCCGCGAAGGCCAGGGACACTTCGGACGCAGCGCCCAGCCCCAGCTTGGGAACGTCGGGCACGACCCCACCAGGCGATGGCGAATCGGAGGCAGTCACCGCGCTGGACGCCGTGCTGCCTTCGCGCACATTGCTCGTGAGCGCGGGCGCCACATCGCACTTCCCGGTGATGACAAGCACGGGCGTGGAACCCGCCTCGCGCATCCAGGACGTGGCCTCTTCCCCGGAAGCCTCCGGCGGCAACACGAGCACCGCCAGGTCCACGGCCGCGAGCAGGTCCCGCGTTCGCGCGATGCCCAGGGCCTCTACGCGTCCAGGGGCCTCACGCAGGCCGGCGGTGTCATAGAGCGTCACGCCCAACCCATCCCATTCGGCGCGGGCCTCCAGGGCATCCCGGGTGGTGCCGGGCTCCGCATCCACGAGCGCCCGGTCCTCGCCCACCAGCCGGTTGAACAGCGTGGACTTGCCCGCGTTCACCGGGCCGTACAGGGCCACCCGAGCCCCCTGACGCAC
>NZ_RAVZ01000087.1 GCF_003611635.1 Corallococcus terminator | reverse complement strand
GTCCCCGTCTCCCCAGCGGGTGCGCCCCCGACACCGCCCGCCTCTCGGACGAGCGTGTCGCATGACGTCTCCGGTCCATGTCCCCGACCGCACGCCACACACGTGCGCTCACTCCTCGCGACTTCGGCCATACCACTCCCCCCCGGCCAATTCCCCGCCCAATCTGCACATCCCGGAAGCCCCGTATCCACTGTCAATGAGGGCGGTTGTCGCAAAGTGAGGCGGGGCCCCTCCCCTGGGCCGGGGTGACGGTTGGGCGCAGGACTGCGGCGTGTCAGGAAGGTGTCACGCGGGTAGGATGTGGCCATGTCCCGCTCGGCCCGACGCATCCCCACCGTGAACCTGTCCCACTACCGCTCCGGCACTCCCGAGGAGCGGGCCCGCTTCGTCCAGGTGTTTGGCGACGCGCTCAAGGAGTTCGGCTTCGTGACCGTGGAAGGCCACGGCGTCGAGGACGCGCTCATCCGCCGCACGTACGCGGACGTGGAGCGCTTCTTCCAACTGCCGGAGTCCACCAAGACGCGCTACGCGGTGCCGGAGCGTCCGGGGCAGCGCGGCTTCATGGCGTTCGGCCAGGAGCACGCGAAGAACCGCAAGGTGGGGGACATGAAGGAGTTCTGGCACGTGGGCCGCGAGCTGCCCGTGGGCCATCCCTACCGCGAGGACTACGGCGCCAACGTGTGGCCGGAAGAGGTGCCCACGTTCCGCGACCACACCCTGACGCTCTACAAGGAGCTGGACGACGCGGCGACGGTGATGCTGCAGGCGCTCGCGGACTACCTGGGCATCGCGCGCAACACGTTCAGCGACATGACGGTGGATGGCAACTCGGTGCTGCGGCTCATCCACTACCCGCCCCTGAAGGACCGCTTCATCCCGGGCGCGGTGCGCGCGGCCGAACACGAGGACATCAACTTCATCACGCTCTTGTGCGAAGGCACGTCCGGCGGCCTGGAGCTGCTCACGCGCGACGGCGAGTGGATTCCCGTGGATACGCTGCGCGGGCAGATCGTCGTGGACTCGGGCGACATGCTCAGCCGCGTGATGAACGGCATCATCCCGTCCACCACGCACCGGGTGGTGAACCCGCCCAGCACGGAGCAGGACACCGTGCGCTACTCGATGCCCTTCTTCGTGCACCCGTTCTCCGACTGTATCCTCAAGCCGCTGCCGCAGACGGAGACACCGGACAACCCCGCACGCCACCCGCCCATCACCGCGGACGCGTTCCTCAAGCAGCGCCTGCGCGAGCTGGGCTTCCTCAAGTAGGCGCCTGCGCCAGCAGCTCCGAGAGGTGCACGCGAAAGTGGCGTGTGCCCTCGGCCCCATGGAGCCAGGGGCCCCGGCCCGTCAGCCACGTGGGCTGCCATGCCCGTCCCGTCTCGTCCGTGAGCACGACGGTGGCCACGCGGCCCAACCGTTGGACGCCCCGGTCGTGCAGCGTGAAGAGCCGGAGCTGGCACGAGTCCTCGTAGCCGCCCCCGAACAGGACGTGCGTGTCGCTGACGACGATGGCGTGCGCGCCCCGCACCGGCGACTCCCAGACCGTGGGAGCCCTTCCTGTCCGCATGCGGATGAGGGGGAAGTCCGTGTAGCTGTAGAACCAGATCTCCTGCTCCGACGCGACGTTGAGCGCGTAGCAGTCCGCCATGGCGTGAAGTCCGAGCGCCTCCTTCACGTCGCTGGACAGGCGCTGCCCCAGGGCGTCGAAGCGCACCAGGCCGTCCTCGCCAATGGGCCTGGAGGCGGCGTCACCCCGTCCCCAACCGTAGTTGCCGAAGATGCCTTCATCGAAGTAGCTGACCCAGACCTGTCCGTCGGCGGTCGTCTGCACGTCCGCGATGCCATCGCCCAGGGTCATCTCCCGCACCAGGGTCCCCTCGCGTGAGTAGACCCTCGCGTTGCGGTCGGGCTGCGTGGAGCGGTAGCGGCACCGGGGGCTCACGAGCAGCACCTCGTTCCCGGGCAGCGGCTGGACCTCGTGGAAGTCCGTCAGCGCTGAAGGCAGGGGGATCCGCTCCCAGACATCCGACAGGTCCACGTAATGGAGGACCTCACTGCCCTCCGCGAGCAGCCACAGGTCGTTGTCCGGCCCCACGCCCCGGGCCTTCACCGCACGCCCCGCGAGCGTTTCGCCCGCGTCGACCAGGGCTGGGACTGCGAGCTGGAGCGTCTTCTTCATGCGCAGCGCGGGTTGCTTGCGTGGGGCCATGGCGAGGCGTGGACGGAAGCTCAATCTGAAACTGACGGTCCCTCCTGTGTCCGGCACCCGGACGACCCGGCCCACGAGGCTCGCACCTCCCGGGGAGCGGTGCCATCCTCCCCCACCCGTGGCCACCTCCCTCGAACTGTTCGCCATCCAGCCGCGCGTCACGCTCGACGACTACGCCTCGCCGGAGACGTTCGCCGCGCACCACCGGGCCCTCGCCGCGCGGGTGGACGCCCTGCGCGCCCGGGATGCTTCGGGCCGGCCACTGCATCCTGCGCTCGCCGTGTGGCCGGAGATGGTGGGCGCGGCGCTCGGGTTGATGGGGCACCTGCCGCGCGTGCGACGCTGCAAGACGACGAACGGCGCGATGACGCGCGTGGCGCTCGCGGAGTGGTGGGCGCTGTTCCAGACGTGGCGCGCCTTCCGTCCCCCTTCGATGGAGGAGTGTCTCTACGCCACGGTGGCGCCCCGCGTGCACCGGGCCCTGTTCGAGACCTTCTCCGGCATCGCGCGCGATTACGGCCTGTGGGTCGTCGCGGGCAGCGCGCTGCTGCCCTCCAACCGCCTGGGCATCGACACGCCCGAGTACGCGCCCGCGTTGGCCCGCACCTTCAACACCAGCTACACGTTCGCGCCGGATGGTCACTGTGTGGGCGTCACGCGCAAGGTGAACCTGGTGCCCACGCAGGAGGACGTGCTGAACCTCAGCCCCGGCCGTCCGGAGGACCTGCCCGTGGTGGACACGCCCTTCGGAAAGCTGGGCACGCTCATCTGCTACGACGGCTTCCGCGAGCCGCACACCTCCCATGAGCCCTGGTTCGTGCCGTGCGCGCAGTACCTGGACGCGCTGGGCGTGGACGTGCTCGCGCAGCCCTCCGCCAACGCCTGGGCCTGGGACGCGCCCTGGGCCTTCAACGCGCCGGGCGAGTCCCAGTTGCGCCGCGAGCAGTGGTTCAACGAAGGCCTCTTCACCCAACTGCGCACGCTCAAGCGCGTGCGCTACGCGGTGAACCCGCAGCTCACCGGGGGATTCTTCGAGAACACCTTCGAGGCCCCTTCGCTCATCCTGGAGCGCCGGGGCCCGGACGACGTGCACGTGCTCGCCCAGTCCGAAGACCCACGCGGCGAGGACGTGCTCCACGTCACCGTGCCGCGTTAGTCCCCGAGCTTCTTCTTCAAGAGCTCGTTGACGAGGCCAGGGTTGCCCTTGCCCTTCATCGCCTTCATCACCTGGCCTACGAAGAAGCCGTACACGCTCTTCTTGCCGGCCTTGTACTTCTCCACCTCGCCCGCGTTCTTCGCGAGGATGTCGTCCACCACCGCCTCCACCGCGCCCACGTCACTCACCTGCGCGAGGCCCTTCTCCGCGATGATGTCCGCCGGAGCGCGGCCGGTGCGGAACATCTCCCCGAGCACGTCCTTGCCCGCGTTCGCGGACACCATGCCCTTCTCCACCGTGGCCAAGAGTTCGCCCAACTGCGCCGGCGTGAAGCGCAGCGCGGACAGCGGCGTGCCCTCTTCCTTGAGCAGGCGGCTCAGCTCGCCCAGGAACCAGTTGGAGAGCTTCTTCGCGTCCGGCACGTGCGCGGCGCAGGCCTCGAAGAAGTCCGCCAGCGGGCGCTCGGCGGTGAGGATGCGCGCGTCGTAGGCGGGCAGTCCGTACTGGGCCATGAAGCGCGTGCGCTTCGCGCGGGGCAGCTCCGGCAGCGACTGCGCCTGCGCGTCGCGGAGCGCGTCCGACACGATGAGCGGCTGGAGGTCCGGCTCCGGGAAGTAGCGGTAGTCGTGCGCGTCCTCCTTGGAGCGCATCGACCGGGTGATGCCCTTGTTCACGTCCCAGAGGCGCGTCTCCTGGTCCACCTTGCCGCCGGACTCGAGGACGTCCACCTGCCGCGCGGCCTCGTACTCGATGGCCTGCTTGAGGAAGCGGAACGAGTTGAGGTTCTTCAGCTCGCAGCGCTGACCGTAGGTGGTGGAGCCCTTGGGCATCACCGACACGTTGGCGTCGCAGCGGAAGCTGCCCTCCTCCAGGTTGCCGTCGTTGACGCCCAGGTACACCAGCACGTCGCGCAGCACCTTGAGGTACTCCACCGCCTCGTCCGCGTCGCGCAGGTCCGGCTCGCTGACGATCTCCATCAGCGGCACGCCCGCGCGGTTCAGGTCCACCAGGCTCTGGCCCGCGGAAGCGGACGCGTCGTGCACGCTCTTGCCCGCGTCCTCCTCCAGGTGGATGCGCCGCACGCGCACCGTCTTCTCACCCGACGGCGTGTCGATGACGAGCTCGCCCCACTCGCAGATGGGCTGGTCGTACTGGGTGATCTGATAGCCCTTGGGCAGGTCCGGGTAGAAGTAGTTCTTCCGGCTCCACACGCTCGTGGGCTTCACCGCGCACCCGAGCGCCAGGCCCGTGCGCACCGCGTACTCCACCACACGCTGGTTGAGCACCGGCAGCACGCCGGGCATCCCCAGGCACACCGGACAGGTGTGGTGGTTGGGCTCGGCGCCGAACGCGGTGGAGCAGCCGCAGAAGATCTTCGACTGCGTGAGCAGTTGCGCGTGGACCTCGAGGCCGATGACCGTCTGGAAATCGCTCAGGGGCATGGCGGTGTCACCCTTGCCGGCGTCCGCTCCCCGCTAGACGGGGACGGCGCGGCGGAAGAAGTCGTGCTCGCGCTCGAACGCGCGGGCGATGCGCAACAGGCGGGCCTCGTCGAACGGGCGACCCAGGATCTGCAGGCCTACCGGCAGCCCGCCTTGCGTGAAGCCACACGGCACCGACAGCCCGGGCAGGCCCGCGAGGTTGCAGGGCAGCGTGTAGATGTCCATCAGGTACATGGACAGCGGGTCGTCCACCTTCTCGCCCAGCTTGAACGCCGGCACCGGCGACGTGGGCGACACGAGCGCGTCCACCTGCTGGAAGGCCCGCGTGAAGTCCTCGCGGATGAGGGTGCGGACCTTCTGCGCGCGCAGGTAGTAGGCGTCGTAGTAGCCGGCGGACAGCGCGTAGGTGCCCAGCATGATGCGGCGCTTCACCTCCGCGCCGAAGCCCTGGCCTCGCGTCTGCGTGTACAGCTCCTTGAGCCCGCGCGCGTCCTTCGCCCGCTGTCCGTAGCGGATGCCGTCGTAGCGCGCCAGGTTGCTGGACGCCTCCGAGGAGGCCAGCAGGTAGTACGTCGCGAGCGCGTACTTCGTGTGCGGCAGCGACACATCCACCAGCGTCGCGCCCATCCGCTCGAACTCCTCCAGCGAAGCGCGCAGCGTGCCTTCCACCTCCGGGTCCATGCCGGCGGTGAAGTACTCGCGGGGCACGCCCAGCTTGAGCCCGCGCACCCCATCCTCCAGGCCCGTGAGGCAGTCCGGCGTCGCAACGTCCGCGGACGTGGAATCGAGCGGATCATGCCGCGCGATGAGCTGGAGCAGCGCGGCGGTGTCCCCCACCGTGCGCGCCATGGGACCGGGCTGATCCAACGACGAGGCGAAGGCGATGACGCCGTAGCGCGACACCCGGCCGTAGGTGGGCTTGAGCCCCACGGTGTTGGTGAACGCCGCGGGCTGGCGGATGGAGCCGCCCGTGTCGGTGCCCAGCGCGCCGAACACCTCGCGCGCCGCGACCGCCGCGGCCGAACCACCGGACGAACCGCCCGGCGTGCGCGTCAGGTCCCAGGGGTTGTGGGTGGGGAAGTACGCGCTCGACTCGTTGGACGAGCCCATGGCGAACTCGTCCATGTTCAGCTTGCCCAGCAGCGGCAGGCCCGCTTCCTTCAGCAGGCGCACCACGGTGGCATCGTACGGAGGAACGAAGCCCTCCAGGATGCGCGACCCGCAGGTGGTCTCCACGCCCTGGGTGAGGAAGATGTCCTTCAGGCCCACCGGCACGCCGTCGAGCGCGCTGGCGGGACTGCCCGCGTGGCGGCGCGCGTCGCTGGCCTCGGCGGCCTTGAGGGCCCCGGCTTCATCCACGCGCAGGAAGGCCCGCACCTTCGGGTCCACCTGGGCGATGCGCTGGAGGCTCGCCTGCGTGGCCTCCACGGAGGACACCTCGCGTGAGGCCAGCTTCGCGGCCAGCTCCAGCATCGACAGGTCGGTGAGCGTCGACGACATGGCGGGCTACTCCAGGATCTTCGGGACCGCGAAGGCGGTGCCCACCTTCGCGGGCGCGTTGGCGAGTCCCGCTTCAGGGGGCAACGACGGCCGCATCACGTCCTCGCGCAACAGCGAGGACGCGAGCGTCGCGTGGGAGGTGGGCTCCACATGGCTGACATCCAGCGCTTCCAGCTCCGCCACCGCGTCCAGGACCTGCGACAACTGCGTGGCGTAGCGCGCCTCCTCTTGCGGCGTCAGCGACAGCCGCGCCAGGGTGGCCACGTGCCGGACCTGCTCGAGTGTGAGGGCCATGGGGACGCCTCCTCCTAGAGGCTCTGGACGATGCGGTGACTACGAACGCTTGAACAGGTTGAGGATGGCGCCCATCACCTTGCCGCCCTGCTCGTGGCCGTGACCGCCCAGCAGGTGCTGCAACTCGCCCGCGTCCAGCCACACGCCATGGCAGTTGAAGCAACTGTCCAGCTCCACGTTGCCCTGCTTGAGCGTCTGCAGGTCCATGCCGCACTTGGGGCACTTCATGTAGTGCAGCTTCTTGAGGTCCTCGCGCTGCTGGGCGGCCGTCTCCTGGGCCTGCTGGAGGGCCAGCTTGCGCTTGGCTTCGATCTCCTCGCGCGCGAAGTAGTCGTCTTCGTTGTGGGAGGGCTTGTCGGGGGTCAGGTCGGACATGGTTCGGGTTCTCCTTGGCGTCAGGCACCATACCCTCTCCCCGGAGGGTCGCAGCCGAAATGTAGGCCCTGTCCCGCCCCCTCTGACGCCTGCTGGAAAGTTGACCCGACCCCCTCTCTCCCTATTCTCGCCGCGCGGATTGCTACAGCTCGCTACGCGGCTGGAATCGGGCAGAGGGAACCGGGGTCCATGACAGCGGCCAAGAAGGGTGGTCGGGCGGAGAAGGCAGTGCTCTCCCGACAGGAAATCGCGACCAAGCGCAAGGCGCTCGCGAACAAGAAGATGAAGGCAGGGGGCGCGGCGAGCCCGGCCAGACGGGCGCTCGCGGGCGTCTTCGTCCTGGCCGCCTCGCTGCTGGCCCTGCTGGCGGTCGCCACGTTCGACGCGCATGACCGGGTGGGACCCGGCTTCCACAACGCGGTGGGCCCCATGGGCCACCTCATCGCGGAGACGCTGCGGGGCGCGCTGGGTGTGTGCGCCTACTTCATCCCCGTGGGTGGCATCTACACCGCCGTGGTGCTCTTCGTGGGCAACCGCGAGCGGCGCCGCCTGCCGCAGATCATCTCCCTGGCCCTGCTTACGTGCAGCGTGGCGGTGCTCTCGCAGCTCATGTTCGCCAAGGACAAGGGCTGGGCGCATCCGCCCGGTGGCGCCCTGGGCGCGGGCCTGGGCGGGCTGATGGAGGGCATGTTCTCCACGGTCGGCACCGTCATCCTCGTCACCGCCATCAGCGCGGCGGCGCTCATCGTGGGCACGCAGTACACGTTCTTCAAGCTGTGCTCGCTGGTGTGGGCCGGCCTCACCGTGCTGGGCCGCCGCATCTCCGAATCCGCCCACGTCTTCTGGGAGGCGCAGAAGGTCTCCTACCAGGCCCGCCAGGAGCGGCTCGCGCAGGAGAAGGAGGAGGAGGCCGCGTTCCTCGCCGAACTGGAGGCCGAGGAGGAGGAGCTCTCCGAGGCCGAGCGTCTGGCCGAGGAGGCCGAGGCCGCCGAAGCGGAGTCCATGGCCGAGGAGGCCGTGCGCCTCGCCCGGCAGACGGAAAAGGAGCAGGTCGCCAACGCGAAGAAGGCCCTCAAGGATTCACGCGAGCGCGAGAAGCTGGAGAAGAAGCTCGTCCGCGAAGAGGAGCCCGAAGAGGACGATGACGACGCGCGGGACGAGCAGCCGTCCCTGCCCCCGGAGCGCGCCGAGCGCCGTTCGCCGGGCGCGGATCCGGCCTGGGCCGCATCCTTCCTTGCCCCCCAGCCGCAGCTCCCCGCGAACACCGAAGGCGCCGAGCCGCCGCGCCGCGCCCGCAAGACGCCGCAGATCGTCACCCCGCCCTCCGCGCCGTCCTCGCCTCCCGTGCCCGCCGCGGCGCTCGCCGCCCCGGTGGCGGAAGCCCCCGCGAAGCCCCTGGTGGCGGAGAAGCCCGTCGCGGCCTCGCCCGGCAACGCGCTCGTACCCGCGCCGCCCTCCGCGCTGGCGCGCATGCCCCTCATCGTGGAGCCCAAGGCCCCGCCCAAGCCCACCGCGGTGAAGCGTCCGCAGGATCAGTTCGAGTTCGTCGGTGACCGCAAGAGCTTCTCGCTGCCGCCGCTGGACGTGCTGGAGGCGGACAAGAAGGAGCGCACCGCGCTGGACAAGGACGCGTTCCTGGTCACGGCGGAGAAGCTGCGCGCGAAGCTCGCGGACTTCGGCATCGTGGGCGAGGTGGTGGAGATCCGCCCCGGTCCCGTCGTCACCATGTACGAGTTCCTGCCGGGCCCGGGCATCAAGGTCAGCAAGATCGCCGCGCTCCAGGACGACCTGGCCATGGCGATGGAGGCCATGCGTGTGCGCATCGTCGCCCCCATCCCCGGCAAGGGCGTGGTCGGCATCGAAGTCCCCAACCGCGACCGCGAGACGGTGTTCCTCAAGGAGATCGCAGAACAGGACACGTTCCAGAAGAGCGCCAGCAAGCTCACCATGTGCGTGGGCAAGGACATCGAAGGCATGCCGTACGTCTTCGACCTGGTGAAGGCGCCCCACCTGCTCATCGCGGGTACCACCGGCTCCGGCAAGTCCGTGGCGGTGAACGCGATGATCATGAGCATCCTCCTCAAGGCCACGCCCGAGGAGGTCCGCTTCATCATGGTGGACCCGAAGATGCTGGAGCTCTCCGTCTACGAGGGCATCCCGCACCTGCTGCTCCCCGTCGTCACGGACCCCAAGAAGGCCGCGCTCGCGCTGCGCTGGGCGGTGGAGGAGATGGAGCGCCGCTACCAGCTCCTGTCCGAGGCGGGCGTGCGCAACATCGCCGGCTACAACAAGCTGGTGGAGACCAGCGCGTCGGAGGTGAAGGCCGCCGCGCCCGCCCCCGCCGCGAAGAAGAAGACCAAACCCAAGAAGCTCTTCGTCGTGGACGTGGAGGGCAGCACGTCCCCCGCGTCCGCGAGCGAGGGCATGGGCGTGGCCGCTCCGCGCGAGGACGACTCCGACGAGCTGCGTGAAGCCATCGTCTCCGATCCCGCCCCCGACCTGGAGGCCGACGGCGAGGTGGACGCGGAGTTCGAGGAAGAGGGCGACGCGCCCGAGCCGGTGGAGGCCGCTGGCGAGGCCAAGAAGGAGCTCAAGAAGCTGCCCTACATCGTGGTCATCATCGACGAGCTCGCGGACCTGATGATGGTCGCGAGCCGCGAGGTGGAGACGTACGTCGCCCGGCTGGCGCAGATGGCGCGAGCGGCCGGCATCCACCTGATGGTCGCGACGCAGCGTCCGTCCACGGACGTCGTCACCGGCATCATCAAGGCCAACTTCCCCACGCGCATCAGCTTCATGCTGCGCTCGAAGCCGGACTCGATGACGATTCTCGGCACGGTGGGCGCGGAGGCCCTGCTGGGCATGGGCGACATGCTCATCATGCCGCCGACGAGCGCCCACCTGCAGCGAGTGCACGGCGCCTACGTGTCCGAGCAGGAAATCAAGAAGGCGGTGGACCACCTCAAGGCCCAGGGCAAGCCCGTCTTCGACGAGTCCATCCTCAAGCCGCGCGACGAGGACGTGGAGGGCGGAGAGCAGGAGGACGAACTGTCCGACGAGCTCTACGACCAGGCGCTCGCGGCGGTCAGCGAGATGCGCTCGGTCTCCATCTCCATGCTCCAGCGCAAGATGCGCATCGGCTACAACCGCGCGGCGCGCATGATTGAGCGCATGGAGCGCGACGGCGTGGTGGGCCCCGCGGACGGCGCCAAGCCCCGCGAGGTGCTGCTGCGCGGCCTGGGCGACATGCCCGGCGCTGGGGCGATGTAGCCCAGCGCCAACGCGCTCCCCGGGGAACGGACACCCGTTCCCCGGACGTTTCCCCTCGGGGGCGCTCCGGACCTGCTCCGGGCGCCCCTTTGTCCTTTCGTCCCAGGACCCGGAGCCCTCCCGAATGATCGTCGCCATCTCCCGCTTCCGTGCCCCGCCCGAAGAGGCGGACGGCTGGGTCCAGCGCCTCCAGGAGCGCTCGCGGCGGGTGGACGGCTACGCGGGCTTCCTGGGCCTGGAGGTGCTGCGCTCGTTCGAGCGCTCGCCTGAAATCCTGCTGGTGACGCGCTGGACGGACCGCGACGCGATGAAGGCCTATTTCCAGTCCGAGGACTTCCAGCGGGCCAGGGGGGCCAGCGCCGCCCAGGAGGACGCCACCTTCGCGCTGTACGAGGTCGTGGCCACATGACATTCGGCCCGCGCTCGTCTAAGGGCGGTGCACCATGGCTGAACGTCTTGCCCTATTCGCCACCGCCGCACGCGGCACCGAGGACCTGCTGGCCGAGGAGTTGAAGGAACTCGGCGCGAAGCGCATCCGCCAGGACCGCGGCGGCGTGCGCTTCATGGCCGCGCTCGACGAGGCCCTCAACGTCTGCCTCTGGTCCCGCATCGCGATGCGCGTGCTCTACCCGCTGGGCGAGTTCGAGGCCCCGGGCGCGCAGGGCCTCTACGACGCCGTGGCCAGCGTGCCGTGGGAGGAGCACCTCACCACCAACGTCACGTTCGCGGTGGACGCCAACCTGAAGGACACCGAGCACGCGCACTCGGGCTTCGTGGCGCTGAAGGTGAAGGACGCCATCGTGGACCGGCTGCGCACCAAGCTGGGCTCGCGCCCGGACGTGGACACGCGCAACCCGGACGTGTCCGTGGTGGCGCACCTGGTCAAGGAGAAGCTGTCCCTGTCCCTGGACCTGGTGGGCGACCCGCTCCACCGGCGCGGCTACCGCGTGCGCCCCACCCCCGCGCCCTTGAAGGAGAACCTGGCCGCGGCCCTGCTGCGAGCGGCGGGCTACACGGGCCAGGAGGCGCTGGTGGATCCGATGTGTGGCTCGGGCACCATCGTCATCGAGGGCGGCCTCATCGCCCGCAGGCGCGCCCCGGGCATCGGCCGCAGCTTCGCGGTGGAGCGCTGGCCGCACATGGGCCCCCGGGCGCGCGAGCTGCTCGCGGACCTGCGCGCGGACGCGCGGCGCAACGAGCGCAAGGTGGAGGTCCCCATCCTCGGCTTCGACAAGAGCGAGGAGGCCCTGGAGGCCGCGGACCGCAACGTGAAGGCGGCGAAGCTGGGCGAGGAGGTCCAGCTCGCGGAAGGCGACGCGACGAAGCTCGGGCCTCTTCCGGAGGGCGGCGGGCTCATCCTCACCAACCCGCCCTACGGCGACCGGCTGGGCTCCGGCGGGCAGAAGGGCATGAAGACCTTCTACTTCAAGCTGGGCGACTCGCTGCGCGCGCTGCCGGGCTGGAAGGTGTGGGTGCTGTCCGGCAACCCCGCCTTCGAGAGCGCCTTCCACGCGCGCCCGGCGATCCGCCGCGACGTGTGGAACGGCCCCATCCCCTGCACCCTGCTGGGCTACCGCGCCCCGGCCGGCCTCTCAAAGCCGGTGCTCGGTGCGCCGGGCGAGTCGCTGGAGGTTGCTCCGGTGCGTCCAGAGCATGAGGACAAATAGGCCCGCGGTGAGCAGCACGTAGTCGCGGGAGTGCGCGGTGAGGAACGCGGTGACGATGGCGACGACGGCGGCGGACAGCGAGCCCACCGAACTGACGCGCCACTTCGCCACCACCAGCCCGTAGATGACCGCCCCGGCGAGCGCCGCCGTGGGCACCAGCACGCACAACACGCCCAGCGCGGTGGCCACGCCCTTGCCACCCTTGAGCTTGAGCCACACCGGGTACACGTGCCCCAGCACCGCGGACAGCCCCACCAGCGCGTGCGCCAGTGAGTCCCCCGGCATCCAGTGCAGCGCGAGCCCCACGGGCACCGCGCCCTTGACCGCGTCCAGCAGCAGCACCACCGCGCCCAGCTTCTTGCCCGCGACGCGCGTGACGTTGGTCGCGCCGATGTTGCCACTGCCGCTGTCGCGCACGTCCACGCCGCGCAGCCACCGCGTCAGCAGCACGCCGAAGGGAACGGAGCCGCAGAGGTAGCCCAGCAGGAGGAAGGCGGAGAGCACGGAGGAAGGGGCGCGGCGATTAGGACAGCAGGTGCGGGAAGCGGGTGCGCACCACGACGTAGGCGTAATTGACGAGCAACACCAGGGGGAACGCGATGCGCACCCACCGCCATTCGCGCTCTTCCAGTTCGACCTCCGGAATGGGCAGCGCGAAGACGAAGTGCAGCAACGTCAGCACCGCGGCCACCGCGAACAGCAGCGCGAACACGGTGCCCAGGGGGTTCGCCTCCCAGGCCCCCGGGATGTTGAAGTGCGCGACGCGGTCCGCCACGCGGGTAAGCCCACAGCCCAGGCAGGGCCAGCCTGTATGCTCGCGCAGCACACAGCCCCAGAACGGGATGAGCCGCGCCACGGGGACATACCGGCCCACGAGCAGCCCCCCGAGTCCGACGAGGCCGAGCCATTCGAATGAACCCAACCGGCGGTTGGGGGCGGGGATGGTGACCTTCATACGCTCCTCGCGCCGAGTGTGCGGGACAAGCCGGAAGGATGGAAGGGCCGCCTTGCCCGGGCCCGGAAACCTGGGCTAAGCGAACGGGCATGCACATGCTCCGCTCCGCCCTGCTGACGTTGGTCGCCGTTCCCCTCGTGGCCCTCGCGGCGGAGAAGACGCCCGCGCCCGCCAAGGCCGCCGCCGAGAAGAGCGACTGCCACCACCCCGCCGAGGCGAAGGCCGCCGAAGCCCCCAAGGCCGCGGACACCGGCTGGACGCTCACCCGGGGCGAGGCCCTCAAGGGCGCGCCCGCCGTGAAGCTCGCGGAGCTGCTGGCGAAGCCCCAGGCCCACGACGGCAAGTCCGTGCGCGTGGAGGGCCAGGTGCGCAAGGCCTGTGAGAAGAAGGGCTGCTGGATGGAGCTGGCCCAGGACGCCAAGAGCCCGGGCGTGCGCGTGACGTTCAAGGACTACGGCTTCTTCGTCCCCCTGGACTCCGCGGGCTCGCAGGCGCGCGTGGAGGGCGTGGTGAAGGTCGCCGAGCTGAGCGACGCCCACGCGAAGCACTACGAGGCCGAGGGCGCCATCGTCCCGCGCGGCGCCGACGGCAAGCCGCGCGAAATCCAGCTCGTGGCCTCCGGCGTCGAACTGCGCCGCCCGTAGCATGGGAGGCCGCAGCTTCAGCATGCGAGGCGTGCAGGGCGCGGCCGACCGGGCCGTGCAGCACGCCCGCGCGTGGCTCCTGGAGACGGAGCCCGGGTCGCGCGTGCACGACGTGCAGTTGGATCCACGCTTCCAGCACCGGGGCGTGGACCTGCTGTGGGAGCTGGCATCGGGCGAGGTGCGCGGCATCGAGGTGAAGGGCGACCGCAACGCCACCCGCCGCCGCTACTTCTTCGAGCTGGTCTCCAACCTGGAGAAGGACACCCCCGGCTGCTTCCTCTACAGCGGCGCGGACCTGATGGTGTACGTGTTCCTCACCCAGGGAGAGCTGCACGTGCTGCCCCTGCCCCGGGTGCGCGAGTGGTTCCTGGGCCGCGCGAAGGACTACGCCCTCAAGCACGCCTTCACGCAGACGGGCGCCATCCGCTACACCACCGTGGGCGCCGTGGTGCCCGTGCGCGACGTGGCCGAAGGCGTGCCCGGCGTGAGCGCGGTGAAGCTCAAGCGTGCGGCCCCGGAGCTGCCCGGCAAGCCGGACGCCCAGGCGCCGACGCCCGACGCCGGGGCCTCGAACGAAACCGCGGGACTGGCGGCAGCCGCTCCCCCCGCCGCGACCGACGCCGGGGCTCCGGAAACACGGAGCCGCCGGCGCACGGGGACGCGGTGAGCGACCGCCTGGAGCGCTAACGCCGGCGCTGCGGCTGCGCGTGCTGGTGCCGGTGCTGACGGTGGCCCGGGTGCATCTTGTCGTGCTGGGCCTCCAGCCGCTCCTGCGTGCCCATCAGCTCCAGCAGCGCGGCGCGGTCGTTCTGCTGCTTGAAGATGTGCTCCAGGCGGGGCACCAGGTCGAGCGACAGGTGGATGTCGTTCGCCTTCTCCGCCTCCGCCAGCAGCGAGCGGCCTTCGATGGACGCGTCGATCCACGCCTGCAGGTGGATGAGGCCGTCCACCGCCAGCAGGCGGGAGATGGGCGCGCGCGCCGTGTCGTGGATGAGGTTCTTCAGGTCCTGGATGGCGGGCTCGCGCTCGCCCCGGGCGGAGCGGACCACCGCCTGGGAGATGCCGCGACGGTCGGGAAGCAGGAACTCCTCGATGTCGGCGAACGCCGTCGCGTCGTCGTGGTGGCCCTGGGCGGCCAGCGACTCCGCCAGGCTGTCGAACAGCTCCGCGTCCTTCTCCGAGAAGGGCGCTAGCGCCTCCTGGAGGAACGGCGCGGGCAGCGCGCCCTTGTCATCCAGCGTCAGCCTCGAGCGCAGCGACTTCAGGCGCTCGAAGGCGGCGGGCACCGGGGCGTCCTGCAGTTTGTTCAGGCGCTGCACGAGCGCGTTCATCAGCGCCGCCAGCCCTTCGGTGAACTCCTGCGGGGACACACGGTCGCCCATCCAGCGGCGCCACAGTTCCACGGCTGCGGCCACGACGTAGTCCTTGAACGGGCCGGTGCCCTTCCAGGCGCCCTTCCACTGCTGGGCGATGCCCAGCGGGTACGCCGTCTCCGCGAGCTTGCGGTAGTCCGCCTCGCTCATGGGGATGCCGTAGTGCCCCAGCGTGCCCAGCAGGGCCTCCGTCGGGTAGTCCTTGAGGCCCTTCGTCTGCCACGACTTTTCCACGCGCTGCGTGCTCACCAGATGCGCTCCGAGGCCATGCGAGTGCCGGCCATCGGCCCCGCTGAGCGTCTTGTAGCGGAAAGCGGGGCTTGTCGGGTACGGCCTTGCGGGCCCCCGTCAGGCGGCGGACGGCTGGGGAGGGGGTCGCCCCGGCACGATGGGCCACACCGTGGGCTGCCGCCGCCCATCCTCCACCCGGCGGGCCAGGTACGGGACGCACTCCCGCTCCTGGAAGGCCCGCTTCCACGCCGCGAAGGAGCCCCCGGCGCGCCAGGCGTCCATCGCCGCCAGCCCCGCCTCCGGGCCACACTGGGCCAGCATGTACTCCACCCAGGCCCAGCGCGCGGAGGTCGGCCGCACCTCAGCCCGGCCGCGAAGGCCCTTGCGAAGCCGCTCCAGCTTGTTCTCCACCTCGCGAAGGCCCGCGAAGGGCGCCCCGTCCAGCGGCGTGTTGCGCTTGGCCACGAAGGGCGCGACGCCCAGCGCCACGGGCAGGATGCGGGACAGCTCCGTGGTGAAGCGGATCAGCTCGTCGATGTCCGCGTCGTCTTCGTGCGGCAGGCCCACCACGTTGTAGACCTTGAGCTGCTTCATCCCCGCCGTCCGGGCGAACCGCGCCGCGCGGACGATCTGCTCCTCGGAATGCTTGCGGTCCACCAGGTCCCGCATCTTCTGTGACGCCCCGTCCGCGGCCACCGTGAGGTTCGTCGCCCCACCCCTCCGCAACTGATCCACCAGTTCCTGCGTGAGCCGGTCCGCGCGCAGCGAGGACACGCCCACCTCCCGGCCGGAGTCCACGAGGGTGCGAAGCAGCTCCACGATGCGGGGGTGATCCGTCACCGCCGCCCCCACCAGCCCCACGCGCTTCGCATGGGAGGGGATGAGGGACAGGATGCGCTCCGGAGGCACCGTGCGCATGCCGCCGTTCGTCGTCCGGCGCATCACGCAGTAGTGACAGCCGCGGGAACAGCCCCGCTCCGGCTCGATGAGGAACATCGAGCGCAGCTCCGTGTGCGACGTGATGATCTGCGTCCGGGCCGGCAGCCGGGCATCCGTCGCCTTCGCCACGTGGTAGCGCGCGCCACCCCGCCCGGGCACCCGGAAGCCGGGGATCCGCGCCAGGTGCTCCAACAGGGCCTCGCGCTCCATGGAGGCCGCGGCCTCCAGCAGCACGTGGATGAGGTCCTCCGCCTCTCCCTGGACCAGCACGTCCACGAAGGGCTCCAGCGGATCCGGGTTCGAGAACGTCAGCGGACCGCCTGCCACCACCAGCGGATGTCTTGCCGTCCGTTCCGCCGCAAGAACCGGCAAACCAGACAACTCCAACATCGTGAACAACCCTGTGAGCTCCAACTCATACGCCACAGAGAAGGCAAGCATTGCAAAACCAGACACCGGCGCCTGGGATTCCCAGGTAAACAATGGCGTCCGTGTTCTCTTGTATGTCTCGACATCATCGGGAAGGAAGACACGCTCGGCGGTCGCCCCCGCGTGCTCGTGTATCTCCCGGTAGATGGCCTGGTAGCCCAGCGAGCTCATGCCCACGTGGTAGGGGCTCGGGTAGCAGAGCGCGACCCGGTAGGGCGCCTCCTTGCGGAGCGTTCCCTCCTCGTCCGCCAGAAGCGAGCAGACGTGCTCGATGAGTTCGTATCGGCCCTCCATGGTCCTCCAAACAGTGGAATGCAGGTTGCATAAACACCACGGCCCCGGACCGCTACTCCCTCGTGGGGGAGGAGCTGCCGGGGCCGCGGAAGACCTTCAGGGTCGCCGAGTAGGACCGACGACTACTTGAACGACGGGACGTTGTCCGTCAGGACGCAGGCGTGCAGTTCCTCATCGCACTGCACCTTGAAGTCCGGGTTGATGCCGGAGCCTTCGCCGCACAGCACCGGACCGCTGGTCGGATCCGCCGGATCCGCCTCGGGGTCGCAGCCCGTGGACGGCCACATCGCCCGCCAGACGTAGTGGGAGACGCAGCCGTTGTTCGTGTACGTGAGCTCGCCGGCCATCTGCGTGCCCGGCGCACCCGGGTTCGAGTACACCTGGACGTTGTCGAACTGGTACGTGATCGCTTCCGCGGCGGCGCCAGCGTACTTGCCCGTGCTGGCGTTGACGCCAGCCGAGTTGAACTCCGTCGCCTTGCAGAAGTCGTCCGCGTCCGTCGTCGTTTCCAGGCTTCCGATGGTCTGGAGGCCGGCGTACGAATTGGCCGGGTCGAACTGACCCAGCGACGCCAGGGCGTAGGGACGAATCACGAGCTGAGACGTTCCCTGGTCCGGGTTCGCGAACTTGAACACGCCCAGGTCATCGCCCGCGAGCGGCTCCGAATCGGCGCAGTCAGCGCCCGTGGGGGCGTCGAGGGCCTCGTACTTCGCGAACCACACACCCTCTTGGACGATGCAGCCGGCACTCGGCTGCTCGAAATCGCAGGCGGTGAGGCTGCCTGCCGTCCCCAGCATCACCAGCGTTGAAAGAATGCTCTTGCGCATGTTGCTGATCTTCCTCACGTGGATGTTGGTTTAGAACGTGTACCGGACACCGAAGCGGATCTGCCGCGGGGCCTGGTAGCGGTCGGGGTTCTTGAAGTTCTTGTTCACGTCTTCGAACGCCAGGTTGCCCTCGATGTCCGCGCGCGGAACGCTGCCCGGGCTGTCAGCCGTGGGGAGGTCAGCCGCCGTACCGGGGGTCTGGGTCGCCTCGTCGAACACCGGGAGGACCTGAGCGAACGTGTAGGACTCGTCCACGCTGTCCACGCCCTGGAAGTTGAAGAGGTTGAACACGTCCAGGGTGAAGGTGACGACGTTGTCCTTGCTGATGCGGTAGTTGACGCCCACGTTGGAGTCGACGCTGTTGATCCACGGGGTGCGACCACCGGTGCCACGCGGCAGGATGAACGTCTCGTCCTGGCCGTAACCCGGGTAGGCGCCCAGGTAGTTGATCGGCTGGCCCGAGTTACCGCGGTAGGACAGACCGATGCTGGCGGACAGCGCGTTGGAGAAGTTGATCTCCTTGGCGCCGAACACCTTGATGGCGTGCGTACGGTCGAAGGGCAGCAGACCCGAGCGGTTGGCCAGGAGGTCGATCAGGTCGAAGTCCGCGAGGATGTTCGGATCGAGCTGGTTGTTCTCCGGGCGGAACAGACCGGGGTAGTTGCCGTACAGGCGGGACCACGTGTAGCTCGCCTGCGCCAGCCAGCCGTCCGTGAACGTGCGGTTCAGGTAGACGGTGACCGCGTCGTAGTCACGCACCGGCGTCGGGAACTCCTTGGCGAAGCCGCTGCCGGGGTTGCCGAGGAAGTACGTGTTGCCGTCATCGCGGCTCATGTCCTCGATGACCTTGCCCATGTTGCGGTGCGTATAGGTGGCACCGAGACGGGTGTTGGCCAGGAGTTCGTACTCACCACCGACCACGAACTCGTCGGAGGACTGGGGGCTGATGTCCGGGTCGACGGCCTGGTTCTGAACCAGACCACCGCTGTAGAACTCGTTCGCGTTCAGGCTGCTTTCCGCGCGAGGAACCACGAGGCCCGGGTCCGCGCAGCTTCCGCGCTGCCCTTCCAGCGTCGACGGGTCGCAACCGCCCGCCGCACCCGGCTCCGCCAGGAAGCGACGCGCACCGAAGCGACGCTCGCCCGGGAAGGCACGGTCCATCATGTTGAGCGGAACCTGCTCGTAGTACCGGGCGAAGTTGACGAACAGCTTCGCGCGGCCGTTGGCGAACGGATCCAACACGGCGCCGAGCCGGGGCGACCACTGGTTGCCGAGCTGCAGCGCCAGGTTGCCGTCACCGCCGTACATGGACTGCACGTCGTAGCGGACGCCCAGGTTCAGGGTGACGCGGTTGGCGATCGACCAGCTATCCTGCAGGAAGCCACCGATGGTGGTGCCGCTCGTCGACGTCTGCTGCAGGGTCTCGAAGACCGGCGAGTCCGGCGCCGTCTGGTAGCCGTAGCGACGGTTGTCGGACCAGATCGGGACGGTGGCGCCATTGTACGCGGCGGCCGCCTCCTGCCAGAACACGCTGCCCGAGTACGCCTTCTTCTGGTCGTAGGACAGGAACTCCGCGTCCACGCCCGCCTTGAAGACGTGCGTGCCCAGCGCGTTGAGCAGGTAGGTGCCCTTCGCGTTGATCTGGTAGCGGTCCAGCGTGGCCTCGGACATGAAGCCGGGGCCGCCGACCAGGTAGTTCGTCGCCGGGCAGCGCAGGGTCTGCTCCGCCGTGGTCGTGCCGCAGTACTGCTCCGCGTTCGGGATGCTCTCGAACGTGGTCAGCGGACGCCGACCCGTGTACTGCGCCAGCGCGTAACCCGCCAAGCCCGTCGTGTCACCAATGGCGCTGCCGTCCGCCGGAGGCGTGGAAGCGGTCTGGTGGAACCAACCGGCGTTCGCGTCGATCAGGATCTTCTTGTCCATGAAGGCGCCGGCGTACTTCAAGCCGAGGCCCGTGGAGTTCGCGCGGTTCTCGGTCTGGCCGATGTCCTCGGGACGCGTCGTCTGCGCACCCGGCAGACCACCCGTACGGGGGCTGATGGACAGCTTGCCCAGACCACCCGACACGGTCGGGGTGCCGTTCAGGGAGAACGACACGTTGTGGTCTTGGTTGATGAGGTACGTCAACTTACCCATGTACTGGATGGTGCGCGAGTCCGCGAAGTACTTCCGCTGCGACCCAGGGATCTCCTGGACCACGCTGAAGCCGTTCGCATCCGTCGCGATGTCACCGTCGTCGTTCAGGGTGAAGGCGTTGAGCGCACGGGTGTGCTCGTAGCGCTGGAACGCAGGCGTGAAGCCCGCGAAGAACCAGAGCTTGTCCTTCAGGATGGGACCACCGAGGGTCGCGCCGAAGTCGCCCAGGTTGCTCAGGGCGTTCAGGCCGGTGACCGTGGTGCCGTCCTCGATGACCAGCTTCCGGTTGCCTTCGAAGGCGCCCGGGGTCCAGTTGGCGAACACGGAGCCGTGGAACTCGTTGGAGCCCGACCGGGTCACCGCGTTGATGACACCGCCCGTGGAGCGACCGAACTCCGGCATGTAGCCGCCGGTGATGATGTTCACGTCCTGCACGAACTCGATGCTCAGCGGGCTGGCGTTCACGCCGAAGGCCGGGTCGTTCGTGGACAGACCGTCCACCACGTAGCCGTTCTCGGGCGAGGTCGTGCCGTTGATGGACACGCCGTACTGGTCGGACTGGGCGCCCGGGGCGAGCTCGGCCAGGGACTCAAAGGAGCGCGTCGCGCCACCCTTGCCCACCGGACGGGCCACCGCGATGCGCTTGATGAACTCCTGATCCACGTTCACGCCGGTGTTCGTGGAACCGACGTCGATCGTCGGCGGGCTGCCGATGATTTCCTGGGTCGACGAGAAGTTGTCGGGCAGGAGTTCCACGTTCACGCGGATGGTGCGGTTGAGGAGCAGCTGGATTTCCGGGCGGGCGTAAGGCTTGAACGACTCCTTCTCGAACCGCAACGTATACGTGCCCGGCGGAAGCTGGGGAATACGGTAGTTACCCTGAGCGTCGGTAACCACGATCTGCTCGCCCTGCAGGTTGGGTGAGGTGGCCGTGACAACGACATCGGCCGCCGGCTTCTTGTCCTCCGTGTTGATGACAGTGCCGAGAATGACGCTGGACTGCGCGAAAGCTGCTGATCCGTACAGAAGACCCGCAGCAAGGACAACTCCGGTTTCCCGAAGTACGTGTTTCACTTGCATACCAAACCCCTCCAAGGTGGGCTGCAACCGAAAATGACCTCGGAAAATATCCGAGGTCAAGCAGTTGTCAATAGACCGTTGCTTTTTGGTGACCAGTGGGGCATTGGCGCGATCACGTCGGCGGCGCCCGACACGGTTGCTTGAACCCGGAACCCTTTTCTGTATGGTAGCCGCCCTTCAATCCGGGCAGGGCGGGACGGGCAGTCCACTGGTGAAGAGGAGTTACGTGCATGTTCGATTCAGTCCTTGACCGTGGGCAAGGACCCAGGTCGCGCTTCGGCGTCGGTGCGGGCATCTCCACGGTGCTCCACATCGGCCTGCTGGGTCTGGTGGCCTACCTGTCCACGCGTCCTCCTCCGATCGAGGAGAAGGAGGTCGAGGTCACGCTGAAGGCGACCATGGCGCCGCCGCCGCCTCCTCCTCCGCCGCCTCCTCCTGCTTCGAAGCCGAAGACGGAGAAGAAGATCACGCCGAAGAAGCCCAAGGACGTGATCGTGCAGCCGAAGGAGATCCCTCAGCAGAAGCCGGAGGAGACGGAGACCCCGCCCGAAGCCGAGGAGGAAGAGGCGAGCGAGGCGGAGGTCGAGGGTGGCGTGGAGGGTGGCGTCGCCGGCGGTGTGGTTGGAGGCGTGGTCGGGGGTGTGATTGGCGGCGTGGTGGGCGGGCAGTTGGGCGGAACGGGCACGGACGTGCTGTCGTTCGGTCAGGGCATGACGCGCCCGGAGAAGATCGGTGGTCCCGAGGTGTCGTACACGCGTGAGGCCATCGAGGCGCGCGTGCAGGGCCTGATGATCGTGAAGTGCGTCATCACGACCGAGGGGAAGGTCGAGCGCTGCCGCGTCATCAAGCCGCTCCCCCACATGGAGCAGGCCGTGATGGACGTACTGGCCGCCTCACGCTACAAGCCCGTCACGTTCCAGGGCCGGCCGGTCGAGGTCCAGTACACCTTCAACTTCAATCTGAAGCTGCCGCGCTGATCCAGCGCACCCGCTGAGCAGTCAGCCGAATCTACCCCGCGCTCGTGAGGAGGAGCGCTCCATAGCCATGCAATTCACTCTTGTCGATATCTGGAATCACACGGGCCTCTTCGCCCGCATGATCATCTTCACCCTCGCCATCATGTCGGTGGCGTCGCTGGTCGTCATGGCGGAGCGGATCATCGTCTTCCGCAAGACGCGCTCGGACAGCCGTAACTTCGCCGCGAAGATGGGCGCCATCCTCGCGAAGGGCGATCTGGCCACCGCCGCGAACACCAACCTGGGCAAGGACGTGGGCCACCTGGGCCGCGTCATCAACTCCGGTCTGACGGCGTACCGCATCAACCCGGGCAACAAGGACCTCGCGGTGGAGTCCGTGGCTCGGGCGCTGGAGCGCCAGGCGCAGCGCGAGGTGCAGAGCCTCAAGCGCGGTCTGACCGTGCTGGCCACGGTGGGTTCGACGGCGCCGTTCGTGGGCCTGCTGGGCACCACGATGGGCATCGTGAACGCCTTCCAGTTGATGGCGGCGGCCGGCTCCGGCGGTCTGGGCACCATCTCGGCCGGTATCGCCGAGGCGCTCATCACCACCGCGTTCGGTCTGCTCGTCGCGATCCCCGCGGTGATGGTCTACAACTTCCTGCAGGGTTGGGTGGATGCCCGCGCCGTGGACATCTCCGAGTCCTCCAACGAGTTCCTGGACGTGGTTGCGCGGCACGTGGGCGGCGGCGCCCAGTCCTCGCACGCGGCTTAGTTCAAGCCCACCCCTGGGACATCCCGCCCCCGAGGGCGGCCCGGCTGTAACCAGCCGAGCTGCCCCGGAGTGGGAATCCCTTCCCGGACACAGGTGCACGCATGGGAATGTCAGCAGGCCCCAAAGGGGGCATCAAGAGCGAGATCAACGTCACGCCCCTCGTGGACGTGGTGTTGGTGCTCCTCATCATCTTCATGGTCGTGACGCCCATGCTCCAGCGCGGAAAGTCCGTGGAGCTGCCCAAGGCCACGGAGATCGAGAAGGAAGGCGGCAAGGACGCCGACCCGCTGGTCCTCTCCATCACCACGGACAAGAAGGTGTTCGTGGAGAACGACGAGGTCAATGAGCAAGGCCTCCAGGAGAAGATCGCTGCGGAGCTCGTGAAGGATCCGGGCAAGAAGATCCTGCTGAAGGGTGACAACACCCTGAACGTGGGCGACGTGCGCAAGGTGCTGGACACGGCGCGCAAGGCGAAGGCGAAGCAGATCGCCCTGGGCGTCGAGGAGAAGAAGTAATGTCCCGAGGACACAAGCAGCGTCAGTGGGTGAAGCCCTCATCCGCGCCGAACTCGGAGATCAACGTCACGCCCCTGGTGGACGTGGTGCTGGTGCTCCTCATCATCTTCATGGTGGTGACCCCCCTCCTGGAGAAGGACATCCTCGTCCGGGTCCCGGAGACGGAGGTCGAGGAGAACCAGCCGCCGCCCGAGCCCGACGCTCAGCAGATCGTCGTGCAGGTGGACAAGGATGGCGTCTACTCCATCAACACGGAGCAGATCCCCGCCGCCGACTACGTCACCCGCCTCAAGCGGATGTTGAACTCCAAGAAGCCGGACGAGAAGGTCGTCTTCTTCATGGCGGACGACGCGGCGAACTACGGCAAGCTCGTCGTGGCACTCGACGGCGCACGCGCCGCGGGCGCGAAGATCCTGGGCATGGCCACCGAGCTGCCCCAGAACGCGGTCATCCAGGGCACGACGACGACGCCCGAGGGCGCTCCGCCCACGCCTGCCCCGACGCCCTAAACCACGCAAGGCCGGGCTGACGCCCTTCAGCAGTCGCAGGTTTCAACGAGAAGCTCGCTGGCAGGGATCCTTCCCCGTCAGCGGGCTTCTTGCTTTTGGGGCCCGGGGTCCCCGCCCGGGACGGGACGTCTGGCGCGGCGGATGGAGCCCCAGGCCACTTCGTGAGGTGGGGCTCCCGGTATGGGCATTGCTCTGCCCTCCCCCGGTGCAGGTGGGGAGGGGGAGACGATGCTGGCTCGGGTGCGGTCGGGGGCGTTGATGGGCATCGACGCGGTGGTGGTGGAGTGCGAGGTCGACATGGCACTCGGGCTGCCCTACTTCAACGTCGTGGGGTTGCCGGAAGGGGCGGCTCGGGAGTCGAAGGTGCGGGTCGTCTCCGCGCTGAAAAACACTGGCTTCGACCTTCCCCAGAAGCGGATCACCGTCAACCTGGCGCCCGCGGACCTCCGCAAAGAGGGAGCTGCCTTCGAGCTGCCCATCGCGCTGGGGGTCCTGGCCGCGGCGCGGCTGATGGAGGAAGAGCCGCTGGGGCTCTACCTCTTTGGCGGCGAGCTTTCGCTGGATGGCTCCATCAAGCCCATCAAGGGCGTGCTTCCCCTGGCCGTGGCGGCTCGGAACGGGGGCTTCCGGGGGGTGATGGTGCCGGCCGCCAACGCCGCGGAGGCGGCGCTCGTGGAGGGGCTCCAGGTGCTGCCCGTGGCCCACCTGCGTGAGGCCGTGGGGCATCTCACCGGAAGCGCTCCGCTCACGCCGCTGATGCGCGAGACAAGGCCGGGGGCAAGCCCCCGCAAGGCAACCGCCGACATGGCCGATGTGCGGGGCCAACCGGAGCTGAAACTGGCCCTGGAGCTCGCGGCGGCCGGCGGCCACAACGTCTTGATGGCCGGCCCTCCCGGCTCGGGCAAGACGATGCTGGCGCGACGGCTGCCGGGCATCCTGCCGGAGATGACCTTCAACGAGGCCCTGGAGGTGACGAAGGTCTACTCCATCCAGGGACTGCTGGGAGACGAGCAGGCGCTGATGCGTGAGCGCCCCTTTCGCGCCCCACACCACACGCTGTCCGATGCGGGGCTCGTGGGTGGGGGGCCCGCGGCGCGGCCCGGAGAGCTGTCACTGGCCCACCACGGGGTGCTGTTCCTCGATGAGCTTCCCGAGTTCCGCAAGAACGTGCTGGAGGTGCTGCGCCAGCCGCTGGAGGAAGGCGCCATCCACCTGGCTCGCGCAAGCCAGCACATCACCTATCCCTGTCGGGTGATGTTGGTGGCGGCGATGAATCCCTGCCCGTGCGGCTACTTCAACGTGCCGGGGCGCACGTGCACTTGCGCGGAGCACCGCGTGTTCGACTACCACGCGCGCGTCAGCGGTCCGCTGCTGGACCGCATCGACATCACCGTGCAGACACGACCGGTGGAGTACCACCAGCTCGCGGCGAAGACGCAGGAGTTGCCCAGCCAGTACTACCGACAGCGAGTGGAAGCCGCCCGCGAGCGGCAGCGCGCCCGGTTCCAGGATGCGCCGGACGTGCACTGCAACGCCCAGATGCCCTCGCACCTGTTGCGCCGCTACTGCGTGATGTCTCCCCGCGCGGAGCAGATGCTGGAGCTCGCGGTCCGCCACCATGGCCTGTCCGCCCGCGCGCATGACCGGATCCTCAAGCTGGCGCTGACACGCGCGGACCTGGAAGGACATGGACGCATCGAGGACGTCGACATGCAGCTCGCGGTCGACTGCCGGATGCTGGATCGCCGGGGCTGGTTGCATGCCAACACCCAGGGGGCGACGGATGCTTCACGCCCCTCCTCCCCTGCATGGAGAAATGCACCGGACGGCAAGTCCTGACGTCCGGAGCCGCGACCGTCAGTAAGGAACGATCGCGGGGGTGGCAGCATCACGAACGACGGGAGGCTCCGCGACCACCGGCGACGCGACTCCCTGCGCCTCTCCAGGCAGGCGCGCCGGGGCGCGGGCCTCGAGCAGGGGCGCGGGCCCCGTGATGATTCGCGCCGACCTGCCGAAGGTCAGGTACGAGTAGGCCCAGTTGAGCAGCACCGCCAGCTTGCTGCGGAAGCCGATGAGGAAGGTGAGGTGGATGAAGAGCCAGGCCAGCCACGCGATGAAGCCTGACTGCTGGACGCGGCGGAAGGCCACGCCCACGGCATGGCCCCTGCCGATGACGGCGTAGCTGCCCCGGTCCCAGTAGTGGAAGGGCTGCATCGGCTGGCCCGCGAGCTGCCGGCGGAGGTTGAGCACGGCGTGCTTGCCCTCCTGCATCGCTGCGGGCGCCAGACCCGGGACGGTGCTTCCGTCGTCCTGTTTGACGAGCGCCAGGTCCCCCACGACGAAGATGTCCGGATGACCGGGCACGGTCAGTTCGGGCGTCACCGGGACGCGCCCTGCCCGGTCCAGCTCCACGCCGAGCGAACGGGCCACCGGAGAAGCCTCCACGCCCGCGGCCCAGAGCACCGTGCGGGCCGACAGGTGCTCGGGCCCCATGTCCACGCCCGTGGCGTCGATGTTCGTCACCCGGGTGCCCGTGCGGATCTCCACGCCAAGCTTCTCCAGCACCCGGCGGGCGTCGCCCGAGAGGTTCTCAGGATAGGTGGGAAGCACCCGGTCCATCCCCTCGATGAGGATGACGCGCGCATCCCGGGGATCGATGTTCTGGAAGTCGCCCGACAAGGAATTGCGGCTGATCTCCGCCAGGGCTCCCGCCAGCTCCACGCCCGTGGGGCCTGCTCCGATGATGGCGAAGGTCAGCAGCGCCCGGCGACGCTCGGGATCCGGCTCGCGCTCGGCCTGCTCGAAGGCGAGCAGCACGCGGCGGCGGATCTCCAGGGCATCTTCGACCGTCTTCAATCCCATCGAGTGGCGCGACCACGCATCGTTGCCGAAGTACGAATGCGTCGCCCCGGTGGCCACGATGAGGAAGTCATATGCCAGCTCGCCATCCGCCAGGAGGACCCGCTTGTTCGCGGTGTCCACCCCGGTCACCTCCGCGAGCAATACCTGGACCTGATTGCGCCCGAGAATCGCCCGCAGCGGCGCGGCGATGTCGCTCGGGCTGAGCGTGGCCGTGGCCACCTGGTACAGCAGCGGCTGGAAGAGGTGGTGGTTGTGACGGTCCACCATCGTGACGCGCACCCCCGCCTTTCGCAGGTACCGGGCCGCGTAGAGGCCGCCGAAGCCGCCTCCCAGGATGACCACATGGGGAAGGTTCTCACGGGTCGTTTTCACAATGGGAAACGTCATACCGCAGCCCCTGGGATTCAACGAAAGCCACGGTGTCTGACATAGATGGACTGTCACGAGCCCCCCGTGCCCGCTTATGCGGCCCCCCTCGTCTGGAAGCCTTCTCAACGGCCGGGAGACAGCCGTGTCGCTCCGCCGCGCGGGACGGCGGCCACCGACCTGGACGCTCCTGGGCAGCCATCGCCTGGGAGGCGACGCGGCATGTCCGTTGCTGTCCCACCCGCCCGAGGCATCCAGCCCACGGGGCGGCGAGGGAGTCGGACGAGATGAGCAAGCTGACGGAGAAGTTGAAGGCAGTGGCGGCGGCGGTGGCATCCATCGAGAAGCAGTTCGGCCGGGGCGCGGTGATGACGCTCGGCGCGGATGCTCCGGAGCAGAAGGTCGCGGTGATTCCCACGGGCTCGGTGGGACTGGACCGGGCGCTCGGTGTGGGCGGCTATCCGCGAGGCCGCGTGGTGGAGCTGTTCGGCAATGAGTCCTCCGGGAAGACGACGCTGACCCTGCATGCCATCGCCCAGGTGCAGGCCGTGGGCGGAGTGGCGGCCTTCATCGACGCGGAGCACGCGCTGGACCTGTCCTACGCGCGCAAGCTGGGGGTGCGCACGGCGGAGTTGCTGGTGGCCCAACCCGATACCGGGGAGCAGGCGCTGGAGATCACCGAGCAACTCGTGCGCTCGGGTGCCGTGGACCTCATCGTGGTGGACTCGGTGGCGGCGCTGGTGCCTCGCGCGGAAATCGAAGGGGAGATGGGCGACGCGCACATGGGCGTCCAGGCGCGGTTGATGAGTCAGGCCTTGCGCAAGCTCACCGGCGCGGTGAGCCGCTCCGGCACGTGCATCATCTTCATCAACCAGATCCGCATGAAGATTGGCGTGATGTTCGGCAACCCGGAGACGACGACGGGCGGCAACGCGCTGAAGTTCTATTCGTCCGTGCGGATGGAGATCCGCCGCACGGGCAACCTCAAGGAGGGCGACGCGGTGGTGGGCTCACGGGCCCGCGTGAAGGTGGTGAAGAACAAGATGGCGCCTCCGTTCCAGGAGGCGGAGTTCGACGTGCTCTATGGCACGGGCATCCACCGCACCGCCGAGGTGCTGGACCTGGCCGTGAGCGCGGGCCTGGTGGAGAAGTCCGGCAGCCACTTCAGCCTGCGCGGAGAGCGCATCGGCCAGGGGCGCGAGCGGGCCTCCGAATGGCTGCGCGAACATCCGGAGGTCCTGGAGTCCCTGGCTCGCGAGCTGGCGGGCTCTGCCGCGCCTCCTGTGGCGCAGGCTTCCGTCGAGGCGGCCTAGCTAGGAAGCCGGTTGGAACGCATCCAGCGAGAGGGGGACCTCCACGTGTCGCTGACCCGCCCGCAGCAGCAGGTGCCCTTCCGGACCTTCTTCGAGCAGCTCGCCGAACTGGTACTGCGCATCGCGCGAGAAGCGCGCCTTCGCCCTGCCCTGCTTCACACGACAGGTCAGGACACCCTCGGGCGAAAGCTGGAGCGAGGTCGGGTCCAGGGCCTCCGCCGTCCGGTCGCTCAAGCGGAGGGACACGCGCTCATCGGGCGTGATGTCCACGGTGCGAACCTCGTAGGCCGCGTCCTCCACCTGGACGTAGCACCAGTCCGGGGCGATGCGGAGCTGGTAGCGCCCATCATCATCCAGCACCAGGGAGGCGTTGAAGAGTTCGATGATCTTCGGGTGCTCGATGGGTTCGTCGTCGTGCCACCAGCGCAACGTGGCATCCAGGCGGATGCCGCTGTCCTCACGGGTGTGCCAACGCTTGCCAGGAGGGGGCTGACCGGAGGGAGGTTGCATGTCTCCTCTTATCTGCGCGCGGAGCCCGGCGAAGGCAAGCCACCGGGCCCCGAACGCCTACCAGTTCCGGACGTACTCCGTGTAGCCACGGAAGGCCACGGCGCCCCAGGAGTTCACCAGCACGCCAAGCGCCAGCACGGCCAGCACCGCGCGGTTGCGCAGGGACCAGCCTCCCACGGCGAAGAGCAGCAACAGGTACGGGGTGTAGTCCAGGCTGAACCGGAAGCCGAACTGCATGTAACCGGTGTTCTGGTAGAAGAGGCCGGGCAGCGCGCACACCGCCACGGTCAGCCACAGGGGCCAGTGCAGCCGGGGACGCGTGCGGGGCACCAGCAGGAACACCAGCAGGGGCAGCGTGAGCAGCAGCGACAGCCCATGCGGGTCGTACGACAACCGGGGCGGAGACAGCGAAACCTGGGGCAGCTTGAAGAAGGCGGCCTGGAGGTTGCGCGACAGGTATTCGATGTTGAAGAGCCCGAAGCGGTCGATGTCTACGTTCACCCGGTTGTTGAACAGGTACGAGTGGCCGAACTCGCCCAACTTGCCGAAGCGGTAGACGTTGTACGCGGCGGCGAGCACGGCCAGGGGCGCGGCCCCCAGACCGAAGAACACGAGCTTGCGGAGCGCGGGCTTCCACGTGGTGGGCAGCGCCTTGAGCTGGGCCAGCCGGTCCGGTCCCGGGCAGAGCGCCTCCAGGACGAAGAAGAGGCCCGCGAAGACGAGCGGCGTGCGGGTGAGCACCGCCATGGAGAAGAAGAGGCCGGCGAGCAGGGGGCGCCGGGCCCGCACCGCATTGCGTACGTACAGGCACGTGAGCGCCACGCCCATCACCTGCGCGCTGAACCAGACCTCGCCCCGGATGGCGCAGTAGAAGAACAGCGTCCCGAAGGCGAGCACGAGCGACAGCAGCACGTTGTCATCGCGGTTGCGCTCCGTCTCCCCTTCCTGAGCGAGGAAGCGCAGCAGCGAATAGAAGAGCGCCACCGCGAGCGCCCCCACGAAGACACCGAAGGACGTGTCGTTGAACTGGTAGCCGTGCAGCGCGACGAAGGGCAGCATCACCACTGCGGGGAACGACGGGAAGCTGACGAACCAGCGATCATCCCGAAGCGGGCGGCCCTCGCACCGCACCTTCTGCCCATCCACCAGCCGCACGCAGGCCCAGTCCTCCAGGTTGGGCAACACCTGCGGATCCACGTCCAGCCGTCCGTCCAGCCAGGACTGCGCCTGGTAGATGAAGTGCGGCGCGGCGCTCTGCCGGAGGAAGCGTTGCGAGCTGAAGCTGGACAGCACCGCGAACGCCACCAGGAACAACACCACCTCCACCCGGTAGGCCGACAGCCACAGGCGCATCGCGCTCCGCACCGGATGCGCCCCTGTCGCGGCCGGGGTGGCGTCAGCGGTCCGCTCGGGCGTGACCGGGGAGGGCTGCTCGGGAGGAGCGGAGGCCACGGGAGACTCCAGGTCCAACGCGGATCCAGCGGGAGGGGTCTGGGGGGCCG
>NZ_RAVZ01000086.1 GCF_003611635.1 Corallococcus terminator | reverse complement strand
ACACCCGCGACTGGACACCCACGGGCCCCGTGCGGCTCAACCCTTCCCCGAACCTCACCCCTCTCGTTCCAACAATGACCGCAGCTGCTTGACCTGTTTCACGCGACAACTACGTTGACACTCACCGTACCCGGCCTCTGTTCTTCGTCAACTCCCTCCAGCGGGCACTGGAATTCCGCCCCCTGCCCACAGACGTTCCCTCAAGCGGGGCCGAAGCTAGAGGAGGAGGGCCGGGTCTTTGCCGCGACGATGGAGGAACCGAAGAAGGAGCGCATGCCACGCTTGGACTGGGCGGCTGCGCCGGACGTTTGCGCTCGGCGTCTTCGCGTGCGTGCGGAGTCGAGGTAAGCCCAAGTGAGGGCCCGGAGGTTCAAAAGTTCACGCACCAGCCGGTCCTCAAACGCCCACCATCGTGAATCACGGCGCCCCTTCACATGGGCGAAGAGATTGTGGACCTCTAGCAGGCTGTTGAAGAAACCCGGTTTGCTGGCACGAGGCCGGGCTTCTCGTTGACTTCAATCTCAACCTTGTCTTCGGGGGGAGGCAGTGGGCGCAGAGCGCCTATGCGGCGGCCAGCCGCGCCATCCGCACCAGGTTGTATGCGGCGCCCACCAGATACGCCGCCAACTTCGTCCGCTCCCTGCCTTTGAAGCGCGTCTTGCGGAAGCCGCCCACCGTCTTCATCCAGCCCCATATCTCTTCGATTCGCTTCCGTGCCCGCTGGCTGAGGGCGTAGCCGGCGGGCCTCGTTGTTCGCCGGTCGATGGCCGAGCGGCGCCGAGTGTCCGTCGTCTGGGCGATGTGAGGCGTGATTCCCATGCGCCGACAGTCGGCGACGAAGTCCGCCGTGTCGTAGCCCTTGTCGGCGCCCACGGAGGAGCGCTCGTTCCGGGACTTCAGCCCATCGAGCATCATCACCGCCGAGTCGCGCTCGGCGAAGCCGTCCGCCGGCATCACAGCGAGGTCCACGAGCAGCCCGTTGCGGTTCTCCATGACGCCATTGAGGCTATAGGCCAGCCGCGCCTCCTTGCCGGCGCCCTTGCGCGCAAGCTTCGCCTCCGGGTCCGTCTTCGAGGCGTGCGTCGTGTTGCCGCGCTTCTGCCCGTGAAAGTTCACCGTCGGGTTACCCTTGTCGTCGGGCGGCTCCTGCTTGTCGTCCTTCTCGTCCTTCGGGCGGAACGACTTCAGCGACGCCCAGGCTTCAATCAGGCTGCCATCCACGCTGAAGTGCTCGTTGCTGGTGAGCCCCGCGCTTTGCGCCTGGCTCATGACCGCCATGAAGAATCTCCGGGCGACGTCGTGCTCCAGCAGCCGGTCCCGGTTCTGCGAGAAGGTGCTGTGGTCGAAGGAGGCGTCCTCCATTCCCATGTCGAGGAACCACCGGTAGAGCAGGTTGTAGTCGAGCTGCTCGCAGAAGAGCCGCTCGCTTCTCACCGAGTAGAACGCCATGAGGAGGCAGGACTTGAGCAACTGTTCCGGTGGGATGCTCGGCCGACCGGTACCGCTGTACATCGCGTCGAACGTTGCCGAGAGCGCCGCCAGCGCGGCGTCCGCCATGTCCTTCACCCTGCGCAGCGGATGGTCCGCCGGGACTCGGTCCCCCGGCGTCCTCAAGCTGAACAGCGTCGTCTGCTGCTTGGGCCGTCCGCGCATCACGTCCTCCGATGCGCGGAGGACATCACGCGACGGTGCGGGGGTGTCGATCCCTCGGAGGGGTTTCTCAACAGCCTGCTAGGCCAAGCGCTCCACTCACCCTCAAAACGGAGGCTAGGAAAAACAGGTGTGAACGCATGAAGCTGGAAGAAGCTGGCGAAGTTCGGGTCGAGCCACTCATGCTGGAGAGCCATGCGTCTGCCACTCCATACAAGTTCTGCACCATGCCCTCTGCCCCCCTCAAGCGCGGTGAACACTTCACGCTCCCATTCTTTGATGTCGTGCCTCGGGCCTGGGTAGCGACCGCCTTCGAGGTACAGCTTACCAATAAGCCCGACGAGCGCGACACGCGGAACCGTTGGAGACAGCAGCCGTTTCTCAGTCCTGGTTGGGTAAAGATCGTTGAACACCGACTGGACCTGAGTACCCCAGTTCTTGTTATTGTAGACTAGCTTAAATTCTATCAACGCATGGCAGGTGTCAGACCCCGTCTTCCAGTCTGAGATGTACACATCCGACTTTCCGCGCTCGTTTTCGACGGAGAAACGATCAACTGGCAGAACTCCTGGACTCGATTCAAGAGCAAGGCGTGCTTCAAAGGCAAGCCAAGCCTCGAATGCGGCACCGCTAGCCAAAATCGACAGCGCATCGCGCTCTTGTTCTTGCCGATGCAGATGTTGGTCCAACGCAGCGCAGATGCCTTGAACGAATTCTCTTTCATCAGGCTTCAGCATTGTGTCGCTCCTATCGAGAATACTGCATGGCGCGCCTCAGAACTCGACCTCGGTGCAAGGCGGCTTCCTCCAGTGTTGCCGGAGCAAGATTGGATCCGGCTTGGCAGCGCTTCTGCATGCCTCGTCCCGCCCAGCCCCACCGGAGCGCCCGCAGAAGGCCGCTCCGGCGAAGCCCCGGGCCCAGAGCGCGAAGTCAGTGGCTGCTGCCATCGCGAAGCTGCCGGTCAAGTAGCAGCACAGGATCCTCCGGATGGTCCAGCTTGAGGGGGAGCTGGATCATCGGAGGCACCTTCACGCCCTCGTAGAACTTCTTCGTCGTCACCGCGGACTGGTGCCCGATGGTGGCCGCGATGCGCGAGAGCGGCACGCCACCATCCACCGGCTTCACCTCCACCCCGCACTCCGCGGCCCAGATGACGAAGCTGTGGCGCAGCTCCCCCATGCGCAGCGGCGCTAGGCCGATGGACTTCGCCGCGCGCTTCACCACCTGACGGATCCACCAGTCCGCCGGGGCCGAGCCCCGGGCCTGGAGGCGCAAGGCGGCGCCCAGGGCCTGCGCATCCACGGACTGCACGTGGACCCGGCCCGACTTGTGGACGAACGTGATGGTGCCCGCGATGGCGCCCTGCCCTTGCAGCACCTTCACCTTGCCCTCTCCGCGGGCCAGGCGGTCAATCTCGGTGCCGTGCATGCCGCACTTGGCGTGGAGCATCAGCACGTCCCGCACCGGCTGCACGTCCGTCACGCGGCCCGTCCCCTTCCAGCCGTACTTCTTGGACTCCCACCCCTGGATGGCGGCGTAGAGGCGCTCCACGTCCCGCATGGAGTAGCCCTTGTCGCGCATGGCCTTCTCCGGGCGGGCCGGCGGCACCTTCAGCGCAAGCGTGGGGTCCTCGGCCGTGGTGAGCACCGCCTCCTCCTCGCGCAGCCAGGAGAAGAACGACTTGATGGCCGCGATGCGGTGCCGCTTGGCGACGATCTCCTTCTTCTCGGCGTCGTACCAGCCGTTCAGAACCAGCTTGAGGTCCTGGAGCCGGAGGGTCCGCAGGTCCTTCTCGAAGAGCGCCTCCGCCCACTGCGCCAGGTAGTTCCGGACGTTCTTCCGGTGGCGCTCCGTACGGCCCTGGCGCTTGAGGTGTTCGAGGAACCGCCCCACCCGCTCGGGGTCCATGAAGACCGGCGAGGCGGCGGCCTCCCCCTTGGCGGCCGGCCCTGCCACCTGGGCCTGGGCCCGCGCGATGTAGGCGTCCGGGTCCCTCTTGAACAGCGCCAGCTCGCCCAACGCTTCGTTCTCGTTGCCCGCCGCCAACCGTGTGGTATAGAGCCGCCCGTGGACCTGCTTTTCGAGGACCCACACGGTGATGCCCTGCTTGTTCACGTAGGTTCGGCCGCCCGCCCACTTACCTGTCCACGTCGGCATTCCCGTCCTCCAGCCCGTACGAAGTCCGTACAAGTTGCATAGCCGCTGGAGGGGCAGTATTGAGGGAGTCGAAGTTCCGCAGTAAAAGCCGTAGGTTACAACTTACGGCCAGGTAGCTCACCTGGTTAGAGCGGCGGTCTCATAATCCGCAGGTAGTCGGTTCAAGTCCGACCCTGGCCATCAAGCCCCCGGAGTCACTTTCCCAAGTGATTCCGGGGTTTTTCTTTATGGGGCCCCTCCCAGGCGCGCCCCTACCCCTGGGCAGCCACCGGGGCCATCATCCCGCTGAAGTGCGCCTCGATGTGCCCCGCGAAGCGGTCCGCGGCCTCTGGGGCAAGCTGGGAGCACGTCTGCAGGTGCAGGCACCCGTCGAGGACGTAGCTGTAGACGGCCAGCGCCGGGATGTCCTGGAGCACCTTCACGCCCCTCAGCTTGAACCGCCCCAGCCCTGAGTCGAGCACCCCCAGGTTGACGATGAAGGCCCGCCCTGGCGCGGTGAACTGCTCCCACATCCCAGGCACCCAGAGCAGCTTCGCGACCGCTCCGAAGCCGCCCGCCAGCTTGCTGAAGTGCTCCGCATCCATCCCCGCATAGGTCCGCTGGTCGATGTAGGCCTGATTCTCGCGGTGGAAGTGGCGCGACAGGTCCCAGAAGCCGGTCGCGGGGCCGACATCCACCAGGAACTTCGGATAGGTGGCGTAGTACCCCAGCGTCTCCGTCGGCAGGTTCAGGAGCGGCCGTGCGTCGAACGAGCCCACGAGAATCATGCGGTGGGGCCTGGGCGCCGGGCAGAACAGCTCCCGCGCGACCAGACAGAGCGCCGCGGACAGGGCGCCGGTCAACGAGCTCTGCTGCCGCACCACGGCGCCCAGCATGTTGCGTGTCGCCTCCCGGCCCATCACCACCGAACGGGAAGCCCCCGCCACCGAGATCTCCGAGTCCCGCTTCTTCTGGACCCCGAACGGCGCCTTGAACTTGTTCGCCCGGAAGATCTCCAGGCCGGAGAGGACTTCCTGTCCCGTCTTGGCGATGCCCGGATCCGGGTGCTGGACCGTTGGACCCAGCCCCATCCCCGGCAGCCGGGAGAACAGCTCCTCCCGAGCCACCGGGAGCGGCTGTGGCTTCACGTCCACGGGCGTCCCGGCGATCAACTGCTCGTGGAGTTCGAACAGCTCCCGGACCAGCCGCAGGAAGGCGTGAACCTCCAGGTAGCAATGCCAGAAGATGGGGATGACCTGGTGGGCTTCGGGTGAACCCTTCGCGCGAATGAACAGGATCTTCTTCTGTCCCGAATCCCGCAGATGACGCGCCACCAACTGCTCCAGGGGCTCCGTCCCGGACTCCTCGACGAAGACGAGCTCCAGGTGGCGGCCCGGCTTGTACTCCAGGAAGAAGTCGCCCTTCTTCTTCTCGACGATGGAGGCCAGCAGATAGGGATGGCGCTTCTCCAACAGCGCCGCGGCTTCGCGCATCACCGCCGGGTCGACAGGGCCTTCCATGTCCACCACGGGGTTGATGTGCAACAGGCCCCGCCGGTTGGCTTGATAGACCAGCGATTCGAAACCACCGAGCCGCCGCTCCACCGTCGCGCTCCATGAAGACAGGAGCGCTTCGTTCAGGAGCGGTGGCGCCTCGTGGGGAGCCGGTACGGCCGTCTGGGATTCGACCGGTGCCTGGGCGATTGCGCGGGCGATCATCTCGATGGTGTTGTTCTGGACCAGGAAGTTCGGGTCCAGCTTGAGCTGGAATTCCTTTTCAAGTTCCCGGAGCAGCGTGAGGAACAGGATGGAATCCAATCCCAGGCTCCAGAGGGTCGCCGTGGTGGCCACCGGCCCCTCGTCCGACACGCGGATGCCTTCGACGATCTTCAGGACGCGCTCGACGACCCCGGTCCGGGGACGGACCCGAACCACCGGCGCCTTCGCTCCGGTCGCGGTCGCGTCACCCGTCCGTGCCTCCCGGCGCTTGAGGCGGAGCTTGTCCACCTTGAAGGTCCCGGTCATGGGCATCTCATCGATGAATTCCACCTCTGAGGGAACCTTGTAGCCAGCCAATTGCCCCCGGCAGAACGCGATGACTTCACGTGCTGTCAGTGAATGTCCCGCGCGGAGGCGGATGACCGCCTTGACCACCTCTCCGGCCGTCGGGTTCTCGATGCCGTAGACCGCCACCTGCTGGACCCCCGGGTGCGACCCCAGGGCCCGCTCGACCTCGCCCGGGTACACGTTCTCCCCGTAGGAGATGATCATGTCCTTCTTGCGGCCCGCGATCGTCAGGTACCCGTCCGGCCGGATCGTCGCCAGATCTCCCGTCTTGAACCAGCCGTCCTGGAAGGCCTCGCGGGTCGCGGTGTCGTCATTGAAGTAACCGCTGAAGACCGTGAGCCCGCGGATCCACACCTCACCCATCGTCTGGTTGTCGCGCGCGACGTCCGCCCCGTGCTCATCGACAATCCGCACATCCATGAGCTTGAACGGCCGACCCGACGTGGCGATCCGCTCGAACTGTTCGCCCTGGCTGAGCTGGCGGTGCTCGTCCGACAAGAGAGACATTGAAATCTTCCCGCAGCACTCCGTCATGCCGTACGACATGAAAATTTCGCAGCCGAAGATCTGGATCAGCCGCTCCACCGAGCCGGCATCCAGGGCGGAGCCGCCGCAGGAGAGGATGCGCAAGCGGCTGAAGTCGTGCGTCCCCAGGTCCGGGCTGTGGATGAGGAAATGCGCGGCCGCCGCGGCGAGGTTGGTGCAGGTGATGCGCTCGCTCGCGAGCAGGCTCAGGAAGTGGGTCGGATCCGGATCCGAAACCATCACATGCTGCCCACCCAGCCAGGTCAGGGCGTAGATCGCGAAGGCATCCACGACATGATACATGGGCGAGAAGTGTCCCCAGACATCCTCGCCAGTGATGTGCATCTCCTCCGCGGTGGCGATCGCGTGATGGAAGACCTGGCGATGGGTGAGGCGGACTGCCTTCGGGAAGCCTGTCGTACCGCTCGTGTAATAGAGGTGGAACGCATCGAACTCGGAGCCGGTCGCCGGGACGAAGCGAGCCGTTGACGCGGTGAGGGCGCCCTCATAATCGCGCGTCGTGCCGAACCTGTCCGTCGGCTCGGGAAGTACACGGGGCTCCTGGCCCGGGGCCACCCACAGCACGCCTCCCAGCCGCAGGTCCCCGATGGCGAGGGTTTCGGAGAGGGTCGGCGCGAAATCCGTCGAGGCGATGAGCCACTTCACGCCGGCCTGCTTGAAGATGTCCTTCAGCTCCGGCGCGGCGAGCCGGACGTTGATGTTCAACACGACGGCCCGGAGCCCCGCGGCGGCGAAGTGCGCTTCGACGACCTCCGACCGGTTGCGCAGCATCACCCCGACGACATCGCCCGGCCCCACGCCCTGCTCCCGGAGGAACTGCGCGAGCCGCGACACGCGGGCATGCACCTCGCCGTACCGGTACTGCCGGGCACCGTCGCGCAGCGCGACCCGCTCCGTGAAGCGGTCCTTCGCCCGCTCGATGACCTCCCAGAGGTCTCCAGGCGGACCTTCCACCGTGGGCAACCGGGGGACCCGCCTGGGCACGGGAACCGCCGCCGACGAGAGTGCCCCCTGGAAGAAGTAGGACTTCGTCTCGGGGTTGATCAGGCACTCGATGAGCGTGCCCTGCCCCGCCTCCCATGCGACCCGCGCGGCCTGGACGCTTCGGGCCAACGCCTCGGACGTGGATACCGATTCGAAGCGCAGTCCCGGGCGTCTGTCCTTGAAGGCCCCGAGGTCGAAATCGGAGAGCTGGGTGCAGACCTCCGGGCGGTTCGTCGCGCGCTGGATGTCTCCAATCATCCCCAGACGGCGGTCCCGCAGCACGACGGTGATGATGGGAGGGGCTTCGGGCTCTCCCAGCAGGGATTTGAGCCCGGTCATCAGGAACGCGCCGTCACCCACGAAGGACACCACGGGCACCGACGGGTGCGCCCCCGCGGCGCCGAGCGCGGCAGGGACCGAATAACCCATGCTGTTGTAGTCCGCGGGACAGAGGAACCGATCCGGCGCGGTGAGCCGCAGTGCTTCCAGTGCGTGAATCGTTCCATTGCCTGAATCCGCGCAGAAGACCGTCTCAGGAGGAAGCCCGGCCTGGACCGTGCGGACGAGCTCATAGGGGTCGATCCCCCTGCCCTCTTCTCTCCGCTCGCGAACGTCCGCGTCCACCCAGGCACGGGCCGCCTGGAGCTGTTCGAGGAGGCCTTCCACCCGGCGCGGAAGGCTCTCGCGGTAGTGCCTGTCGAGGTGCTTCAGCAAGGCCTGGAGGAAGACCCTGGCATCCGCGGTGATGCCGATCGCGGAGGCAGCCTTGTTCGGCACCGCCGGATCGATGTCCACGTGAAAGCAATACGCCGGTAAGCGGGCGCGGTAGTGAGCGCTTCCCAGTTCACTGAGCCTCGCGCCGAGGATGAGCGCCCCGTCACACGCTTCCGCGAGGGCCTTCATGGGCGGAGGGGACAAGGGACCGAAGCCGCCCCACAGCCACAGGGGATCCGTTTCAGGAAACACGCCCTTGCCGGACAGCGTCGACGCGACGACAGCTCCCGTCCGGTGCGCCAGCTCCACGAGCTCGGCGGAGCCCTCGCGCGCGCCACGGCCCACGAAGATCACGGGCTGCTTCGAGCGAAGGAACATCTGCGCCACCGCATCCAGCTCCGCATCCGTGGGAGCCCCCTGGGCGGGCGATGGCGCCGTCGGGGCACTTGTGGGCTGGGTTCCCGAGGAGGACGCCGCGAGGTTCGCGGGACAAACCAGGCAGACCGGGCCTGGAGCACCGGCACGGCTGAGCTGGGCCGCCTCCTGGATGGCACCCGCCATGTCCTCCACCGAGACCACGACCGTCGCCGACTTCGACAGGTGTTTCAGGGTGCCGAGCCAGGGCCCGGGCGTCGTGGCGGCCACGATGAGCACCACGAGGGGAACCTGATCGAGATGGGCCTCCCCCACTCCCGACAACACCGACGAGAGCGCCCATTCCTCGGGGAGGATGATGGCGGCGGGCCGCGCCGACGATCGCGAAGCTCCGTCCGCGACGAACCCCAGGTTCTGATCATGCCGCACGGTCCGGACCGACACGCCATCCGAGGAGAGCGCATCAGCCACCGCGCTCAGCCTGCCATCTCCCGCGATGAAGACGGAGCCAAGGCCGCTGCCCCGCACTCCCTGTTGGAAGGCTGCGAGCCACGACGCTTCGAGCGCCACAGGCTCGGGCGCGGCCACCGCGTCCCCTGCACGGTCGATCTCGCAGATGACCACCTCGGGGGTGCGCATCGCCTCCACGACTTCACCGACCCATTCGGCCTTTCCCGTGGACCGGATGAGTCGAACGCCGGTGAGGTTCGCCACGAGGTCGAGGCTGTCGGCCTGGGCTGCATCCCGCTCGACCAGGATGACGAGGGGCAGACGCCGTGCGGTCGCCAGGATGAGCTCTGGCGCGAACGCCACCAACGACTCGGCATCCGTGACGGCGACCGCGAGCTTGCGCGAGAACGCCGCGCCCAGCGCCAGCGGCACCGCGCCACGACGAAACGGGATCCGTTGATGGTCCCGGTCGCTGACGACATGAAGGCCGTCGCGGCCCATGGCGACCGCGCAGGACTCCAGCGCGCTGGCCAGCGCAGGAGGGAGGGCCGCGTTCCGCCACGCGGAGGGGACTTCAGCGGGCCGAAGGCTCGGCTCGCGCTCACGGAAGGTCGATACCCGCCGGAGCAGGTGCATGGGCACTTCCAGCGCACATGGACCGGGCACCCCGCCGTGCGCGGCCTTGATGAGGCGCGCCACGACTTCGTGCACGTCGTCCTCTTCGGTCAGCCGGTGGGTCGCCTTGCAGAGCGGTGCGAGGACTCCCAGGTTGTCGACATCGTGCAACTGATACGCACGGCCGTCGTCTCGCGCGCACCCCGTCGTGAGGACAAGGACGGGCGTGTGGGTGCGGAACGCGAATTCGATGCCCGGGAGCGCGTGCGTGATGCCCGGCCCGCCAATGACATTCACACAGCCGATCTGGCCGGTGCTCTGGTATTGCCCGACGGCGAGATAGGCTGCGCTCGCCTCGTTGGCGATGAGCACCGGATCCACCACGCCACGCCCGAGCATCTCGTACAGGCGCAGGTTCTGGACGCCCGGAATCCCGAAGCAGCGGGGGATCCCGGCGGCACGCAGTGCCAACCCCAGAAGCTGACTGGTGTCGTGGGTCTCGTTGAGCCTGGGCTGATCGATCAATTCACTGTGTACACGCATGCTTCGCCTCACCTCCGCCGCGCTCCCGGCCCTGCCAGAAGCGGTCCCCGCGTACCGTCAGGGGACTTCTTGCAACACGAATCCCCGGAAGACACCCACGGGCCGACCCTGCCCGTCCCAGGAGACGACATGAAAGGCCTGACGGCCGCCGTGGACGCCCTGCCGCCGCGCGAAGACCTGCACCTGCCCCTCGGGGACGGCATACAGATCCGCGGCCTCCAACTCCAGCGGGAGCAGGGTCCGCGCGCTCGACAACACCCCCAGGGAGAAACCGACATGGAGGATGGCATTGAGCAACGTCGACGGCCATCCCGGCATGTCGCGGTCCTCGCGCCATCCACGCTGGGGTCCGCCAGGAGGAGCGACGACCGCGAGCAACTGCTCCGGGGCGTGGCGCTGATACTTCACCCCGGCCAGGAAGGCCGGCCCGTGCTGGATCTCCCTGGGAAGGGCATACAGCTCCGCATAGTCAGCGGCGTTGGAGAAGTCGATCCGCTGAAACCGCGCGGCCCGCTCCTTCGGCGTGCCCAACACCACCTTGCCGTGGGCATGGGTCCGAAGGATGCGCGGAGAGCCCTCCCTGGGGGGGGACATGCTGGAGGAGATCACGACCGGGATGTCGTCGGGCTCCGCCTCCTCCGGCTCCGCGGTGACCGCGAGTTGGAAGCCCCGGGTGCCCCTGAAGCGGGCCGCCTGGACGAACCGCACGTCACGCACGCCCACCACACCCAGGTGCGGCCGGATGCGATGGGCAGCCTGGGTCATGAGCCCGACGAGGTATGCGGCGGGAAACACCGGCAGGCCCTCGACGACATGGTCCAGCAGGTACGGGTCGGTCCCGGTGTCGATGGGACGCTCGAAGCGCCACGCGCCCCGCTCCACGGAGACCTCTCCCAGTCTTGGCTCGTCATGTCTCATGCGGGTCTCGCCTCCGGGACGTGGAGCACCGCCAGCGCATATCCCCGGCCCAGGGCCAGCAAACCCGACAATGTTTCACGGCCTGGACCGGTGGAGTTCAGGGTGATCCGCACACAGAATGCGCCCGGTGCATCCGTGAGGCCGGGAATGACAGCGGACAACGGGCCGTGCTCCTCCCATCCCGTGAAGCCCACCTGTTGGAGCGAATCCCGCAGGCCATGCCCCGTGCGTTTCACCAGGGCCTCCTTGAGACACCAGCCCAGACTCCACAGCTCGTCCGGCTCGCGGCCATGGTGACGCTGACAGTGCATGAGCCAGTCCTGCTCGACGTCGGTGAAGACCTCGTCATGGAAGCCGGGCCCGCGGGGCTGTACCGCCTCCAGGTCCACGCCCACGCGCCCGCCGGTCGTGGCGACGGCCACCGCCAGGTCCTTCGAATGGGAAATCGACACATCACACGCGGGCGTCCCGGGCGGCACCTGCACCACGGGCCTCCCCTGCTCCGGGCCTGCCATGACCTGGGAAATGCCCAGCTCCTGCGCCACCAACCGGACGCCGGAAGCCGCGAGATGGTGAAGCAGCGCGGACTTCGCGGCCACCCTTCCAGCCAGGTGCGCCACCCTGCGCTCGGGCAACCGGTGCATCCCGCTCACGGCCAGCTCCGCCTGCGTCAGCACGGTCCCGAGCATGCCCTCTGGATGCGACGCCCATGCGAGACGCACGGGCGCCAGCGGCACCACCGCGAGGGTGAGGGACGGGCCTCCCGGCAGGCTCACGCTGACTGGCTCCATTCGCGCGCCGTCAACCATCGCGTTGGGTGAGCAGCCGCTTCAGCGCCGGACCGATTCGACGGTGGAGCGAGAAGCGCAGCCCCTCGATCTCCGCGTACACCCGCCGGCTCTCCCCATCGAACACCACTACGCGGACCCGGGCACTGTCCTCGGTGCCGCCCAGGGAGGTGCACAGCGCGCAGAGTTCCCGGCCGTAGGGCATGGGCGCATGGAGTCGCAGTTCCTCGGCCCCGGCAGGCAAGGCGATCCGCTCATGGAGGGAGTACGTGAGGATTCCGCCAGCATGGTGGATGGAGTCCAGCGCCAGCGGAGCCATGCGGAAGCCAGGCTGCCGGGTGAACGCGAAGAACTCACCCTCGCGCTCCTGGAGGATCCACGCGGCCATCGAGCCGTCCTCCAGGAAACGCAGATGCCGGAACCCCTGCATGAGGGGGCCCAGGAACACGTCCTCGGTCGGGTTGTAGCCCTTCCTGGCATCGCTCCGGTCCGAGGTCGTGAACAACGCAGCCGTCGCGGCCTCCACCATCGGTGCCACGGGCGGACGGGACGAGAGCAGCACGGTCGCGGACGTCACCTTGCGGCGGATCGGGGCCACGTCCGCGCGCGGCCTCAACTCCATGTCCACCTCCACCATGACGGGAAGCAGCCCGTCCGGGGTCGCCCTTCCAGCGCGGGCGGTGGCCACGAGGCGCGTGGAGCGCCCGGGCCAGACCTTCGCGGCGTGGTGAAACTGGATCTGCCGCAGCCCCACCACGTGCAACCCCGGCCGCAGCAACAGGCTGGCTTCCGCCATCATCTCCATGCCGAAGGAGCCCGGCAGCACGGAGACACCCTCCACCTGATGCTCATGGAGATAGGGATCACTGTCGAGGTGCAGGTTTCGAAGGGCCACCAGCGAGTCGGCGGTCCGGTCGAGGACCTCCTCGATCATCGGATGGGTATCCCGTCCGGACGCAGCTTCCTCCCGAGGTTGCTGTCGGCCCTGATACTCCTCGACGATCAGGTGGTAGTTGGTCCCGCCCATCCCAAAGGCACTCATGCCGGCCCTGCGAGGCCCCCCATCCGCCGGGGCAGGCCAGGGCCGTTTCTCCGTGTTCACCACGACAGGGATTTCAGCCCACTTGATGTCGGGGTTCGGTCGCTCGCAATGGATTTGCGGCGGCAGGACCTGATGTTCGAGGCTCTTGAGGACCTTGATGAGATTGACCACCCCCGCCGCGGAGTGGAGGTGGCCAATCATCGATTTGACGGAGCCGATGACAACCGACCCGGGCGCCTGTCCGGCCAGCACGTGGGCATAGGTGGAGACCTCCGTCACGTCGCCCACGGGCGTCGCTGTCCCGTGACACTCGATGTATTGGATGGACGCCGCCGGGACCTCGGCGTGCGCCAGGGCCTGCTGGACCGCGAGCCTCTGGCCCACGGGGTTGGGCGCCAGCAGGGACTTGCCCTTGCCATCACTGGAAGCGCCCAGGCCCTTGATGATTCCGAAGATCCGGTCGCCGTCGCGCTCCGCGTCCTTCAACCGCTTGAGGACCACGACGCCCGCACCCTCTCCCGGAATGAAGCCGGAGGCGTCCGCGTCGAACGGCCGGCTCCCCTTGGCGCTCAGCCCCTGGAACGTGCAGTTCACGGTGTACAGCTCCGCCGTCATGTCCGCGAACGCGCCGCCCGCCAGCACCGCATCCGTCTCCCCGAGCTGGAGGCTGGCCACTCCCGCCCCGATGGCGGCCATGGATGACGCACACGTGCTTTCGAACGTGCCGGTGGCGCCCTTGAGCCCGTAGCGATGGGCGATCAACGAGGCCTCGGTACTCCCGGAGGAGCCCGCCAGCGAAAAGGGCGACAGGGGGGCGATGCCCTCCTTGAACTTCAGCTCGACATCCCCCGCGATGAGGCCTGTCAGCTCTTCGGAGAGTCCACAGGCGAGGAGCGCCTTCTTGAGGCCCGCATCCATCTCCGCGTAGCCAACCCGCACCTCGACCTCGCGCTCGCGCATGCGCCAGGGCATGTCCGCCATGAAGACAGCGGTCCGTTCCGACGTTGCCTGGGAGAGCTTCGCCGTCCGCATCGCCTCCGCGGCAGCCGTCAACGCATACAGGTGCGTCCGGTCCAACTGGGGCACGAGCGACGACGGAAGGCGGAAGGCTCCCGCATCGAAGCTGAACCCATGCACGAAGCCGCCCAGCGGGCAGTAGATCTTCCCCACCCCGCGATTGGGATCGTAGTAGCGCTCGAGTTCGAACCGCTCGCGCGGAACGCTCACGATCTGATCCTTCTTCGCCAGGACGTTCTCGAAGAAGGTGTCGCTGTCATTGGCTCCCGGCGTCAGGGAGCCGAACGCCACGATGGCGACAGGCTCCTTGGCGGCCCGAGGTCTGGCTTCCGCCACCAGGCGCGCGTGGAACTCCGGAACGTACTCCTCCAGCGTGAGGTGGTAGGCCTGTCCTCCCAGCGCCATTGCGTTGACGCTGGCCCGGCGAGGCACACCCCGGGCGGGCGCCTCCCAGGGCACGGGCTTCGACAGCACGCGCAAGGGCGTCCCATCCGCCCGCAGCTCGGAACGCAGGTGACGCACGTTGCGCTGCGCTGGAAGCTCCCGGTGACGCAGGGCCATCAGGGTCCGGAGGAGCCCGGGCACGGCCGCCGCCGCGTGGAGCTCACCGGCCAGCTCCTTCGCCGAACCGGCCGTCACGCTCCCCGCAGGCAGGCCCTTGAACACCTCTCCCATGGCCGCCAGCTCCGCGGCCTCATGGAAGGCCACGCCGTTGGCGTGACACTCGAGGAACTGCACGGAGTCAGGGCCGTACCCTGCTTGCGCATAGGCGCGCCGAGCCGCCCGCACCTGGGCCTGGGCAGGTGGGTCGAGCAAGGCGCCAGGGCGGCCCTGGTTCGCTCCGCTGATTCCGCGAAGCACGCCGTGGATGTCATCCCCGGCGGAGATCGCATCATCGAGCCGCCGCAAGGCGAAGAAGCCGACGCCCTCCCCCAGCAGGGTGCCATTGGCCCTGGCGTCGAACGGCCGGGGAAGCTCGTCCCCGGTGAGCAGGCCCATGCGGTCGAACGAAACAAAGCTCGCGGGCGACAGATACGAGCTGGTAGCCCCCACGAGCGCCACGTCATACTGGCCCAGGGCCAGCCCCCGGGAGGCATGTTCGAGCGCCGCCAGCAGGGAGGCGCTGGCGGAATTCACCACATAGTGGGGGCCCTTCAAGTCGAACAGGGCACACGCCCGGCCCAATGCCAGACTCATCCCCGCGACGGTGCCACGGGTGACCTCCCGGTGGCTGATCCCTCTCAGCGTGCGGTCCGCCTCCGCGAGGACGTGCTGACGCTCCTGTTCGGAGAGCCCGGAGGTCTCGAGCGCCTGCTGCACCGCATCCATCACCTGCGGCATGTAGCGGAGGTAGGGATGGGCGATCCGGAGATCCATACCAATCTCCGCGCCCCCCATGATGACGGCGGTCCGCTCCCGGGGAAACGGCCGCTGATGCAGGCGGGCGTCCTCGATGGCCCGGCGGATCGCCTCCACCGTGTAGAACTCGCCCCGGGGCAGCTCGTCGAGCATCTTCGGCCCCATCTTGTATTCCTGCCACGGCACCTCCAGGGGCTGGAAGAAGGAGCCACGCCACACGGAGCCCTTGTCGAAGTCCGCGGGGTTGTCGCTGTGGTAGGTCTTCCAGGCGAACCGACTGGCCGGGACCTCGCAGAAGCCAGGGGTGCCACGGGAGAGATGCTGCCAGAGCTGCTCGGGCGTCTCCGCGCCTCCCATCAGACACGAGGCCCCGATGATGGCGATGGGTGTCATTCCACGTACTCTTCCAGGACAGCGTGGTAGTTGATTCCGCCAAGTCCATACGAATTGACGGCGGCGCGGCGGGGCACGCCCTGGACAGCCCAGGCTTTGGCTTGGGACGGGAAGGCGAGCTGGCCATCCCACGGGACGCGCGGATTCAGTGGGCCCTGCGTGAGGCTGGGCGGCAGGGTCTGGTGCCGCAAGGCGAGCACCGTCCGGATGAGGCCCGCCGTGCCGGACGCGACGTAGGAATGCCCGATGATGGGCTTCAGCACACCAACAGACGCGGGGCCGTCCTTGCGGCCATAGACCTTGAGCAGGGCTCCCGCCTCGGGGATGTCCCCTTCCGGCATCCCCGAGCCATGCGCCTCGATGTATTGGATGCTCGAAGGCAGGAGGCCCCCGTCCGCCAGGGCCCTCCGGATGGCCAGTTCCTGGCCCTGCTCCTGGCTTGCGAAGAGCGACCGGCTGAACCCGTCGGAGGAGCCGCCGGCGCCTCGGATCAGCGCGTGGATCCGGTCGCCGTCGCGGCGGGCGTCCGAGAGCCGCTTCAAGACGAGGAGGCCACAACCTTCCCCGTGCACGAACCCATCCGCGTCCCTGGAGAACGGCCGGGGCTGGCCCGTCGGAGAGATGACTCCGGCGTAACACATGCTCACGCAGAACGGCACGGTGATCTGGGACCACGCGCCTCCCGTCACCGCTACGTCCCATCTGCCGTCACGCAGGCCCTGCATGCTCAATGACACGGCGTTGAGCGACGACGCGCAAGCCGACTCCACGGTGAAGGCCGGGCCGCGCGCATCCAGGGCCCGCGCCAGCCGCGTGGCCGGCGCGCTGGTGAGGATACCCGGTAGCGTCTCCGACGTGCTGGGCGGGCTCGTCCGCTGGAATGCTTCGCGCGCTTCTTCGATGAAGCGCTCCACCTGCTCCGAGGGCACCCCCGCATCCAGGAGCGACCGGCGGTAGACGTCCGCGAACTCCGGATACGCCAGCCGGGCTTCAATCACAGTCTCCCGGTGGTTGCCGGGCGACACCGCCACGATCACCGCGGTGCGCTCCGAAGGAAGCGCTCGCGACGCGCCATACCCCGCGTCACGCACGGCCTCCCTCGCGACCTCCAGGCACCACAGATGGGTGTGGTCCATCTGCGCGACCGCCGAGGGTGGCAGGCCGAAGTCGCGGTAGGGAAAGGGCCGGCTCTTCACCAGCGCGGCCTTCGGGGCATAGACCTTGAAGAAGGACTCCCGGTTGCGGAACGCGACCTCGCCCGTCTGACGGTAGAGCGACACGGGCCAGCGCTCCTCGGGGAACGCCTCCACCGCACTGAGGCCCTGGAGCGCGCGCTCCCAGAGGGCCTGCGGATCATCCGCGCCCGCGTACCGACAGGCCATCCCCACGATGGCGATGGGCTCCGGCTCCCTGCGTGGCGCGCGGGCCGTGACGGCGACCGTCGGCCGCGCGGCCTTGGGAACGTACTCCTCCAGCACCGCGTGGTAGGCGATGCCCCCGAAGCCGGCGGCATGGATGGCCGCGAGCCGGGGTGCATGCTCGGGCCAGGTCCGCGCCTCGTTGATCCGGAACGGCGTTCCCTCCAACGGGAGCCCGGGATGCCGCGTCTGGAAGGTCCGCTGCGGCAGCATCTCCCGGGTGCGCAGCGAGTGGATGACCTTGAGCATGGCCGCGAAGCTCGACGCTGCCTGGAGGTCTCCGACGGATTCCGCGACCGCGCCCAGCGAGACCTGGCGCGCGCCCTGGTAGGCGCCTCCCAACCCCTCGATGAGGTGGGCGTCCCAGTCCGTCACGCCCGTGGCGCCCGTCTCCAGATAGGCAATCGCATCCTGCGCCACACCGGCCCGCTGGAGCGCTTCCGACGCCGCACGCTGGTGGACCGGGGCGTGCGTCGCCGTCATGACAGGACCGCTGCCCTGGTTGACGCCCGCGACCCCACGCAGGACCGCGTGGATGGTGTCATCGTCCCGTTCGGCGTCCTCCAGCCGCTTGATCAGCAGCATCACCGCGCCTTCGCCCAGGGCCGTTCCATCCGCTCGGGCATCCAGGGGAAAGACACCGCGGGTGGACAGCCGGCGCAGCTTGCTGTGAAGCACGCTCTCCATGAGCGACAGCGCGGGGCTGGCAGCCCCCACGAGCGCCATGTCCCACTCACCGCTCATGAGTCCCTGGACGCCCGTCTCCAGCGCGGCCAGCCCGGAGGCCGCATGCGCATCCACGCAGAAGTGCGGTCCCTGGAGCCCGAAGAAGCCACAGATGCGGCCCAGCACCGGACTGACGAAGCCCCAGAAGGCCCAGTCGTCCGATTGGTCAATGTAGCGCTGGATGAACTCCTTCCGCACGGTGTCCAGGACCTGCTCGGCCTGCCCCGTGGAGAGTTGCTGCAATGCCGGAGACCGCCGGGCGGTATCGAGCAGCTCCGGCAGGCGCCACTTGAAGTTGAAACACTGGTTGCTCTTGCGGCCCATGCCCGAGGAGCCAGCGATCACCGCGACCCGCTCCCGGGGGAACGGCCGCTCCGGCGTGTACCCGGCCCCCGTCATGGCCTGATGCGCCGCTTCGAGCAGCATCAGCTCCATGGTGTGAAGCAGGCGGGTCTCGATGGGAGGCAGCCGGAACCGCTTCCAGTCGAGCTTCAGCTCACCGGCCGGTGCACCCAGCCTGGAATAGGTGCGGTCCACCGCCTCCGGATCCGCGCTGCCGTACCGGCTCCAATCCCAGCGAGGCTCCTTCAACTCCCGGACGGAGACATGCCCGGACTGGAGATTGCGAAAGAACGTCGGGACATCGTGCGCATCCGGAAGGATGCATCCCATCCCGATGATGGCGACCGGCTCCTGCCTGACGCTACCCATGGGCCGCCCTCCTCCGCGCACCCAGGAACCCGGACGGATCCAGCGCACTCACGAGGGAGGTCTTCTGCTCCGGGGTATAGGCATCCACGCTGATCGAGCAGTAGTCCCCTGCCTCCAGGCAGAGGGCTCCCGCGTCATTCCAGACGGTGAAGTCGTAATAGAGGAGGTCGCCCTCCTCCCGCGTGAGCACCGCCCGGCACCAGAGCCGCTCGCCCGGCTTCGGATCCTTCCCCAGGGACAACCTCCCGATCCCCTTGGGGACGGGGGCTCGCTGGTTGTGAAGAATCCCCAGGGTGCCCACCAATTGAAAACACCCATCGAGGAAGAACGGATCCATCCAGTACCGCGCGTGGGGAATGGAAGCGAAGGAGCCAGTGGGCTCGGGCATCCGCAGACACCCGATGGCGTCCCGAGGCCCCAGGAAGCTGATCCAATCAACCCGGCGGAAGGCATCCCCCACGTGGAAGTAGGCGTCCTGGACGTAGGAGCGGCTGAAGGGAATCTCTCCATCCGGACCCCGAACCGTTTCGGAGCCCGGCTCCACGCGCTTGTCTGCCCTTGCTCCCAACCAGACCGCCGCCCGGTAGTGCAGCACGTCCGGACGCAACACGACTCCGCGAGGATGATGGAGGTCCGCGTACGCGGAGACCTCCCAATGTCCGCCCTTCGGCTCGCACCGCACATGCGCCTGCGTGGGTCGGTCGGGCCGCACCCGGATGAACTTCTCCAGGGAGACATCCCGCAGTTCGGCCACCTCCCCTGAGCCCTCCAGCGCAGCCACCTCCGCCAGCCATTCAATGGCCGCGGCGCCGGGCAGAACAGGAGTGCCATTGACCAGGTGCTCCCGGAGATAGTGATCCTCTTCGAGGACGAACGTGCGCGCCCGCCCTCCTTCCGCCCGCGCCGTCCCCAACATGGGGAACTGGCCCGGCGGCTGGGAAGCCTGCCCCACCTCCGGGGACCGATCCCGGAACAGCGGCCCCAACTCCAGCCGGCGCCTGCACTCCAGGGCGGCCGGAATCCCTCCCGCCGCGAAGTCCATCGTCAGTGTCGAGGGCTCGTAGGCCATGCTGAGCACGTTATCCACCCGGCAGATGGTCTTCATCGACGGGGGTGCCCCTTCGGAGGGCTCGCCGCAATCCCTGAGGAACTCCACCGCGGTGTCCAGGCTGATGCGGCCCCACCGCGCACGGATGAGTTGCTCCAGCCTGCGATAGCGGTGGATCGAGTCGTCCTGCATCTCCTGGAGCATCTCCAACGCGACCGCCTCATGGCCCTTCGCCTGCCGGTACGCGACCGTGAGGTGATTGGTGGAGACCACGAAGTCCCTGCCCGCCCCGGCCGTGTACTGACCGGAGTGCGGACCGACCTGTTCCCAGACACGCGCGGCCCCCGAACGGTGGGCCAGCATCAGGTTCCAGCTCCCACCGCGCGGCAGGCCTTCGAGGATGCCGGCCGCCTCGTCCAGGGTTCGCGCGCGGGAGAGCACCTCGCGGTTCTGGAATGTGAGCGGGTAGAACGGCCGGCGATCCATGGGCGCCACCGGGACGTTGATGCCCAGGCTCAACCCTTCCGCGTTCATCCCCGCGCACACGCCCAGCGACCCGGGCCAGAACGTGATCGAGGCATAGGGAATGCGCCCCGTCACCCGGTAGACGATGCAACACGGCCGCGTGAGCTTCGCCAGCGAGGGGTACGGCACATCCAGGTTGTGCCCATGGAGGACGTTGCCCGTGGCGGTCCCCTGCCCCAGGACCGCGAACTGGGAGCAGCCGATGGGCGCGCCCGACACGATGTCCAGGATGAGCGCGTGTTCGAGCAGCGCCTCCCGGGCGAGCCCGCTGGCATCGGACATCCCCTGGAGCTCTTCGTGAACGTCGGACGGCAACCCGGCGGACAGCGCCGCCATCCGCTGCCTCACGTCCACGTCCTTCAACCCCAGCTTCGTCAGCAGGGGTTGGAGGGCGGGAGTGCCGCGCGCCACGGCCTGTGCAAGCTCCTGCCGCATGAGGGCGCCATATTGCCTGCCCACCTCATACGCGCTGCCTGACAGCACCAGCAGCGGGAGTGACGCCGCCGGCTCAGATGGCATAGCGGGTTCCACCCGCCTCCCGGGCGGTCACCTGGAGCGTCCCCTTCTCGTGGCGGGGCCACCCGCGTGAGGCGAACGTGGTGTCATCCGCGATGACGATCTCCCCGGCGGGCCCGCCGTGGAGAAGCTCTCCCACGAACCAGTACGCCCCTTCAGCGAGGTCGATGACGCAGACGCCCGCCTGCCCCAGCCGCTCCAGATAGTCCCGGTTGTTCTCCACGATGCCGGCGCCCACCCACACGGGCCAGTCAATCGTCACGCTTCGCACCCCGGGACGCAGGGCGCCGTACACGAGCCCGGCCTTGGCCACCAGCGCGTTGGCCGCGGAGTAGTCCGTCTGCCCTTGATTGCCGTAGCGGCCACTGCCCGAGCCGAAGTTGCTGAAGAACTGGAGCTCATCCTTCCAGGTCTCCTGCGCCAGCAACTGCCAGAGGTGTGCCTTGGAGGCCAGCGTGCGGACAACCACCTCCGCGGACTTCATGGGCAGGCTCTTGGACTCTTCAATCGTCGCGCCATGCACGATGCCGTCAATGCGGCCGTACTGCTGGCGAACCCCCGCCAGCAGGCTCCGGACGGCGGCGGGCTCGGTCATGTCACAGACCTTGTAATCCAGCCGGATCCCCAGGGACCGGCAGTCCTCCAGGTTGCGGTGCAGCTCCCGCCGACGCGCGATGTCCGAGTCAAAGGCTCGCATGCCCTGGACCGGCGTGGCCCCCGGGTGCGCGGCCATGTAACGTTTGACGAAGCCCATCCGGTAGGCAGGCAGGTCCTTGTCCGTGACCGTCAGCCACTCCTCGTTCCCGTTCGGAGGCACCGTGCGGCCGGTGATGATCACGCGCGCGCCCGTCACCTGGGCCAGGAGCTTGGCGCAGTGGTAGACGACGCCGCGTCCTCCTCCCGAGACGAGCACCACGGAGCCGGGCTTGATGGACATCGCCGTCGTGTCGGTCACGAGCGGTGTCTCGATGTCCCGGAAGACATACCTCCGCCCGCCGCTGTAGGCGGTCTCCACGTCCTGATCGGCGCCAACCAGCTCCGTCCAGAGCTGTTCGACCCAGGCGGACGACTCGCGGGGATCCAGGTCCACGACCTTGCACCGCGCATCCGGAAGCTCCCGCTTCAGGCACTTGACGAAGCCGCCCGCAGCTCCCGCGAGGGGAACATGCTGATGGGACTTGTCATGGCCGAAGAGGCCACCTCCCGCGGTCGCAACCAGATACCAACCGCCCCCCGCCATCGTGCCAATCCGGTCGTACACAGACAGGGCGCTGTAATAGAGCCCCAGCGTGAAGGCATTGACGGTGGAGGTCCACGCGTCGGCCTCCAGGCCCGCGAGCGCGGGGGGCGCCGCCGTGGTGTGCAGCAGAATCAACCCGTCCAGCGGCTGGGCCGCCTGAAGCTCCCGAAGTCGCTGTGCGGCGACCTCCGGTTGCTTCCAATCCAGCGTCACCGCGCCGCTGGACACCGGCCCTGTCGGGAGGATGACCACGCGGGCGCCGGCTGATTCCAACCGCTGCGCCAATTGCTTGTAGGCACCGTGGGCGTCGGGGGTGATGCCCAGCGTCTTGCCGCGCAGGTGGGCGATGTGCTCGCTCCGGGGCTGCGAGGACTGTTCGACGGGATGGACCTCGTACCGCTTCGCCGAGAACCGGGCAGGAGGGGTGAGCGGATTCGCGGGAGCCTCCAGCTTGCCTCGGAGGTGCGCGGCCAACTGCTTCAGCGACTCCGCGTCTCCGGAGGCTTCGCACTGCGCCACGAACTGGCGGACCGCATCGAGGTCCAGCGCGTCCGGGACTGCGGGCCGTGGCGCGGCCTCCGCAGCGGAGGGGAGCTGGCGGAACAGGTACGCCGCCAGCTTGCGCAGGGTGTTGTGGTCGCGCACCCGGAAGCCTTCGTCCCTGGGCACCCCGAAGGCGGCCCGGGCCATGGCGAAGGCTTCAATCTGGGTGATGGTGTCGATCCCCAGATCCACTTCCAGATCGAAGTCAGGACCCAGGACCTCGATGTTGTAGCCCGTCTTCTCCTGGAACGCGTTGGAGAGGAACGCGAGGATCTTCTCCTCACTGGCGCCCTCGGCGGGACGGGCCGCGCCCACGGAGGTCCGGCCCACCAGGTACGTCACCATCTTGTGAAGGGTGTTGTGGTCCCGCAGCCGGAAGTTCTCATCCTTCTCCACGCCCAGGTGGACCCGGACGAGCGCGAAGGCTTCGACCTGCTTGACGGTGTCGATCCCGAGATCCGCTTCCAGATCCAGGTCCGGCTCCAGCATGTCCTCCGGGTAGCCGGTCCGCTCCACCAACGCGCTCACCAACTGCTTGCGCACTGCTTCGGGCGTGAGACCCGTCGGGGCCACCGTGGGAGCAGGCGGCGTGACGGTGGATGCGGGGGCAAGCGGCGCGGCCTGCTTCACCAGGTACGCCACCATCTTGCGAAGGGTGTTGTAGTCCCGCAGCCGGAAGTTCTCGTCCCGCGCGATGCCCAGCGTCGTGCGGGCCAGGGCGAAGGCTTCGACCTGCTTCACCGTGTCGATGCCGAGGTCGGCCTCCAGGTCGAGGTCCAGCTCCAGCATGTCCTGGGGATAGCCGGTCCGCTCCACCAGCGCGGTCACCAGCATCCGCGTGACGGACTCGGACGGGTCGGACGAAGCAACGACCGGCGGAGCCACGGCGGCCGGAGCCGGAGCGGCGCTGATGGTGGCGGGCGTGGAGCCAGAGGCCCTGCCGTCCAGGTACGCGGCCATCTTCCGAAGCGTGTTGTGGTAGCGGACCCGGAAGTTCTCGTCTCGTTCCACGCCAGCGTTCGTCCGCACCGCCGCGAACACTTCAATCTGGGTGATGGTGTCGATGCCCAGATCGACCTCCAGGTCCAGGTCGGGCAGGAGGATGTCCAGGGCATAGCCTGTCTTCTCCGCCATCGCGGCACGAAGGGTCTCCAGCGTCGGGGTGGCCAGGACCGCCGCGGGCGCGACCGGGGCCGGCGCCACGGCAATGGCAGTCACTCCGTTCGACGCCCGCCCGACCAGATAGTCCACCATCTTCCGGAGCGTGTTGAAGTCGCGCAGACGGAAGTTCTCGTCCTTGGCGACGTTCAGGTGGACCCGGGCCTGGGCAAAGGCCTCGACCTGCTTGACCGTATCAATGCCAAGGTCTGCTTCCAGATCCAGGTCCGGCTCCAGCATGTCCACGGGGTAGCCCGTGCGCTCCACCAGGGCCTGCGTCAGCAGCTTCATCACGTCCGTGGAATGACTCGCAGCCACGGGGGCGACAGGCTTCGTCGCGGCGGCGTCCATGCGGGCCAGCGCGGCGTTCGTCTCCGCCAGGAGGGTCTCCAGGGGAGGCCGCTCCTGGCGCAGCGCACAGGCATCCACGAAGGCGAGGACCTGCGCGAGCGTCAGCTTACTCCCCGAGGCCGCGGGCTCCTCCCGGTGGAGGTGCTTCAGGAGGCCCTGGGCGATGGTGGTGACGGTCGTGTGTTGTTCGGGAGGGAGTGCCATGTCAGGGGGGATGCGAAGTTTGCGTTCGGCGGCGGCCACCGCGTCGTTGATTTCCGCCGGGGTCATTCCAAGGTCGTTCACCAGCTCCACGTCATGGCCGAAGAGCTCGGGCGGGTAGCCCACCCCGTGCACCAGGGCGGAGACCACCGCATCCCGGACCGAGGCCAGGGTCTCAAGCGCCATGGGTGGACACCTCACCGCTCAGCAGGTGGTGGACGTGGCTGAAGGCCAACAAGCGGTGAAACTGCTCGGTCTCGCCCGTCTTGGGGTGGGTGCTTGCTTGCGCCATGTACGGTCTGCCTTTGAGCGTTGCCTGGATGAATGCCGTCAGGGACCACTTGGGTCCGGACTCGATGAAGATGCGGACCCCGTCGTCGTGAAGCTGCTGGACGTGCTGGCTGAACTGGAGCGGCAGCACGTATTGCAATGCCAGATGGCGCGCCATGATGCGGGGCTGCACCTCGGACGGGTAATAGCGGCCGTGCACGCTGGAGAGGACCGGTAGCTGGGGTGCGTTCCAGGTGAGCCGCTCCAGCTCCGCCCTGAAAGGCGGGACGGCCTTCGCGATGAGCTGGGTATGGTAGGCGTGAGACACGGGCAGGGCCCTGGCTTCGAACCCGTTCGCGGCGCACCACCGGAGCACGTACTCGACCGCCGAAGTCTCTCCCGCGACGATCCCCTGCCCCGGCGCGTTCCGCGCGGCCACGGTGGCGTACCCGGGGGCTTCCCGGAGCACGCCTTCCAGCCTGTCGAAGTCCCCGCTGATGCTGGCCATCAGGCCTGGAGAGGCCATGGGCAGTCGGGTGACCGTGAGGGTGCGCTGATAGATGGCACGCAGCGCCTGCTCGAATGACAGCATTCCGCTGGCGACCAGCGACGCGTACTCGCCAGCGCTCTGTCCCAACAGGACATCCACCCGGATGCCCCACGAGCGGATCAACCGGAAGAGCGCCACGTTCGCCAGGAAGACGGCCGCATGCGCCGTGTCGTCATCCTGGCGGTGCGTGCTCTCGGTTCCCGGAGGCGCCCAGAAGGTGTCGGACAGGCGGCGCCCGGCGATGGTTTCGAAGGCCGCATCCGCCTCCGCGAGCGTCCGGGCCACCACCGGATACTCCGCGGCCAGTTCCCGGAGCATGTTCACGTACTGCGGCCCCTGACCCGGGAAGACCACCGCCACCTTGCCCGCGTGCAACTGCCTTGGGTCCCGCGTGTCGTAATAGAAGAGGCCCTGCTCCGGCAGGCTCGGCGATCCGGTGCCGGACAAGAGCCGCCGCGCGCGCTCCAATGCCTTGCTGACCGGCTGGCCCTTCGGCAGCGTCATGGCGAACCGGCAGGGCGCCTGCGTGCGCTCCAGCGGCCCGCGGACCTCCAGATGGGGCTCACGTTCCAGTCGCTGGAGCAGCCCGTCCACCTGCTGGAGGATGTCCGCCGCGCTGTCACCGCACAGGTGCAGGAACGGTGGACGCTCGGGCTCCACTCCGGTCACGCGGGCGGCGTCCGGCGGGCATTCCTCCACGATGGCGTGGAAGCTGGTGCCCCCCAGGCCGAACGACGACACCCCTGCTCTCCGCACGCCGTGGGCGGGCATGTCCCAGGGCTCCACCTCCGTGGGCACGCGGAACGGAATCCGATCCCAGGGGATGCGCGGGTTGGGACGCTCGAAGCCCAGGTTCGGGGGGATCTGCTTGCGGTGCAGTGCCAGCGCGACCTTGGTGAGCGCGGCCGCGCCGGCCCCCGAGTTCAGGTGGCCGATGTTGGACTTGATGGACCCCAGGAAGATCTTCCCGCCCCGCGCCGCCTCGCCATAGACCGTTTGATAGGTCTCCACCTCGATGGGATCGCCCACGGGGGTGCCCGTGCCGTGTCCTTCCACGTACTGGATGTCGGAGGCGGACACGCCCGCCTTCTCCACCGCGCGCCGGACCGCCTGCACCTGGCCCTCCACACCGGGCGCCCAGATGGAGGCGTTCTTCGGATCCGTGGCGCCAGCGACCGCGCGGATCACCGCGTAGATGCGGTCGCCCGCGGCCCGCGCATCCGACAGGCGCTTGAGCACGAGCAGGGAGGCCCCTTCACTGGAGATGTAGCCATCCGCCCTGGCGTCGAACGGAAAGGAGCCCGTCTGCGACAAGCCACCGAACGAACAGCACTGACTGAGCGCGTCCACGCCCAGGGACGCATACATGCCGCCCGCGAGCATCATGTCGCACGCACCCGTGCGCAGTTGGTGCATGGCGACATCCACCGCGACCAGACTGGAGGCGCAGGCGGACTCCACCATGAGCGCGGGCCCCTGGAAGTCCAGGTGGTGGGCGATGCGGCTCGAAGAGAGGCTGCCCAGGTAGCCCAGCAGGGTGTCCTCGGTGATGGGCGGCAGTTCGCTCTTGTAGCGCGCCTCCGTCTCACCGCGGATCCGCGCCACCGTCGCCTCATCGAGGCCCCGCTTGCGCAGGTGCGCGGCCAGGCGGCCATCGAACTCCGCGTAGTACACGCGGGCCTGGGTCTGGAACTCACGCTCCAGGGGCGGCAGGTAGCCCATCACGACGCCCACGCGCCGGGGATCCACCGCCCCCGGGGTGTAGCCCGCGTCGTCCAGCGCCTGGAGCGCGGCCTTCATGCACCAGCTATGGCCCCGGTCGATCTGCGCCGAGACCTTGGGCGGAACCCGGATCCGCTCCTGGGGCCACGAGCCGTCGACGATGGAGCCCGCGAGATCGGTATAGGGCCGGACCTTGCTCGTGCGGGTGGGGTCCAGGTAGCGGGCGATGGGTGCGCGCTCCGGCGGGATGCCCGCGATGGCGCAGCGCTTGTCCAACAGGTTCCGCCACAGCGCCTCCGGGCTGGAGGCCTCTGGAAAGACACCACCCAGGCCGACGATCGCGATCGGCTCGGCGGACTCGAACACCGGCAGCGTCCTGGCCAACGCCGCGTGATACTCCGGCGCGTGCTCCTCCAGGGTCAGGTGGTAGCTGATCCCTCCGAAGCTGAAGGCACTGACGCCGGCACGCCGCGGACCGTTGGCGACCGCCGGCCAGGGCCTGCCCTGCTTGGAGATGTAGAAGGGGGTGCCTTCGAGCTCAATCCCTCGCGCGGGGGCCTGGAACGAGTGCTGGGGCGGCAGGAACCGGTGCGACAGCGCCAGGGTGGCCTTCATCAGCCCCGCGGCCCCCGCCGCCGCCTGCAGGTGGCCGGTCAGCTCCTTGACCCCGCCCAGCATGACGCTCCCGGCGGCCTGCTGGCGGCCGAACACTTCCTTCAGGCTCGCGATCTCCGTGAGGTCGCCCAGGGCGGTGCCCGTGGCATGGCACTCCACGTACTGCACGTCCTCCGGGCCGTAGCCCGCCTGCTCATAGGCCCGGCGCATCGCCAGCACCTGGCCCCGGGTGTTGGGTGCGAGCAGCGACTTGCCCTTGCCATCGGAGGCGGCGCCGACGCCCCGGATGACGGCGTGGATCTTCTCCCCGGCCGCCACGGCGTCATCCAGGCGGCGCAGGACGAAGATGCCCACCCCTTCGCCCAGGATCGTCCCATTCGCGCGCTGATCGAACGGGGTTAGTGAGGAGACCGCCAGACCGCCCAGCTTGCTGAAGGCCACCAGATCATGCGGCGTGAGCAGTTGGCTGCATCCACCCGCCAGCGCCACGTCGCAGTCGCCGGAGTTGAGCTGGTGGCTCGCGGTCTGGATGGCGGCGAGGCTGGAGGCGTAGCCCGCATCCACCGTGGTGTGGGGTCCCCGGATGTTGAAGATCTTCGCCGCCCGTCCGACCCACACACTGCTGAACGAGGCGATCGCTTCGTCCTCGGTGAGCCCCGCCATCTCGGACTCGAGCTGCTGGACGACCGAAGCGCGCACCTCCGCCGCGACCCCGGCGCCCAGGGCCGTCAGGGACCGCGATTCGGACAGGCAGCGCTCCATGTCCAACAGGCGGGTCCGCACCCGGGTGTCCGGACGCAGGCCTCCGCCCAGCGAGCCCAGGACGAAGCTCACGCGTTCGGGAGCAATCCCCGCCATGAGCGCCCTGGCATCCTCGAGCGCTTGCGAGGTCGCATCCAGGAACGCCAACTGCGTCCTGTGCATGTCCTGGAACGTCTTGGGCGGGATCCGATACTTGCGGTAGTCGAGCTTCAGATCCTCCAGCAGCGCGGCGTGCTTGCAGTAGGTCCGGTCGGGAGTCTCGGGGTCCGCGTCGTAATACCAGCCAGGAAGCGCCTGGGTTTCCCCCAGATCACGAATGGCGGTGCGTCCCCCCAGCAACTGCTCCCAGAAGGCCTCGACACCCGTCGCCTTGGGAAAGACATTCCCAAGGCCCACAATGGCAATCGGCCTGAAACATGTGTCCGGCATGACTCTTTCATCACCAGAGCGAGATCAGGCCTCGTCTGGCTTCCGCAAGGAGATGTATGGGTTCTGTCGCGCACTACTCGCCCGGTCCCTGCGCCCCACCTTCACGCTCCGTCACGGCTGATGCATGGACACCGTATCATTCTACACATATTGTACGAGTCCCGCAAGGTCCGGTATTTACGGGGAGTGAGGTAGGTCACTACCCAGCAGGACTGGACCGACTTGAGCATGAACGACGCTTCAGCGTGGATTTTTCCAGGACAAGGCTCCCAACGGGTCGGCATGGGCCAGCAGCAGCTCGAGCGTTCCCAGGCCGCGCGACGGGCGTTCGAAGAGGCCTCCGAAGCCGTGGGTATCGATCTCACCCGGCTGTGCCTGGAAGGGCCGCTGGAAAGGCTCACAGCCACGCAGAATGCCCAGCCCGCCATTGTCACATGCAGTGTCGCATGTCTTGCCATGCTGGAGGAGCAGGGGCTCCACCCCGCCGCGGTCGCGGGACACAGCGTGGGGGAGTTCTCGGCCCTGGTCGCGGCCGGCAGCCTGACGCTCGCCGCGGCGGTCCGGGCGGTCCACAAGCGCGGAGAGCTGATGGCCCGTGTCACGGAACCCGGGGGAATGCTCGCGGTCATGGGGCTCGATGCGCCGCGCGTCCAGGAGCTCTGTGAGGCGGTGAAGCGGGACGACGTGCTCGTGGTGGCCCTCCACAACAGCCCGGGCCAGTTCGTCCTGTCGGGAAGCCCATCCGCCCTGGAGCGCTTCCAGCAGCGCGCCCTGCCCGCGGGCGCCCGGGAGTGCGTGCGGCTCCAGGTCAGCCAGGCCTTCCATTCCCCGCTCATGGGTCGAATCCTGGAGGAGTGGCGCGCGGTGGTGGCCAGCATCCCGCTTCGCATGCCCCGGTATCCGGTGGTCCTCAACACCACGGCCCGAACCGTGAAGACCCTGGTCTGCATCCGCCGGTCCATGGTGGATCAGCTCGTCGCCCCGGTCCTCTGGATGCAGTGTGTCCAGTCGCTCGTGGGCATGGGAATCACCCAGGTGCTGGAGGTGGGCGACAGCAAGGTCGTCTCCTCCCTGGCGAGGCGCACGGAGCCCTCCCTGCGGACCTCCACGACGCAGCTCGCCCCGTGACGGCGCGGGGCTGAAGCGCCCTTTCGTCAGGCGCCCCACGTCCACGTCCGAAAACGGCCAGACAGCCAGGGCCCGGCGTGGGAACTTCATCCCATGAACGGCCTGGACCCCGCCGCCTGTTACCGCGCGCTGACGACGCGGGACGCCCGCTTCGACGGGCGCTTCTTCACGGCGGTGAGGACGACGCGCATCTACTGCCGCCCCGTCTGCCCGGCGCGCGCGCCCCGCTTCGAGAACTGCGCCTTCTATCCCACCGCCGCCGCGGCCCATGAGGCGGGCTTCCGTCCCTGCCTTCGCTGCCGGCCGGAGACGTCCCCCACGCTCGCCCCCTGGCGCGGCACCTCCGTCACCGTCTCCCGCGCCCTGGCCCTCATCGCCGACGGGCTGCTCGACGCCGACGACGGCAACGTCGAAGCGCTGGCGGCCCGGCTGGGCGTCGGCGACCGCCAACTGCGGCGGCTGTTCCAGCAACACCTGGGCGCCTCGCCCGTCGCCGTGGCGCAGACGCGCCGCGTCCTCTTCGCCCGCCAGCTCCTCCACGAAACGCACCTGTCCATGGCCGAGGTCGCCCTGGCCTCCGGCTTCGGCAGCGTCCGGCGCTTCAACGCCGTCTTCCAGGCCCTCTACCAGCGTCCCCCCGGAGCCC
>NZ_RAVZ01000863.1 GCF_003611635.1 Corallococcus terminator | reverse complement strand
AGTCGGCTTCCAGCGCTCCATGAGCCACCTCCGAGAGGTGGCGACCTGATCACGCGGCGACAGCCCACGTCGATCGCGCTCGTAAGTATTCGACTTTCCTCGGGCGGAAACCTGATCGGCGCTCTAGTACTACTCAGTCAGTTGCGTCGAGTCGAGGGGCATGATCTACGTCGAGGTCATGACCCCTGCACAGATGCGCAAGCTGGACAGAGAGCTGCGCGAGTACCTGGAGTCGATGGTGGAGGGGATGG
>NZ_RAVZ01000862.1 GCF_003611635.1 Corallococcus terminator | reverse complement strand
GCCGGACAGCCCCGGCCTTGAACTCTTCCGTGTAGCTGCGCCGGGGACGGCGCTCCTTCTTCACTTCCACCATGTCGGACACCGTATCCGCCTCTTCGTTGGTGTCCACTCAAGCGGATCATGCCCATGGCGCATGTCGGCGTCTTCGATGGAGATGCGCCTGTCGGCCGCCACGCCTTGTCGAATCTGAACGCCGCCTTCGGAGCGCGGCTCGAGGTCCTGTTCGCGCACCTGCGCGAGCGCTTCGATGGAGC
>NZ_RAVZ01000861.1 GCF_003611635.1 Corallococcus terminator | reverse complement strand
CTGTTCGACTACATCGAGGTCTTCTACAACCAGCAACGCATGCACTCGGCAATCGGTTACGCTGCGCCGGCCGAGTTCGAACGGGCAGCGGCATAGTCAACCTGTCCACGAAAGCGGATCACGCCCACCACGGGCGCAAGAGCAAGAGCAAGCGCTTCAATGGCTACAAGCAGCACGTCGGCATCGACCTCGATACCGAACTCGTGGTGGCCTGCGCCGTGACGCCAGCCAACCGCCCCGAAGAGGAGGCAACC
>NZ_RAVZ01000860.1 GCF_003611635.1 Corallococcus terminator | reverse complement strand
CTCCAGGTGGAAGTCGGGCCGAAGGAGGCGCCATTGGAGAGAGCGCACGCCAATCCAGAGGAGCCGCGCCCGCAGACGTCCGCCCTCCCATCACCGTTGAGGTCGGCGAACTGGATGGTCTGCCAGTTTGAGGCATTGGCGTACCATCCGTTGATGTCGCTGTAGGCTGTGCTCCAGGTGGAAGTCGGGCCGAAGGAGGCGCCATTGGAGAGAGCGCACGCCAATCCAGAGGAGCCGCGCCCGCAGACGTCCGCCCTCCCATCACCGTTGAGGTCGGCGAACTGGATGGTCTGCCAGT
>NZ_RAVZ01000085.1 GCF_003611635.1 Corallococcus terminator | reverse complement strand
ACCCACCCGCCCTCAAGCCGTCCGTCGCGCAGGAGTCGGTGGAGCTGTACCGCCCGGACATGGAGGCGCTGCGCACCAAGGACATGTCCTTCACCGAGGTGCTGGAGAACCGGCGCAGCCTCCGGGGCCGGGGCGCCACCCCGCTCACGGTGCGGCAGTTGGGGGAGATGCTGTATCGCGCCGCGCGCGTGCGCGACGTGAGGAGCACGCTCGACGGCGACATCACCGACCGGCCCTACCCCAGCGCGGGCGCGGCGTACGCGCTGGAGCTGTACCCGCTCGTCGGCGAGTGCCAGGGCCTGCCCCCGGGCGTGTACCACTACGATCCGCTGGGCCACCGGCTGGAGAAGCTGAGCGGCCCCACGCAGGAGTTCCAGGCGCTGCTGGACGAAGCGCGCTCGCCGGTGGAGCCCTTCGACAGGCCGGAGGTGCTGATGGTGGTGGCCGCGCGCGTGCCCCGGCTCGCGTGGAAGTACGAAACGCTGGCGTACTCGCTGGTGTTGCAGGACACCGGAGCGCTGGTGCAGACGCTCTACCTGGTGTCCACCGCGCTGGGCTTGCGGCCCTATGCGCTGGGACGCAGCGACCCGGACCTGTTCCAGCGCGTGGCCGGGGTGGACGGCTTCGCGGAGGCGTCCGTGGGCGCCTTCGCGGTGTCCGGAGGCTCGACGCCGGCCCCCTGAGCCATTCAAGGGGCCAGGGGACGCGGGCGCCGGGCCGGGCTCAGCAGCAGGGGCTGCCGCAGCAGTGCGAACGGTTGTACGTGTCCGTGAGGCTGGACAGGGCGACGGCATGGTCCGCCACGTTGGCCGGCTTCTTCGGCAGGGGCAGCTCCACCTCCGCGCTGCCGAGCTTCCATTCGTTGGAGGCGACCGCGTCCGCGCCGGTGGCGGGGACGACCTTGAGCTGGATGCCGGCGGGCAGCTCGAAGTCGAAGCGCTCCTTGAGCGCCTGACGGGGGTCGGCCTGCAGGGCCTTCTCGAAGGAAGGCTCCTTCCACGCCAGGGCGACGGCGCGCATCCACACCGACTGCCAGTCATTCACCGTGGCCCTCGCACCCAGACCCGACGAGGACGGCTTGCGCGCCACGGGGCGTGCCTTGGTGGGCGCGGCCTTCGACTCCGGCTTCTTCTTGCTCATGTCAGCAATCTCCTCCCAGCGCCTCCAGCAGCGCGCGGGCCTCCGCGACAGGCGGCGTTCCCAGCCCCTCGGTGAAGGTACTGTAGATTATCTGGAGCCGCTGCCGCGCTTCTTCCTGCCGACCCGACGTCTGGAGTAGGCGCGCCAGCGCGGTGACGGCCTGCAACTCCAGCATCCGCGCGCCCTGCGCGTGAGCCACTTCCGCCGCCTGCCGGAAGCACGCCTCCGCGGACAGGGCCGTGCCCCCATCGCGCACGAGCAGCACCCGGCCCTTGACCCGCAGCATCCTGGACTCGTGGTAGCCCTCACCCAGGGCCCGCGCGCGCTCGCGTCCGCGCTCCACCGAAGCGAGCGCCGCGTCCACGTGGCCCAGCTCCAGCTCCAGCTCCGCGAGCATGCCGTAGTACGCCGGCTGATCCATCTCCGTGCCGAACGCCTCGCGCATCGCCACGCTGCGCCGCATCGCCTCCAGGTCCTTCGCCGCCCAGCCGCGCAGGATGCCCACGTACGCGGACTGCTCCACGAGCCCGTAGCGGTGCGACAGCTCCGCGTGCTGCGAGATGAGCCGCGTCACCTCCGTGCGGTCGCCGTGCTCCTGCGCCATGAGCAGCAGGTAGATGAACGACAGGCCGATGCTGGTGCCGTGGTTCAGCTCCCGCCCCCACGCCACCGCCGCCTCGCCGTGCGCCTTCGCCTGGTCCGCGAAGCCCAGCAGCCACAGCGTCCGGCACAGCACCACCTCACCGCCCACGCGCGTGTCCTGCCCGTAGAGGATGCGGTGCATCCGGTGCGCGACGGGGTCGAACAGCGCGACACACCGGTCCGCCTTCGCCTTGGCCTCGCCCAGGCGGCCTTCCAACAGCTCGATGTTGGAGAGGATGGTGAGCGCCACCGCCTCCTGCCCCGCGTCCCCGGACGCCTGCGCCAGCGCCACCAACCGGTCCAACAGGCCGCGCACCCGGCGCTGGTCGCCGCCCAGGTGGTAGTAGATGGACAGCACCCACAGCGTCGGGGCCGCGTACGGGCTCTCCCCCACGGTGAAGAGCAGCTCCAGCGACCGCTCCGCCACGTTGCGCAGGTCCTGCGAGCGCCAGCCCTGCGTGGACATCAGCGCGGGCGCGAGCACGCCGTTGAGGCCCAGCTCCAACTGCGCGCGCTCCAACGGGTCGTCAATCGCGTCCAGCCACGACAGGCCCAGCCGCGAGAACAGGATGACCTCCACGTAGGCGGAGCGGATGAGCGCGGCGAAGGCGGCCTTCTGCGCGTAGACGATGGCCTTGCGCTTGAGGTTGGCGCTCGCGAAGTGGTGCGCGAGCAGGTCCGGCCGCTCGTTCACCACCTCCGGGAAGTGCTCCTCCAGCGCCGCCGCCGCCTTCCCGTGCACCTGCTGCCGGTGCCGCTTGAGCATGGAGTCGTAGGCCGCGTCGCGCACCAGCGCATGCTTGAAGAGGTACACGGGCCCCTTGGGCCGACGCTTGCGGTGCAGCAGGCCCGCGCCCACCAGCCGCTCCAGGTCCGCGTCCAGCGCCTCGGGCGTCAGCGGGCTGAGGTGGCGCAAGAGCTCATGCGACAGCTCGCGGCCCAGCACCGACGCCACCTGCGCCGTCTCCTTGCTGCGGCCCAGCCGGTCCAACCGCGCGACGAGCAGATCGCGCAGCGTGCCCGGCACCACGGGGCTGCCCTTGCCCACCTCCAGCGCGAAGCGGCCCTCGCGCTGCACCAGCGCGCCGGACTCCAGCAGCGCGCGCACCAGCTCCTCGATGAACAGCGGGATGCCGTCCGTGCGCGAGACAATCTCCTCCAGCGCCTCGGCGGAGAGCGGACCGCCCGCCGCGGCGGCGGCCAGTCGCTCCACCTCCGCGCGCGCGAGGGCGCCCAGTTGCACCTGCATCACCGACGACGAGGGCCAGGGCGGCTCGAACTCCGGACGCGCGCTGAACACCGCGAACAGGCGCGACGACGACACCTCCGCCACCAGCTCCTTCAGCAGCTCCAGCGTGGACGGGTCCGCCCAGTGCAGGTCTTCCAGCGCCAGCACCACCGGCTGACGCTCCGAAAGCGCGGCGAGGAACGCGAGCAGCGCGTTGCGCGTCAGCTCCCGGTGCTTCAGCGGCGACACGTCCAGCGGGGCCCAGCGCTCCGGCGGCAGCGGCAGGGACAACAGCGGCGCGAACAGCGGCATCGCCTCCGCCAGGTCGAAGCTGTAGCCGGACAGCAGCGCCTCCAGGCCCTTCAGCCGGCCCTCGGGCGACAGGTCCCGGTTCGGGTCCACCATCCGCGTGAGCAGGTCCACCACCGGGAAGTACGCCTGGCTGGAGCTGTCCGCCGTGCAGCGGGCCTCCAGCCACGTGTGGGGATCCACGCCCAGCTTGTCGCCCAGCTCGCGCGTGAGGCGCGACTTGCCGATGCCTGGCTCGCCGGTGACGAGCACCGCCTGCCCCTGCCCCGTGCGCACCTGCTCCCAGCGCGACAGGAGCAGATCCAACTCCCGGGCGCGGCCCACCAGCGAGAGCGCGACCTCCGTGCCGCTCCACGTCGCGTCCGCGCCCTGGAGCACGAACGTCTCCAGGCCGGGGGGCAGCAGGTCGTGGACGGGCGTGGGCCCGGGCTCCAGCGGGAAGTGCTTGCGCACGAGCTGCTGCGTGTCGCCGGTGAGGAGGATGGCGCCCGGGGGCGCGGACGTGCTCAGGCGGAAGGCCAGCTTCGGCGTGGTACCCACCACGAAGCCCAGGCCGGACAGCGTGGGATCCCTCTGCTCGCGCGACACCACGAGGCCCGTGTGCAGGCCCACGCGGATCTCCACCCGCGTGCCGCGCTCGGATTCAATCGCGCGGCCCCGGCGCTGCACCTCGGCCACCATGTCCAGCGCCGCCTGCGCCGCGCGGCGGGCGTCGTCCTCCCGCGCCGCCGGATAGCCGAAGTAGAAGAGGACGATGTCGCCCAGCGCGCTGGCGATGTGGCCGTTGTAGCGCCGGGCGATCTCGATGCAGACCTCCTGCTGGGCACCCAGCACATGGTCCAGTTCCTCGATGTCCACCGGGCCCGGCGCCGTCGCCGTGGCGGACAGCGTGCAGCACACCACCGTGAGCTGCCGGCGCTCGCCTTCCGCCCACCGTCGCGCGCGCGTGGACAGGGCGTTGGGCGTGCGGCTGCTCAGCTCCACCGTCGCCGTCTCCGCGTTGGGGGACGCGGGCTGGATGCGCACGGGCGCGGCCCGGCGCGGCAGGTTGGACAGGTCCACCGCCTCCAACTGGCGCAGCAGCACCTCCGCGGAGACGGTGCGCTGCGCGGGGTCCTTGGCCGTGGCGCGCTGGAGCAGCTTGCCCACCGGGTGCGCCGCGAGGAACGCGGGGAGGGGCACCGGCTCCGAGGAAAGCTGCTGGAAGATGACCTCCGCGACGGTGGCGCCCTCGAAGACACGCTTGCCGGTGAGGCACTCCAGGAACACCAGCCCCCAGGCGTACAGGTCCGAGCGCGGCGTGGGCGCCTGGCCGCGAAGCTGCTCCGGCGCCGCGTACGACGGCGTGCCCAGCGATTCGTTGGTGGAGGTGATGCGCGGCTGCGGCTCCGCGCGCGTCAGCTCATCCGTCACCGACCCGATGCCGAAATCCAGCACCAGCGCGTTGCGGCGCGCGCCGGTGGGCACGACCATGATGTTCGCGGGCTTCAGGTCGCGGTGCACCACGTTCTGCGCGTGCGCGCACGCCAGCGCATCCAGCAGTTGCAGCATCAGGTGGCGCACCTCCACCGGATCCAACACGCCCTCCTCCGCGAGCACCTGCGCCAGGTTCTTGCCGGGCACGAACTCGAAGATGGAGTAGACGGCGCCGCCCTGCGCCCGCCCGGAGTCGATGAGCCGCACGATGTTCGGGTGGTGCATCTGCGCGCACAGCTTCATCTCCCGCTCGAAGCGCGCGCTGCGGCGCTCCACCGACTCCGGCGTCGCGCCCTCCGTCAGCCGCAAGAGCTTCACCGCCACGTTCTGGCCGGTGGTCACCTGCCGGGCCTTGTAGACGCGGCCGAAGCCACCTTCCCCCAGCTCCGACAGGAGCTCGTAGCGGCCCTCGAAGGCCTCCAGCAGGTTGGGATCCATGGGGTTCTTCATCGCGCTCCCGTGCCACGCACTGTTGCCCACCGCGTCTCAACCGCGTGCCGCGCCGGCCCCCTGCGAGGGCGCCAGCCGGACGACCTGTCCCCCCCGCCGAGGCAGGGTGATGACGAACTCCGTGAACTCACCCGGCACCGTCTCCATGCGGAAGGTGCCCTGGTGTCCCTGCACGATGATGTCATGGCTGAGTGACAACCCCAGCCCCGTCCCCTGCCCCGGGGGCTTCGTCGTGAAGAAGGGGTCGAAGATTCTCTGCGCGCTCGCCGTGGGGATGCCCGGACCATTGTCGCGCAAACGCACCTCCACCTGCTCCGGCCGGGCCAGGGTACGGACCTTGAGCACCGGCACATACCCCACCCCCTGTGCGGCCCACTTCTGGCGCATGGCGTAGAGCGCGTTGTCCACGACGTTGATGATGACGCGGCCCACATCCGCGCGCACCAGCTCCACGCTCGCCACGGCAGGGTCGTACTCCGCGTCCAGCCGGACGGGCATGGGCTGGCCGCGCACGCCGCCCTGCCCCAGGGCGATGCTCTCAGCGACCAGCGCGTTCAGGTCCACCGCTTCGCGAGGCCCGGGTGAGCGCCTCGCGTGCTGAAGCATTCCCTGGATGAGCGAATCCGCGCGCCGGCCGTGCTCGTTGATCTTCTTCGCGTTGGTGCGCAGGCAGTCCAGGGCTTCGTCCACGTCGCGCACGGAGGCAGCGTCCAGCTTCTCGCGCTGGGGCGCCATCACCTGGGCCAGGTCCTCCGTGAGGCCCACCGACAGGCCGGCGAAGTTGCTGATGAAGTTGAGCGGGTTGCGCAACTCATGCGCCATGCCGCCCACCATCGACGCGAGCGAGGCCAGCTTCGCGTCCATGATGAGCTGCATGCGCTGCACCGTCTCCTGCTCGATGCGGCGGTAGAGCCGGGCATTCTCCAGCGCGAGCGCCGCCTGTCCCGCGAACGCGACGAGGAAGTCCAGGTCGTCCTCGGAGAAGCGGTTGGGCGTGGAGAGGTTGTCCACGTACAGCACGCCCATCACTTCGTCCCGGGGCTTGAGCGGCACGCACATGGACGCGCGGATGGAGCTGAAGATGATGGATTCGGCCGCGTCCAGGCGCGGGTCGTTCACCGCGTCGGAGAACAGCGCGGCCACGCTGCGGCGCAGGACGAAGTCCACGATGTTCTGGCTGAAGATGGGCCCGCGCACGGGCGTGCCCTCCGCCGTCTTCGACACGCGCGGCTCCAGCTTCCCGCTCTGCTCATCCAGGAGCAGGATGACGCCCCGGTCCACGTGGAGGATTTGGAAGGCGAGGTCCAACACCTTGCCCAGGAGCGTGTCGAAGTCGTCCGTGACGGACAGCAGCTTGGCCACCTCCTGGAGGATGCGCAGCCGCTCCCGTGCGCGGGTGGCCGCGATCGCCGCCTCCGACGCGGACTGCTCCGGACCGGGCACCGCCTGCACCAGCGTCTTCAACGGCACGCGGGTGAGCGCGCGCGTGAGCTGGGGACGGGGCTCGTCGGAGGAGGCCTCCCCCGGGGTGCCCGGCGCCACGGCCGGGGGCGCGTCGCGGGTGAGCAGGAAGACGAGCTCGCCCAGGGTCAGCGTGTCACCGGGGCGCAGCTCCTTGCGGCGGATCTGCTCGCCGTTGACGAAGGTGCCGTTCTTGCTCTGGAGGTCGGTGACGAAGAAGCGTCCGTCGGTGCGCTCGATGCGGGCGTGCTGGCGCGACAGGCTGCGGTGGGGAATGCAGATGACCTGATCATCGGCGCGGCCGATGGTGAGGGGCGCGTCCCCCAGCGGATAGGACAGCTCATCCGGCTGCCCTGGGTTGTAGACGAGCATCGGCAAGGCGGACCCCCTCCGGGGTGAAAGCCTAACCGAAAAGCCCCGCTACCCAACGCGTCAGGGCGCGCGGCGCCGCAACACGGAAGCATCCAGCGACGCGAGCGTGGGCCGCCCGGAGAGCGCCAGGGCCAGCTCCAGCTCCTCGCGCAGCAGGGAGAGCAGATGTCCCACGCCCTCCTCCCCGCCTGCCGCGAGCCCCCAGTACACCGGGCGCCCCACCAGCACCGCCTTCGCGCCCAGCGCCAGCGCCTTGAGCACGTCCGTGCCCCGGCGGATGCCGCCGTCCACCAGCACCTCGCACCGGCCGCGCACCGCCGCCACCACCTCCGGCAGCGCCTCCAGCGGAGGCAGGGCCCCGTCCAACTGCCGGCCGCCGTGGTTGGACACGATGAGGCCGTCCACGCCCGCCGCCACCGCGCGCTCCGCGTCCTCCGCCGTCAGCACGCCCTTGAGGACCACCGGCAGCCGGGACACCGAACGCACCCACGCCACCGACTCCCACGTCAGCGACGCGTCGAAGTCCCGCGCCGCGTGGGCCGCGATGCCCGACTCACCCGGCGCGCGCGTGGCCAGCGCCTGGCTCACGCCGGTGTCGAAGTTGGCCGCGCGCACGTGGGCCGGCAGGCCGAAGCCGCTGCGCACATCCCGCATGCGCCGTCCCAGCCGGGGCGTGTCCACCGTGAGCACCAGCGCCCGGTAGCCCGCGGCCTCCGCGCGGCGGATCAGCGCCGTCGTCACCGCGCGCTCGCGGAAGCAATACACCTGGAACCAGAGCGGCCCGGAGGCCACGCGGGCCACGTCCTCCAGCGAGCGGCTGGCCATGGTGCTCACCACCATCAACCCGCCGTGGGCCCCGGCGGCGCGCGCGGTGGCCTCCTCGCCGTCCGGATGCGCCAGGCACTGGTAGGCCATGGGCGCCACACCCAGCGGGTGCTTCAATGTCGTGCCCAGCAGGCTCACGGAGGTGTCGCAGCGGGACACGTCCACCAGCACGTTGGGCCGCAGCCACCACGATTCGAAGGCCCGCCGGCTGTCGCGCAGCGAGCACTCGTCATCACTGCCACCGCACACGTAGTCAAAGACATCCGCGGGCAGCTTCGCGCGGGCCTGCTGCTCGTACTCGTCCAGGCACAGGGGACGCATGGGACTCCAGGGCGTGAGCCCGGCCTACGCCTGGGCCCGCGCGTAGTCGCGCTCCACCGCCTCGAACAGCGCGCGGATGTTCGCCCCTCCGAAGCCGCGCGCTTCCTGGCGCTGGATGACCTCGAAGAACAGCGTCTGGCGGGAATGCGAGGACCGGGTGAAGGTCTGCAGCAGCGTCCCCCACTTGTCCCGGTCCACCAGGATGCCCAGCTCGCGCAGGGGCTCCAGGTCGAACGCGAGCGTGCCCAGCCGCGACTCCAGCCGCTCGTAGTACGCCGGCGGAATCTCCAGGAACGACAGGCCCTGCCGCAACTGGCTCACGCACCCCACGATGTCCGGCGTCAGGAACGCCAGGTGCTGCACGCCCGGGCCCCCGTTGCGGCGGAGGAACTCGCCAATCTGGCCGGGGTTCTCCGAGGACAGCGGCTCCTGGAGCGGGAAGCAGATGCGCTCCGACAGGCTCTGCACCACCTTGGAGTTCATCCCGCTGGCGGCCGTGTGCACCACCTCCTCGTGGGACTGCCGGAAGCCGAAGACGTGCTCGTAGAAGCGCACCGTCGCGTCCAGCGTGCCCGGCTCCAGGCAGATGGCCAGGTGGTCCAGGCCGGAGAGCGGCTCGGAGTCCAGCAGCACCGGCGCCTCGCTCGGCACCAGGCCCGGCGGCAGGAACGCGCCCACCGGCGCATCGGACTGGATGAACGAGTGGACCAGGTCGCCCACCGTCGCCACCGTCGCCTGGAGCATGCGCCGCCCCGCGCCGTCCTTGCCCACCACCGGCTCGCGCAGCGGCTGGGCCCCGCGCTGCGTGACGTGCCCGAACGCCGCCACCGCGTCCGCCGTGCGCAGCGCGATGTCCCGGACGCCGTCCCCATGTCGCTCGACGAACGTGGACGGGGCATCCCCCGCCTCCAGCCCCTGCGTCAGCAGGAGCCGCAACGTCCCCTGCTGCAACAGCACGGAACGCCGCCCCACGAGCCCCGTCTCCGGACCGCCCTGCGCCACCCGCCGGAACCCCAGGTTACCCGTGTAGAAACCGGACGCGGTCGAGACGTCGGCGACGAACAGCTCAACGTACTCGATATCATCGAAATACATGAATTAGACCCGTCCCGGTGAAATCAAAATTGCGTGGATGATAAACGAATCAGGAGAAGACGGGAATGCTATCCCATGCCTCTGACACGTTTGATTCCGTCCGCAGCGGATCTGCTCAGGCCGCATTGGCCAGCAGTCCGCGCACCCTCAATGCATTGAGGATGCGCCCCACACCCGACGCCACCGTCTCAGCGTCGGAACGGACGACCACCTCGGGCGATTCCGGCGGTTCGTAGGGAGCCGACACGCCGGTGAAGTGGGGAACCTCCCCCGCCAGGGCCTTCTTGTAGAGGCCCTTTACGTCCCGGGCGATGAGCACGTCCAGTGGGGCTTGGACGTACACCTCCAGGAACGGGATGTCGGCCCCAGTGGCCAGGGCGCGCACCTCGTCCCGGGAGCTCCGGTACGGGGAGATGGCGGCGGTGAGGACCCCCACCTCGTGCTTCGCCAACAGGCGCGCCACGTAGCCGATGCGCCGGACGTTCTCCTCGCGGTCCTCGCGGGTGAATCCCAGTCCGCGGGACAGGTGCGTGCGGACTTCATCCCCGTCCAGCAGCTCCACGCGCTGCACGGGCGCGAGGCAGCGGAGCACCTCCGAGGACAGCGTGCTCTTGCCCGCGCCGGACATGCCGGTGAACCAGAGGATGAAGCCTGGACGTGGTCGCATGGTCGGCCTACCTCTCCACGGCGGGGCCGTGGATCATCCCGGCGCCCACGGTGGCATTGCTGTTTTCGTCGATGAGGATGAAGCCACCGGTGCCTCGGTTGCGCCGGTACGCGTCGAAGAAGAGCGGCGCCGTCGTGCGCAGCGTGACGCGGCCCACCTCGTTGAGCTTCAGGCCGGGGCTCTGGTCGTCGCGGTGCAGGGTGTTGACGTCCAGCCGGTAGTGCAGCTTCTTCACCAGCGCGCGCGCCACGCGGGTGGTGTGCTTGATGGCCAGCCGCGCCCCGGTATTGAGCACCGTCTGGTCCGACAGCCAGCACACCATCGCGTCGATGTCCTGTCCCACGGTGGGCGGGTTGCCCGGGCGGCACAGCATGTCGCCGCGGCTGACATCCAGCTCCTCCTCCAGCAACACGCTCACCGACATGGGCGGGAACGCCTCCGCCACCGGCCTGCCCGCGAACTCCAGCGCCTTGATGCGCGTGGTGAAGCCGGACGGCAGCACCCTCACCTCGTCGCCCGGCCGCATCACGCCGCCCAGGAGCTGGCCGGTGCAGGCGCGGTAGTCATGGAACTTCTTCGCGGACGCGGGCCGGATGACGCCCTGCACGGGGAACCGCAGGTGGATGAGGTCGCGGTCGGACGCGATGTGCACGTTCTCCAGGTGGTGCAGCAGCGTGGCCCCCTGGTACCAGGGCATCTTCGTCGAACGCGTCACCAGGTTGTCCCCGCCCAGCGCGGAGATGGGGATGAACGACAGGTCCGACATGTCCAGCTTCATGGAGAACTGGCGGAACTCCTCGCGGATGCGCTCGAAGACGCCCGCGTCGTAGTCCACCAGGTCCATCTTGTTCACGCACAGCACCAGGTGCGGCACGCGCAGGAGCGACGCGATGAACGCATGCCGTCGCGTCTGCTCCAGCACGCCCTTGCGCGCATCCACCAGGATGAGCGCCAGGTCCGCCGTGGACGCGCCCGTCACCATGTTGCGCGTGTACTGCCAGTGTCCCGGCGTGTCCGCGATGATGAACCTGCGCTTCGCCGTGGCGAAGGAGCGGTACGCCACGTCGATGGTGATGCCCTGCTCGCGCTCGGCCTTCAGCCCGTCCAGGTGCAGCGCCAGGTTGACGTACTCGTCCCCCCGCGCGTGGCTGGTGCGCTCCACCGCCGCGAGCTGATCCTCCCGGAGGGACTTCGTGTCGAACAGCAGCCGCCCGATGAGGGTGCTCTTGCCGTCATCCACGGAGCCCGCGGTCGCGAGCCTCAGCAGCTCCACTAGAAGTACCCCTCGCGCTTGCGGTCTTCCATCGCCGTGTCACTGAACCTGTCGTCGGCGCGGCTGGCCCCGCGCTCCGTCACCCGCGACGCCAGCAGCTCCGCGAGGACCTGCTCCACCGTGGAAGCGGTGGACGCCACGCACGCGGTGCACGTCATGTCGCCCACGGTGCGAAAGCGCACGGCCTGCGTCGTCACCGTTTCGCCGGGCAGCGTGGGCAGGAAGGGCGATGCCGCCATCAGCATCCCGTCGCGGAGGAACACCTCGCGCCGGTGCGAGGAGTACAGGGACGGCAGCGCCACGCCCTCCCGCTCGATGTATTGCCAGACGTCCAGTTCGGTCCAGTTGGACAGCGGGAACACCCGCAGGTGTTCGCCCCGGCGGTGGCGGCCGTTGTAGAGGCTCCACAGCTCCGGCCGCTGGTTCTTCGGGTCCCACTGGCCGAACTCGTCGCGGAAGGAATACACGCGCTCCTTCGCGCGGGCCTTCTCCTCATCCCGCCGGGCGCCACCCAGGACGGCGTTGAAGCCGTGCTGCTCGATGGCCTCCAGCAGGGGCTGCGTCTGCAAGCGGTTGCGCGACGCGCGCGGGCCCTTCTCCTCCGTCACCCGCCCCGCGTCGATGGCGTCCTGCACGGACGCGACGATGAGCCGCGCGCCCAGCTCCGCCACGCGTTCGTCGCGATACTGGAGGACCTCCGGGAAGTTGTGCCCCGTGTCCACGTGCAGCAGGGGAAACGGCAGCGGCGCCGGCCAGAAGGCCTTCACCGCCAGGTGCAGCATCACCGCGGAGTCCTTGCCCCCGGAGAAGAGCAGCACCGGCCGGTCCAGCTCCGCCGCGACCTCCCGGATGATGAAGATGGACTCGGCTTCCAACACCTGGAGATGTGAAAGCGCGTAGCTCACGGGCGCGAAAGGTAGCACAGCCGGAGCGGCCTTCCGGAGGCCCGCTCCCACCCAGAACACACCGGATGCGACCCGTGAAAACAGGCGGTGAAACATCACCGTCCTACCTGTCAGGACGGCGGTGTCCCCGGGCATGCCCGGCCCGCGGCTGGCGGCCCCCACGCCGGGTGCGGGAAGCCGTTCCCGGACGGGGGCGCATGGTATAGACGGCCGTCCCATGCGAAGCGCGCCCCCTCCGAGTCCTTCCGCCCCTGATCGCTGGTTTCCGTCCCGCAAGCCGCTGCCGGAGCCTCGCCTGCGCCTGTTCTGCCTGCCCTTCGCCGGCGGGAGCGCGGCCATCTACACGCCGTGGGCCAATGCCCTGCCCGCGGGCGTGGAGCTGTGCGCGGTGCAGTTGCCCGGCCGCGAGCGGCGCCTGATGGAGCCGGCCTACAAGGCGCTGCCGGAGCTGATGGACGCGCTGATGCCGGTGCTGCTGCCGCTGATGGACCGGCCCTTCGCGCTGTTCGGCTACAGCATGGGCGCGCGCATCGGCCTGGAGGTGGCCCGGAGGCTGCGCACCCAGGGCGGTCCCCGGCCCCTGGGCTTCATCGCGGCCGCCGCGCCGCCACCGTCCCACAACGACCGGGAGCCCATCCACCAGTTGGATGACACGGGCTTCATCGCGAAGCTGCGCGACTACGATGGCACGCCGGAGGAGGTCCTCCAGCACAAGGAGCTGTTGGAGCTCATCCTCCCCACGCTGCGCGCGGACTTCGGGCTCGCGTGGTCCGGAGATGGCAAGGACACGGCGAAGCTGGACATCCCGCTGTCCGTGTACGGCGGCAGGACGGACAAGCACGTGGGCCAGAACCTCATCGAGCACTGGCGCGACGAGTCCACCGCCGACGTGCGCATCCGCCAGTTCGACGGGGGCCACTTCTTCATCCGCACGCACGGGCAGCCGGTATTGGAAGCCGTGCGTGAGGACCTGACGCGCTGGATGACGGCCGTCCCCTAGGGGCTGTCCCCCGGCCTGTCGTGTCTGCCGCGACTGTAGTCCCGAGGCAGTGAGCGCTCGGAGCCCGGGCCCACTCCTTCACCAGCTCTGCGACGCGCCGGGCACTCGCCCATTGAAGCCGGCGGAGGGTCGCCGCGAGAATGCGTCCCCCCCGCACCTCGCGGCGAAGGCCCCCATGCACCAAGACCTCGCATCCCTTACCGAGCTCTCCACCCTCGAAGCCCTCATCGACGCCGAAGGGGTGGACGGGCTGCTCGCCGCGCTCGACGACGCGCTCGCCCGGACGCCCGCGAACACGCGCGTGCTGCACGAGGACGGCCCCACCGTGGGGCCTCGGACGCTCGGCGTGCTGCGCAAGGCCGTCACCCTCGACGCGGACTTCCTGCGCGAGCACCCCGAGGCACTCTTCCAGTGCCTCTACAACCGGCTGCGCTGGTACGACGCGCCAGACGCCGCGCGGCACTTCTCCGTCACGGGCCAGGGCCCCTGGGACGACCCGGAGGCGCACCTCCACCAGCTCGCGGCCTGGTGGCGACGGCAGCGCGAGTCCTCCGGCGGCGCGCCCTGGGTGGAGTCCCTCCTGCCGCTGCGTGGCGCGCTGGAGGGTGCCGACGTGTACCTCTGGCACGAGTCCCAGGTGTTGTGCGCGGCCTTCGATGCGACGGGGACGCGGCTGGCCACCGGCTCGTACTCCGACGGCTCGCACGCCGACGGTAACAACGTCCACGTCTGGGACGTGGCGACGGGCAAGCAACTCCGGGTGATGGAGGGCCACGAGATGGAGGTGCGCGGGATTTCGTGGAGCCCGGATGGCAAGCAACTGGCCTCGGGCTCCAGGGCGCATGAAGCGCGCGTCTGGGACGTGGAGACGGGAGAGCACCTGCACCTGTTCCGCCGTCAGGAGGGACAGGTGACGTCGGTGGCCTTCAGCCCGGATGGCACGCTGCTGGCGGTGGCCAATCTCGGCTGGCTCATCCACCTGTATGACCTGGACACGGGTGAGAAGGTCCGCACGCTCAAGGGGCACCAGCAGTCCGTGCTGAGCGTGGCGTTCCATCCCTCGGGACGCTGGCTCGTGTCGGGCGCGTCGGACGACACGGTGCGCGTGTGGGAAGTGGCCACGGGCGAGCAGGTGGCGCGGTTGGATGCGCAGCGCTCCGTGAGCACCGTGGCCTTCAGCCCGGACGGCGAGTGGCTCGCGTGGGCGGACCTCGACGACGTCGGCGTGGCGGAGACGAAGACCTGGCAGCGGGTGCGCGGCATCCAGGGGGGCTCGCGCTACTCCCACGTGCAGTGGCTGGGGACCTCGCGGCTGGGCCTCTTGGGGTACGACCGGCTGGAGGTGCTGGACGTGAAGGACGGCGCCTCGGTGTGGTCGCGTCCCTATTCCTCGGACGGGCACGAGCGCGGCGCGGCCTTCTCGCCGGACCTGAAGCACTTCGCGCTGACGGCCGTCGATGGCGGTGTGCTGCTGAGCCGGCTCGATGCGCCCACTCCCCCCAGGCTCCTCTGCGAGCAGCACCGCGTGAAGCACCTGTGGGGACGGGCCGAGGGAGCCCTGGCCGTCGCGATGCGGATGGATGGCATGCTCGTCATCGATGCCCAGGGCCACGTACGCGAGCCACCGCCCGAGGCCAATGCATCCAACCTGCATGCCTGGCGCTTCAGCGGGAACGACGCGCTGGCCGCCTATCCCGTCACGAGCTACCTGGAGGACGGGTGGCGACGGGGCATCCAGTTGTTCGACCTGGCACGCCTCGCACCGAGGATGGAGCTGACCGGGAAGCCGCTGGAGGGACGGGATGCGTCCAGGAAGATGACGATGAAGCAGGTCATGACCTTCTCCCCGGACACGACGCTGCTCGCGGGGACGTTCGAGCTGGGCGTGGTGCGAGTGTGGCGCGTGGCCGACGGCCAGTTGCTCCACACACTCAAGGGCCCCGAGGCCCCTGTCACGATGGTGGAGTTCACCCCGGACGGCGCCTACGTCGTGTCGGGCCATGAAGAGCCCTCCCGGCTCCAGGTGCACGACGTGAAGACGGGCCGGCTTGTGCTCGACACGCAGGCCTTGATGAAGCCCGCGGTGGCGTACACGGCGGCCGCGCGCGTGCCGCGCATCGCGGTGGGACGGGCCTCGGGTGAGCTCGAGCTCTTCGACCTGACCGCGGGTTTCCGGCGCGTGCTCCAGGTCTCCGAAGAGCCGGTCATCGCCGCGAGGCTCTCCGAGGATGGCCTGCGGGTGGCCGTGTGCACACTGGACGACCGGGTGCGCCTGTATGAAGCGGACACGGGGCGGCTCATGTACGAGGTACAGCACCCCGCGCCGCCGTTCCTGGTGGCCATGGAAGGGGACGTGCTCGTCACCCGCTCGGATGACCAGAAGACGCGCTTCTTCGACCTCGCCACGGGGGCGCCGAGAGAGGTGCTCGATGGTAACGCGGAGCCCGATGAGGTGACGCGCCGCGCGTACTGGGAGGTGCTCAGCGACGAGCCCGTCGCGTTCCATCGCCGGATGGAAACCACGCCCCTGGCGCGCTTCCACGACTCGCTGGAGGAGACGATCATCCTGCGTGACGGGCTCGTCGTGGCGCGCGGACTCACCATCCCGGACTTCCTCTACGTGCTGAAGCTCCACGACGCCTCGGGCGGAGCCTGAGGCCCGGAGTCACTGGCAGCCCAGATGCCACTGGCGCTCCACGCCGTCGAGCCACACACGAGGCTCGGCGGCCCTGCGCATCAGCCCCCCCGCGCACCTTGCACGCGCCACCGGCCCGAGCGGCCATTGTCCGACGCTCGCGCCCAATCCAGCTCCTTGCCCGTTACCCCACCACACTCCTAGACGGTCACGAAGCTCGGCGGGGAGTCCCCCGCGAGCGGCACGGTGTGCTGCCAGCGCACGGTGAGCGCGCCACCCCGGGGCCGGCGGAAGGCCACCGCCGCCTGATGGCGTTCGGACGGCTGGTGCTGCACGAACTGCCACACGTCCGGCACGTCCCCCATCCGGGGGTCGAAGGCGATGGCGGGCATCTGGCCCGGCACCAGGTCGAACGCGAACTGATCCAACGGCAGGGACAGGCCCGCGCCGCGCGCCTTGATGTACGCCTCCTTCAGGGTCCAGTACTCGAAGAAGCGCGCCCGCTGGCGCTCCTTGGGCAGGGAGCGCAGGGCCTGTACCTCCGTGCGGGCGAAGTAGTGGTCCGCGATCTCCACGGTCTCCCCCGGCCGCTGCGCGTCCTCGATGTCCGCGCCCAGGTCCACGTCACGGCCCACCGCGATGAGCGCCATGCCGTCGGTGTGGCTCAGGTTGAAGCGCAGCCACTGCCCTTCCGGGCCGACGATGGCGGGACGGCCGTACTCGTTGGGGACGAAGCGCCACGCCTCCGGCGCGACGGGCGCGTAGCGCGACAGCGTCAGACGCACCAGCGCGTGCGACACGAGGTACTGGCGCTGGTGGCGCTCGAAGTGGAAGCGCCGCTGCTTCTCACGCTCCTGCACATCCAGCAGGGGCAGGTAGGCCGCCAGGAGGCGCGGGTCGTCGATGCGCTCGGGTTCGACGAGCCAGACATGGACCTCGTCGGGCCGCAGTTCCAGGGGCTTGAAGGGGGAGGACGCCGTCATGCCCGGAAGGGAAGCAGGAACCACCGCGCATGTCACGGTGTACGCTTCGCGGACCAGGGGTCCATGCCGGGCCCGGACCGGGGGAGTTCCAGTGGATCTGTCCATCGCGACGACGAAGCTCCAGGCGCTGCGCAAGGACATGACCGGCCATACGGACCGGGACGACGAGCGCCGCATCCTGGACCTGCTGCGGGGGGCCACCGGCGAGGAGCTGAACTTCCTCCTGTCCAACGTGGACCTCGTGCGCCTGTTGTCGGACCTGGATGACCGGCTGGTGGGGCCGGACCACCACACCGAACTGCTGGACCTCTTGTGCACGCACCGCGCGCCGGAGCTGTCCCTGCCGGTGCGCGCGTCGCTGACCACCGCGCTCCAGAAGGGCGCCACGCACGCGCAGGCGGAGCGGCGGCTGCGCGACCTGTTCCTCGGGCTCAAGGGCCGGGAATTGACCGCGTTCAAGAACCTGCTCGACGCGGGCGGCGAATACCACGACCTGCCCCATCTGGTGTTCGACGACGTGGACGACCCGGCCCTGCGCGCGGAACTGCTCGCCCACTTCCAGCGCGAAGCGGAGGCCGTCCCCAGCGGTGAGAACAAGGTGCTGAGCGACATCGACGACACGTTCTTCGCCAACTGGGTGGACAAGCGCTACCCGTCCAAGACGGTGTACCCGGGCGTGCTCGCGTTCTACGAGGAGCTGGACCGGGGGCCGGGCATCATCCCGGGCCGCTCTGGCGACCTCACCTTCGTGAGCGCGCGGCCGCAGGATCCGCTGGGCCTCATCGAAAACGCCACGCTGGAGTCCCTGCGCGAGCGCGGCGTCCCGCTGGCGGTGATGCTCTCCGGCAGCTTCTTCCACCTCTTGGGCAACACGCGCATCGCGCAGAAGAAGTTCGAGAACTTCGAGCAGTACTCCCGCCTCTTCCCTGAATACGGCTTCGTCTTCGTGGGCGACAGCGGCCAGGGGGATGTGGAGTTCGGCGCCCGGATGCGCGCCACCCAACCCCAGGCGGTGCGCGCCGTGTTCATCCACGACGTGGTGGCCACGCCCGAGGCGAAGCGCGACGAATGGCGCGCCCAGCACGTCTACTTCTTCGATACCTATGTGGGCGCGGCGGTGGAGGCCTTCCACGCGGGCGTCGTGTCCCGCGACGGCGTGGACCGCATCGCCACGGCCGCGGTCGAATCCCTGGCGGCCATCACCTTTCCCACCCCGGCCCAACGACAGACACGGGAGGCGGAGCTGGCCCGCGACCTGGCCCGGGCCCGGGCGCTGCCGCGCGCCGGGTCTGTCTGAATATCAATGAACGGAGCGCGTCCACACAGGCGCCCCGATGTACTTCCTCCGGTTACGGAAAGAAGATGAACCCCATGTTCCGCACGCTTGCCCTGACGTCCGCCGCCGCCCTCTGCCTCTTCTGCGCCGCCTGCGATGGCGGGAATGACGACGACACGACGCCGGAGCTCAAGGACACGCGCTCCAACGTGTCGGGCGTCCACCCCGTCCTGCTGAGCCTCATCGTGACGGGGGTCCCCGAGGCCACCGACCCGTTCCCGGCCACGCTCGTCGTGGGCGAGGAAGCCAACTCCAAGACCGACCTGCGCTTCGCCATCACCGGCCTGGAGTGCGACCTGACCGGGGCGATGACGGGCGAGTCCACCTTCAAGGTGAACCCGGGCTCCTGCGACATGACGTTCCCGACCGAAGGTGAGCAGGGCCAGCAGGAGTCCTGCTCCGTCCAGCTCAACGTCACCCAGGGGACCGGCGGCAAGGAGGAGGGAGCGAAGATCCACGCCACCCTCACCGGCACGTACAGCATCAACTGCATCGGCACCGTGCCCTTCCCCCTCGCCCTGCCCCTGACCGTCGAAATCGTGGGCTCCTGAGCCCCTGCGTGGACACGGGACGCCGGCTCAGCCGGGCCGGGGCAGCAGCCCGGCCTTGAACCAGCGGTGGAGGCACGGCGGAGTCACATCGTCTTGGCGGCCAGTTCCTTGGCCACTTCAATGAACAGCCGCAGCGGTACCGAGCGCTGTGCGCGGCTGGGGAAGTAGAGGAAGAAGCCGGGCACGGTGGGCGCGTACTCCTTGAGCACACGCACCAGCCGCCCCGTGCGCAGCGCCTCTTTCACCGCTGGCTCGAAGGCGTAGGCCAATCCCAGTCCCTGCGCCACCAGGGCCTGCGTCAGCTCACGGTGGTTGGTGACGACACCGCCGCGCACCGGCACCCGCCAGTTCCTCTTTCCCCGCTCCAGCTCCCAGGCGTAGAGCGTCCCGCTCGAGGGGATGCGGATGGTGAAGCACTCGTGGCGCAGCAGGTCGTCGGGCTTCTGGGGCGTGCCGTGCTTCTCCAGGTACGCAGGGGCAGCCACCACGACGAAGCGGAAGGCCCCGGTGAGGCGCACCTGCACCATGTCGCGCTCAATGGCCTCGTGCAGGCGCACGCCCGCGTCGTAGCCCTCCGCGACGATGTCCACGAATCGGTTCTCGACGACGACCTCCACGTCCACCCGCGGGTGGCGCGCACGGAAGGCCGGCAGCACCGGCGTGACGACATAGGGCACGGCAATCTCCGGCACCGTCAGCTTCAGCCGCCCCACCGCCTCGCCTGGCCCAGCCGAGACCTCTTGCAGGGAGGCAAGCGCCTGACTGAGGCCTGGCCCTGCGCCCTCCAGCAGTCGACGCCCGGCATCGGTGAGCGCCATGCTGCGGGTGGTGCGGGTGAAGAGCACCACCCGCAGCTGCTCCTCGAGTTGGCGGACGGACTGGCTCACCGCCGCAGGCGTGACGCCCAGTTCCCGCGCCGCGGCGCTGAAGCTCTTGAGGCGCGCCACCACGAGGAACGTCTGAAGGTGCGGCAGGAGGTTCGTCTTCATTGAGAGGCGCCCACTTGGGCACCCGATGGGGCGCCCGCCGGTGCTCCGCGCCCCAGGCGCCGACGCTCCGACAGGGCAGCGTCTTAGCAGCGACCATTTTAAACCGTAGCTTTAAAGCCCTTTGCCCTCCGGCCCTCTAATTCCGTGCCACCCACACCGCTACATTCCTCGCGTTGGTGAGGAACCTTGAGTCGAGGCCCGCCGCCAACCGCGCAACGAACGCGCGGGGAAGACAGGACCATGAGCACGAAGAGCCCATCCATCCCCCTCAACAACGGCGTACAGATGCCGGCCCTCGGGCTTGGCGTCTTCCAGAGCCCGCCGGCCGAGACCGTGGGTGCCGTCGAGGCAGCCCTCAGGACCGGCTACCGGCTGATCGACACCGCCGCCGCGTACTTCAACGAGCGCGAAGTCGGAGAAGGCATCCGTCGCTCCGGCATCGCCCGCGACGCGGTGTTCATCGAGACGAAGGTCTGGATCAACGACTACGGCTACGAAGCAACACTGCATGCGTTCGACAAGAGCGCCCGCAAGCTCGGAGTCGAGCGGCTCGACCTCCTGCTCCTGCATCAGCCGCTGTCGTCGGCATTCGACCGCACCCTCGAAGCCTACCGGGCGCTCGAGAAGCTGCTTGCGGACGGCAGGGTGCGTGCGATTGGCGTGAGCAATTTCATGCCCGAGCACCTCGAGCGCCTGCTGAGCGCAGCGTCCGTCGTGCCCGCCGTGAACCAGATTGAAGTGCATCCGTACTTCCAGCAGACGGCACTGCAGCGCGTGCACGAGAAGCACGGGATCGCGACCCAGGCCTGGTCGCCCATCGGCGGCATCATCGCCTACGGGGGCCGCGAGAAGACCCCCTTCGACGATCCGACGCTGCTTGGGATTGCGCGCCAGTACGGCAAGTCGGCCGCCCAGGTGATGCTCCGCTGGCACCTGCAGAAGGGCCGCTCGGCGATCCCGAAGTCGGTCAAGCCCGCCCGCATCGACGAGAACTTCGACGTCTTCGACTTCGAACTCACACGCGAGCAGGTGGCCGCCATCGACGCGCTCGATACAGAGGTCCGCGGCGGACCGGACCCCGACAGCATCACCCTCGCCAATTACAGCCGCGCGATCCCCGAGGCGTAACGACCGCCGTGACGTCGCCCGGAGCTGACACGTGCGCGACGACCCGAATCCCCTGAACGCATTGCATTGAGGCAACGACTGCCTATGGCATCAGAACGCAAGAACACGATGGGACGCCGCACCTTGCTGCTGTCGGCGGGAGCCCTGGCTGCCACACCGCTCCTGGGCTGTGCGGCCTCACAGGTCTCCGCGAAGCCAGCGGCGCCGAGCAGGCTCCCTGTCCCCACTGCGCTCGGACGGCGAAGACTGGGCTCGCTGGAGGTCTCCAGCGTCGGGCTCGGCGTCCAGAACATGAGCCGCACCTACCAGACCACGGTTCCGAGCCGGCCCGAGATGCTCAACATCATCCGGACCGCCTTCGACCGGGGCGTCACCTTCTTCGATGCAGCCGAGGCGTACGGTCCTCATGAGGTCGAGCGCATTCTTGGCGAGGGCGTCGCCCCGTTCCGAGACAAGGTCGTCATCGCAACCAAGTTCGGCTGGAACATCGACCTTGAAACAGGCGAGCGCCGCCCAGGCCTCAACAGCCGCCCGGAACACATCCAGCGGGTCGTCGAGGGCATGCTCAAGCGCCTCCGCACCAACCGTATCGACCTGCTCTACCAGCATCGGGTCGACCCGGCGGTCCCCATCGAGGACGTCGCCGGGGCAATCAAGGACCTGATGGCCCAGGGCAAGGTCCTGCACTGGGGCCTGTGCGAAATGGGGCCGCAGACGCTGCGCCGCGCTCATGCCGCGCTGCCCGTGAGCGCCGTTCAAAACGAGTACTCAATGCTGTGGCGTGGCCCCGAAGCGGTCATCCTCCCGCTCTGCCAGGAGCTGGGCATCGGCTTCGTGCCATGGAGTCCGCTCGGCGTGGGGTTCCTCACGGGGGCCATCGACGCGAAGACGCGCTTTGCTCCAGGCGACATTCGCGGCATCGAGCCCCGCTTCGCTCCCGAGAACCTGCCGCACAACCTGGCCCTCATCGAACGGCTCAAGCACTGGGCGGAGCGGAAGCGTGCCACGCCCGCCCAAATCGCACTGGCCTGGCTGATGGCCCAAAAGCCCTGGGTCGTCCCCATCCCGGGGACGACCCAGATGGCGCACATGCTCGAGAATATCGGGGCGGCCGACGTGGGCTTCACGTCGGCCGAACTCGCTGAGCTGAACAGCGCCGTCTCAGCGGTCGAGATCCGCGGCGCCCGGCTCCCGGAACAAGTGCTGGTCTTCTCGGGGGTGGAGGCGCCCCCGAAGAAGTGAGGCCGGGAGAATCGAGCGCGGGGCGTCTGGTTATCGCTGGTAGCCGATTGCGATGATTCGGCCTGACGCGTCGCTGCTCACAAAGAGCTCGCCATGGGGGCCCACACCCAACCCCACCGGCCGGTGCGGCCAGCTCGCGGAGGTGTCGCCGGTGCCGTTGAACTCGAAGAACGGCTCGTAGCGAACCGGCAACCCGTTCTCGAACACCACCCGCGCCACCTCGTAGCCCTGGGCGGGCTGTCGATTCCAGGAACCGTGGAAGCTGACGAAGGCGTCGCCGACCACCTCGGGCGGGAAGGACGCGCCGTCGTAGAAGATGATGTCGAGCGGCGCAACGTGAGCGGGCATCACCAACATCGGAGGCACCACATTGTTGACGTCGCGGCACCACGCATCGGAGTGGGTGCCATCATTCATGAAGCCCGGATCCGCCCACTGCGTCCTCGGGCCCATTCCCACACCCGCCGGAAGCAGGAACTCACTGAAGCAATAGGGGTAGCCGTAGAACCGTCCCGCTTCGGCGAAGAGGTTCAGCTCTTCAGCGGGATTGTCGGTGTGAATGTCACCCCCGAGGTCGGCGCGGTTGAGATTGTCGCGCTCGTTCTCCACACCCCACAGCCGGCCCTGGCTGTCGAAACGCAGGCCCACTTCGTTCCGAAGGCCATCGGCGAACACCTCGCCGTCCGTGAAAGCCACGTTGCCTGCCTGAACCTGGGCCGCGGTGAAGCGACGAATGCGAGCGCGCGTCGAATCGCTGTCCACGTTCGCGGCTGAACCGACGCTCACGTAGAGGCGGCCTTCGGCGTCGAAGACAATCGTCCGGGTGACATGGCCGCCCGCGACGCCGCCCGAAGGGATGCCGGTCACCACTTCTTCCTGGCCGCTCAACGCTGCTCTCGTTCCGGTCGCGAACGGCCAACGCAGGACGCGCGTCGCGGAGGAGGCATAGAGATATCCGTCGCGCAGCGTGATGCCATGGTTGAGCCCGCTGACCTCGACCAGCGTCGCCCGTTCGGACGCATCCGAAACGCCGTCACCGTTCGAATCGTAGAGCGCGGTGACTCGACCCGCGCGGCGCTCGACCACCAGTACGTCTCCGTTCGGAGCGACAATCAACCCTCGCGGATCCGTAACGGTCGCCCAGGTCCATGCACAGTACCCCGCTGGCAACCTCGCATTGGCCACGTTGGCGCTCGAAGGCCCCAGGCAACTGTTCGTGAGAGAAGTCCCCGCGTCGGCAATCCCAGCATCATCGGAAGTGCCGGCATCGGTCTGACTCCCGGCATCCATCTTGACGCCGGCATCATTCTCGGTGGAGGGGTTGTCTGAACAAGCCACGAGGACAGAGGCACAGAGCGCCAGTGCCGGAATCTTGATGCCGTTGCCGAGAGGGAGGCAGAAGCGTCTTCCAGCCATGGTGTCATTGCCTTGAAGAAAGAGGGGTTTGCTGCGGCCCGTGTTCCTTGTCGCGCTCCAGTGCTTCTGACCGGGCGAGCGAGCGTCTTGCTGGAACAAAAATACACCCCGAGTCCGCGGAGCACCAACAACCAGCGCGTGAAGGGCTCTTAAACACAGGTTTAAAATGGAGTGCGCCCTGCGAGCGACACATAACCCAAGACACCGGACTCACGGCGTCACATGAAATGGGGATTGAACAAACAAATTTCAATCCAGACACTGCTTTTCGCGGGTCCTGAAGGCAAGCTGGCGCGGGCGGGGCCCTGGGTCTCACCCCGGGGACTTCCAATTATCCTGATTTTCAGTTATCAGAGCCCCCGGGGCGTCGGCAACGGCGAACGTGTAGGGCGTACCTGAGGGGGTACACACATGAAGAGGATGTCTTGGAACCCGTGGCTGGGTCTTGCCATGGGTCTTGTCACGGCGATGTGGCCGGGCCTGGTTGTGGGGCAGATCGCTCCCACCGGCGGCCACTACGGAGGGCGCGCTTCGGACACCGGCACGGAGCCGGGCAGCGTGAATGCGTCCGGAGGCTTTTCGGCCTCCATCCCGCTGGACCTTCCCAACGCACGCGGCGGCCTGCCCGTCCCGGTCTCCATCGGGTCCGGCTCCCGGGGCGTGGGCGCGGTAGGCCTGGGCTGGGACATCCCGCTCACGTACATCCGCCGGGACACCACCTTCGCGAACCGCAAGCCCAAGCACGGTTGGGGAGGCGAAGCGCCGGTGGCGATGGAGCAGGTCCTGCTGTCACTCCAGGGGCAGATGATCGACTTGGTGCCCAAGGGGACCACGTGGGTGGCGCGCACGGACGCGCCCGACCTCTTGGTCAAGCAGGAGGGCGTCGCCTGGGTGATGTACGACGGCGAGGGCCGCACCTGGACCTTCCACGAGCACTCGGACCTCACCGGGGTCGGCTTGTGGCTGCTCACCTCCATCACCGGCACCAACGGGAACCCCGTCCAGCTCGAATACGAACTCTCCACGCCCGCGCTGCCGGGGGCGACCGGGGCCAGCGGCGTCACGCTGGACCTGAGGTACGTCCGCTACAACAAGCACCCGCAGGAGGGCTGTTACAAGAACGAGCTCACCTTCACCTACGGCGCCAATGAGGCGTCCCCCCTGCGCCTGTCCATGATGGCGGACCGCGTGATGACGCGGCTGCGCACCCTGAGCACGCTCGACGTGGGGAGCCGGGCGACGTGTGCCAGCGGGCTCACGCGGCTGAGCCGCTATTCCTTCACCTACCTGCCGGACGCGGACACGAAACAGCCGCGCCTGAGCGCCGTGCAGCAGTCGGGCCGGCAGGGTACCCCGGAGGCCTCCGTCGCGCTGCCGGTCGCGAGCTTCGGCTACGGGAGCGCGACGACCGACAACAAGCTCAAGTACCAACTGACGCAGACCGTGGCGCAGCCGACCGGCGTGCACACCGGGCAGATCTCCGGCACCACCGTGAACACCCTCTACAATCCGCCGGCCGGCGGCGGAACGGGCTTCGTCACCTGGCAGAGCCTGACCGACGTGACGGGCGACGGACGGCCTGACGTCGTCTTCAAGAAGAACGACAAGCTGTGGGTGGCGCTCAACCGCCCCGCCGCGGGCGGCACCACCACGCTCGGCGCGGGGACAGGCGTCGCCCAGCTCGCGGACACCACCTTCGCGACCGGCCCCTGGGAGGTCCAGAGCGCGGCGCTCGGCCGCTTCTCCACCGATGCCACCGCCCTCAACTACAACCGGACGTGGCGACAGGCCATCGACGTGAATGGCGACGGTCGCGTGGATGTCATCGACGCCAGCAAGCAGGCCGGCAAGTGGATCGTCTACCTGAACACCCCGGGAACCGGAGCCTCCGGCATCACCTGGTTGCAGCGCACCTACAACATCAGCGCCCTCTACAGCACCCTCGCCGCCCGGGGACACCCCCTTGGCGGCAACTACCTGCCCCTCGCCAGCCGCACCAGCGGACGGGACCAGATACGCGGCGCCTGCTGGCGCTTCAACGGCGTGCGATGGATGGACTATCCCGACGGTTGGGACAACGGCTTCTGCGGTGCGCAATACGCGAACGGGCTGCTCGAAGCCGACAATGAGCAGACGTTCACCGAATGGGAGCTGAAGGACCTCAATGGCGATGGCTTTCCGGACCTGGTCTTCAACTCGTCCCGGGTCGTCCTGCAGCCCGATCCCCCGCCGGAGCCCAGGCAGGGTGACGGCGAAGGACACGCCATCAACACCAAGCGCGCCTACCACCTGCAGCCGCTCGCGGGTAACGGCAACCAGATCGAGGCCGTGATCAACGTCGCCGGCCTGGCCCTGACGGACAGCAACGAAGGCATCAATCCCTTCTCATCCCCCATCACCCTCCAGACGGGGGCCCCCTGCGGTGTCGGCCTCTGGTGGGTCGCGGAGAGCTCCCTCGATTATCAAGGAATGAGCTGCACCCTCGTCGACGTCAACGGCGATGCCCTCGTCGACCGGGTCGTGAACGGGAAGTCCGTCTCCCTGGGCACGGGCAGTGGCTTCAGCAAGGTCCAACTGACCCTGCCGTCCGTCTCGCGGCCGCCGAGCATCAGCCTCCAGAAGAGCACCCAGGAGCAGTCCTGCCTCGTCCCCAACCCGCGTCCGCCCGGCACCACGACGTTCTACGCCTCGCACGAGATGGGCATACGGGACCTCACGGGCGACGGCATCCCCGACTTCATCGAGAAGGACAGGTTCACCGACGAGTGGTTCGTCTTCGTGGGCACCGGCGCCGGGTTCGCCCCGCCCGTGAGCATCGAAGTGGATGGCTCGGTCACGGCCTTCACCCTGTCGACGGAGCTGGAGCGCTGTGACGGCTGGGAATCCCTCACGAAACGGGGGCTCTACGACCTCGACGGGGACGGCATGCCGGAGGTGGTGGGGCTCGGCAGCTCCAGCCTGTTCGTGTACCAGCTCGTCGGCGGCAGCCGGCCCGGCAAGCCCGAAGCGGGGCGACTCGTCCAGATGGACAACGGCTACGGCGCCAGGACGACGATCGGCTACCGCTCCGCGAAGGAGGACACGCTGATGGCGCACCAGGTGCCCTTCCCGGAGGTCGTCGCCACGTCGGTGGAGACCACCGGAACCCAGGGCCTGGGAGGCACGCTGGTCGCGACGCGCTACGCGTATGGCGGCGCGGAGCTCAAATACAATTCGTTGCTCCAGTCCTTCACCCTGCCCGGCTATCAGCGCTCCGTCGCCCTGCGCTCCACCGTCAAGCAGAGCCCGTACCTGAAGGCGGTCATCAATTACGAGGGCATCGCGACCCTCACGGACACCTACCCGCTGCCGGAGTTCACCGCCGCGGACGTCACCACCAAGAACGACCGCTTCAATCGCTACCTGCGGGCCGGAAAGGTGCGTGACATCACGAAGTTCAGCGCCCTCGGCACCGACCCCTGGGTGCTGCTCGGGCTCGACGTCAACACCGACTCGCGCCGGCTGGGTGCCACGCACTACGACTGGGCCTCGAAGGTCTTCGAGGAGACCCCGGGCGCCAGCACGACGGCCGCGGACTGCCTGGAGATGGTCTATCCGTACAGCTACGCCCTGTCGTTGAACGAGGCCCTGGGCTCCTCCACGGACTTCTTCACCTGCTCGGCGCACGGCTTCCTCCATGCGTCCGCCACCCGCTCGTGGCGGGGCCAGGCCGCGCCGCCGTCCACCAACAACGTGCAGAGCGCGTCGGAGGTGCGCGCCATCGATGACCAGGGGCGCATCCTCAATGTCTTCCACAAGAACGACCTCGCCCAGAGCGACGACGACATCTGTATCGAAACGCAATACGCCACGCCCACGGGCACCGGCCCCCGGATGCTCCACGCCCTGCGCTCACGGCGGTACTGGTATTGCGACAAGACTCCGTACCTGACGTACGCCTCCGAGTCCTGGACCTACGACGGCCTGGCCTCCGGCAGCGTCTCCGCGGGCCGCCCTACCTCCCACACCCGCGACCGCTACCAGACGAAGACCGGCGCCCTGCTGGGGTCGGTGCGCCTCTACGACGCCACCTACGACAGCCTCACGGGCAACGTCATCAGCGTCACCCGTCAGCGCGAGGATGGCGCCCTGCGTGTCGAGACCCTCACCCATGATGCGTTCGGGCTCATGCCGGTGTCGCAGCGCACGGATGCCACGGGACTTCCGGCCCTCATCAGCACCACCACGCGAGACCCCATCAGCCTGGATGCGCTGAGCACGCTCGACGAGAACCAGACCCGGGAGGGCACCGACTACGACGGCTTCGGCCGGCCCGTGCGCACCACCCTGACGCCCCCCGGGGGCTCGCTCGGGGTGATGTCCACGACCGCCTACCTGGGCTTCTCCGGCACGGACCCCAACGGCCGGAGGATCGTCGCCAAGGTCTTCGACGAGCCCGTCATCCCCGGCACCGAGGCCTCCGCCCCGGGCCGCACCGCGACGGCCTCCGTGGACGAGCTCGGCCGCGAGCGCCGCACCGTGCTGGAGCTGGGCGGGGACTACGCCTACGAGAAGATGATCCTCGGCGAGCGCACCTACGACAGCTTCGGCCGGGTGAAGTTCATGGCCGACCCGTACCCCACCTCGCAGGCGGCGGCGACCACCTACGGGACGACGGCCTACTTCAACGCGGACGGCACGCCGCTCTGCAACATCCAGGGCCATGGCCCCCAGACCCTCGACAGCACGACGGACGAGGCCGCCGAGCGCTACCCCACCTGCTTCACCCGCTCGTACGCGAACAACCAGGAGGTGGTGTCCGTCAGCGACGCGTCCTCCCTGCTCGCGGGCAGCGCGCAGGCGGGTGTGACGAGGACCGCCACGATGACGGCCGCCGGCCGCGTGCTGTCCCGTTCGACGCTGAAGGGCACGGCGCGGCTGGAACACGCCACCTTCACCCATGATCGCCTGGGCCACCTCACCAGCATGACCCGGTTCCTGGAGCCGGTCGCGCCGGGCAGTCCGGTGCAGTCCACCTGGACGTATGACTCCTTCGGGCAGCCCATCGAATGGAAGGATCCCGAGGGCGCCCTGCAGAGCGCGACGTACAGCCACTGGGGCGATCCCCTGGAGGTGAGCTGGATTGACACGACCCGCTCGCCCGCCGCGTACCACCGGCTGATCACCCAGTACGACGCCCTGAGCCGCCTCAAGCACCAGGAGGAGCTGACCAACGGCGTGGTGGAGCCGGAGACGGAGCACGACTACTTCTACGACGTCGGGGTGAGCGCCACGTCCCTCGTCCTGCCGACGAACGTGCTGGGGCGGCTTGCACGGACGGCGTCCCCAGCCGGCCATGTCTATTACAGCTACGACGCCCAGGGCCGGCCGAACGCGCGCACGTTCATCGACAGCACGGGCACCACCTACGTGGAGAAGATGCGCTACCGCGCGGACGGCGCGCTCGCGGAGGTGGGCTTCCATCTGCCCGACACCGACTACGAATATGAAGGCGCCACCTATCAGTACGACTCCGCGAACCGGCTGACCCAGGTGCGGTACTCGGACAAGCAGGAGCTGTACCTGGCGGAGGCGATTGATGTCTTCGGGCGCGTCCGCAAGGCCCTGCACGGAGGAGCGACCCAGTCCTACACCGTCTACGCCGACGTGGGCCGGCGGATGCTGCGCGAAGCGAGCATCGCCTCCTCGGTCGGGTCCCGGCGCATCGTCCGCCAGGGTCATGATCCGATGGGCCGTGAGAAGTCGCGGGTGGAGCTGGACAACGGCCTGGCCACGGGCGTCACGACCACGCACACCTACGACGCGCTGGGGCGGCTCGCGGGCTCGGTGCGCTCCAACAGCCTGCTGTCGCTGTCCCGGTGGGGCTTCACCTACGACGCACTCGGCAACGTCCTCACGAAGAACGACCTGACGGCCGACAAGGACGCCGCGCTCAGCTATCGCTCCACCGACCGCGATCAGCTCTGCCGCGTCGGCTACGGCAACGGGGGCCTGGGGGGCACGCTCTGCAACGTCCTCCATGATGCCCGGGGCAACGTCGTGTCCCAGCCCACGCCCGGAGGGATGCGCTCGCTGAGCTACTTCCCGTCCGGTGCCGTGCGCTCCATCTCCGACCTGAACGGTCAGGCCACGTTCCACCATGGCGCGCTGGGCACCCTGTTCGAAATCGACCTTCAGGGAGCGAACGCCGTCGACGCACGGCATGAGTGGCAGATGGGCAACCTGCTCGAGCGCCGGGACCGGGTGGTGAACGGCTCCGTGGAGTCCGTCATCACGCGCAACATCCCGGGCGCGGGCGGCATCGTCGCCAGCCGCAGGGGCCACAAGGGAGGCTGGATCTACCCGTTCGGGGAGTCGCGCGGCGGCCGTCACTTCATGGACGGCAACGGCGATTTCGTGCAACGGGTGCACTACGAGCCCTTCGGCGAAGCCAGCTCGTCCGGCACGGCGACGCCGGGCACGAGCCTCTACACGTCCGCGCAATGGAACGGCGGGGATGCGCTCGCGGCCTTCGGCCTGGCGAACCTGGGGGCTCGCATCTACGACCCTGTCCTGGGCCGGTTCCTGAGCCGGGATCCGCTCTTCCTTCCCCGCACGGCGGCCACCACGAACACCTACGCGTTCGCGATGAATGATCCGGTGAACCAGTCCGACCCGTCGGGCCCTGTCTCCTATACACATCTCCGAGCCCACGAGACCGGAGGCTAGCTCGTATTCC
>NZ_RAVZ01000859.1 GCF_003611635.1 Corallococcus terminator | reverse complement strand
CACCCGCGACTGGACACCCACGGGCCCCGTGCGGCTCAACCCTTCCCCGAACCTCACCCCTCTCGTTCCAACAATGACCGCAGCTGCTTGACCTGTTTCACGCGACAACTACGTTGACACTCACCGTCAACCGCTGCTGCCGGCCCGGCCGGAGCACCCGCTGGACTACCACAACCCACTAGAGCGTCGAACAGGTTAGGTCACGCCGCGAGCTGGTAGCGCGCTGCGACCTCAAGGTTTTGGACGACCGCGAGTCGCCTGAGGTCAAAGAGGTTGCGGCGCGTGCCTCGATAACGGGCCTTTGG
>NZ_RAVZ01000858.1 GCF_003611635.1 Corallococcus terminator | reverse complement strand
CGGAGGGCCTGTACCAGCCCCGGGCCGGCTACCCGAATCCGGACATCGAGCTGCCCATCTACACCCACCTGCCGCTCAGCGGGGAGCAGGGCACGGACCCCATGAGCCGCAACCACATCAACGTGCTGACGCCGCACGCCCTGGTGGCACTGCCGGGGGGCGCGGGCACCGCGGCGGAGGCCGTCCTGGCGCTGCGCTATGGCAAGCCGCTCATCCTGCACGGGCCACCCGAGGGCTTCCGGCGCTTCCCGGCGGAGGCCGAACGCACCACCTCCCTGGAGCGGGTGGCGGAATTCATGCTGGCGGCCACCCGGTAGCAGGGGGCCGCCAAATCCCTACAGGAGCGAGCAACCCGCCAACCCCGGACGGGGGCCTGGGGG
>NZ_RAVZ01000857.1 GCF_003611635.1 Corallococcus terminator | reverse complement strand
CCATAATTACAAAGACATTCATATGCCAAACAATACTCCTGTTGGATTCTGGATTGGTATCTTTATGACTATCGGCGGTTTCTTCTTAATTTTCGAAACTGTAATTCCAGCATTAATTTGTTTATTCGGTATTTTTGGTACTATGATTTATCGCAGTTTCCAAATCGATCACGGATATCATATCCCTGCTGCTGAAGTTGCAGAAACTGAAGCTAGATTAAGAGAAGCGCGTATTAAAGAAAGGGAGGCTGTAAGTCATGAGTCATGATACAAACACTATTGATTCACGCACACATGAAGGCGAATTAAATAAGCTTGGCTTTTGGATTTTCATTACAGCCGAATTTGCGTTATTCGGTACCCTATTTGCGACACTATTAAC
>NZ_RAVZ01000856.1 GCF_003611635.1 Corallococcus terminator | reverse complement strand
TACATACACCAACGATTTCGACTTGATTAATACTTCTTTCTCTCAATAAACTATCAAGCGGGGTACCAAAGAACGAATCATAGCGCGTTTTATCAATGAAATGTACATTAGGTTGCGCTTTAATTGTTTCGTATAATTTACCTACTTTACCGTATAATTCTCTACCACTTGTATCTACGATATTGTGTGGTGGGAATAATTTACTTTCAGGATGATGAATGTCATGTAAATAATGTAAATCCATTAAAAAGAATATATGGTCTTGATAATAATTAAAGTCATTGATACGAGAAACAATAAAATCTTCAATATTTTGTCCAGGTTTACCGCATGTTAGTAAGCCGTCATCTGCGATAAAGTCATATGAATAGTCAACAACTAATAG
>NZ_RAVZ01000855.1 GCF_003611635.1 Corallococcus terminator | reverse complement strand
GCCCCTGTTCCATGAAGGAAACGTAGTCGCGGCCACCAATGATGATGTGGTCGAGGACGCGCACGCTCAGGTAGTCCGCCCCCTCGCAAAGGTGCTTCGTCAGGCCGATGTCTTGAATTGACGGCTCCGGCGCCCCAGACGGGTGATTATGCGCGAAGACGAGAGCCGTTGCGGTCGCCACCTGGAGGACCTGCCGAAACAGGGACGCAGGGTCAACAACGCAGGTGGCAAGGCCTCCCTTTGCCGCGCAGACGTCTGCGACGAGCACGTTACGGGAGTTGAAGCAGAGGACGTGGAATTCCTCATGCGTGAGGTGCGACAGGCGCGGGCGGAGATACTGAGCGATGGCGTGCGCCGTCGCTAGCTTCGGGCGCTCCTCCTGGGCG
>NZ_RAVZ01000854.1 GCF_003611635.1 Corallococcus terminator | reverse complement strand
GTTCTACGCCGCGTCGGTCGAGGTGCTCTGGCGGACCCTCGCGGGCAGCTGAGGCCTACTCGTCCTCGTCGTCGGCGCGGGCGAGCCAGGTGGCGAAGCGGTCGATCGCGACCTCGAAGTCGGGGAACTGGTCGACGAAGGTCGCGAGCCGTTCGCCCAGCCACTCCAGGCTGACCTCCTCCTCGCCGCGCCGGGTGACCAGTTCCTCGATGCCGCGGTCGGTGAAGTACATGTGTCGCCCTCCTCAGAGGTTCTCGAGGTCGCCGTAGGACACGCCGAGTTCCTCGCGGGCGGCGTCCAGCACGCGCAGCACGCCGACGGTGTCGACCATCGGGACGAGGGGGCTCTCGGTCTCTCCCGCGCGCAGGGCCCGCTCGACCTCCGCGA
>NZ_RAVZ01000853.1 GCF_003611635.1 Corallococcus terminator | reverse complement strand
GTGTTGGAGTTCTCCGCGCGGAACGTGGGGCCGAAGGTGTACACCTTCGACATGGCCATGGCGTAGGCCTCCACGTTGAGCTGGCCGGAGACGGTGAGGTACGCCTCCTTGCCGAAGAAGTCCTTGTGCCAGTCGATCTTCCCCTCGGGCGTGCGCGGCGGGTTGACGGCGTCCAGCGTGGACACTCGGAACATCTGCCCGGCGCCCTCCGCGTCGCTCGCGGTGATGATGGGCGTGTTGACCCAGAAGAAGCCCTCCTGGTCGAAGAAGCGGTGCACCGCCTGCGCCGCGCGGTGACGCACGCGCGTAATCGAGCTGAACGTGTTGGTGCGGACGCGCAGGTGCGCCACCTCGCGCAGGAACTCCAGCGTGTGCTGCTTGGGCTGGAT
>NZ_RAVZ01000852.1 GCF_003611635.1 Corallococcus terminator | reverse complement strand
GTTGGGCGGGGGGCAGCCGGGCTGCTACAAGGAAGGCCGGGCCACCTCCCCAGGCTTCACCCGCTGGGAATGCCGGCCCGGGATTCACAAGCGGGGGTTGCGATGTCCGACGATGAGCAGGCCCGCCACGCGCGGACCGCCGAGGCCGTGCGCCGAGCGGGGGCCTCCCTGGTGCTGCTGGAGCTGGGCGGTCACACCGCCACGGGGTTCGTCCTCACCGCCGAAGGCCACGTCATCACCAGCCTCCACGCGGTGGCGAGCGCGCGCTCCATCACCGCCGTGCTGCCCGACGGCCTGCGCACCCCCGTGGTGCAGGTGGCCGCCGTGGACGAGCGGCGCGACCTGGCCCTCCTGCGGCTGTCCGTGCCGAACCTCGCCCCCGCCCTCCCCC
>NZ_RAVZ01000851.1 GCF_003611635.1 Corallococcus terminator | reverse complement strand
GTTCCGGCCGGCGTCGTCGAGCGAGTCGCAGTAGCGGGCCGTCGCGATGTCGTCGGCCGAGGTGATCACGCCCTCGGTGAGCAGGAACCCGTGGGCGAGCTCGACGTCGTGCCCCGGGGTCCGCATCGTCACCGCCAGCGACTTCCCGTCGACGCGGATCTCCAGGGGTTCCTCGGCCGCGAGGGCGTCCGGGCGACGGGACACGCCCTGCTCTCTCACCCGGACGACTGGTCGACGAACGGTCACCCTGCCCATGAGTTACACCTCGACTCGAATGGTGGATATCGGACGAGGATGACATCATCGATCGGTCACACGTCCGTCACACACGGTTGCGCCTGCGGAGGTCGCGATGGGTTTCCTCGACCGTTCGGCCATCGTCGCACCGCCGGGG
>NZ_RAVZ01000850.1 GCF_003611635.1 Corallococcus terminator | reverse complement strand
GGCCTGATTACGACCAACCTGGTGTCTCATTAATCCGGTGCGGTACACCTGCGATAGAACCGCCGCCGGATGAGTCCCTCCACGCAGGAGGGACGAGAACAGCGGCAGTCCCCTCCATCGCCTCTTGCACTAATTAGTGCGTTTTCTGCACTAATTGCTTGAGAATGGCCTGAATTTAGTGCCAGATGGATGCCGCGCGGAGAACCGTCGTGTCGAGAACTCCCAGCGCCACCGAGCTAATGGGCAAGTACCAAGTCAACGTGACCTCAGAGCTTTTCCACATCGCGCAGGAGCGCGTGGGGGAACTCGGGTCCTTGCCAGCCGTCTTGAATGAGGCCCTTGAGGACAGCGCGTTCTATTTCGACATGCCGCTGACGGCTCGGGGCCTTCTGGAG
>NZ_RAVZ01000084.1 GCF_003611635.1 Corallococcus terminator | reverse complement strand
CTACGCGCCAGGGGGCGGAGGTGGGGGCTCTTTCTTCATCCGAGGGAGGCATTGGCGCAAGCCTCATTGAACAGGGCGCCGGGCCTCTTCGCGCAGCGCGGGGCTCCTGCGGCGCACGCTCCGGGCGGCCACGGTGACGAGCAGGGACCAGGCGAGGCCGGCCACCCAGCCGCCCAGCACGTCCGTGGGGTAGTGCACGCCCAGGTACACGCGGGTGCAGCCCACCAGCACGGAGAGCAGCAGGGCCACGGACAGGATGTAGACCTTCACGCGCCGCTGTTCGGCGAACTGGGCCAGGAGCGCGCCCAGGGTGAGGTACGTGATGGCGGACAGCATCGCGTGGCCGCTGGGAAAGCTGGTGGACATGGTCTCGGTGAGGTGGGGCACGACCGAGGGCCGGGGGCGGTGGAAGAGGTTCTTCAGCACGCCGTTGAGCAGCCAGCCCGTCGCGGTGGCGCTGAAGACGAACAGGGACGTGCGGTAGCGGCGGGCCACCAGCAGGAAGCCACACACGGCCACGGTGATGAGCGACAGCACGGGAGCGCCGCCCAGCGACGTCACGTCCCGGGCCGTCTCCGCGAGCCACCAAGGGCCCCGGGGCATCGCGGGGTCCTCTTCGCGGCGCAGGGAGCGCACGATGCGCTCATCGATGTCCTGGGTCTCGCCTTCATGCACCTCGTCGGAGAGGGCAACGAACCCCAGGACGCACGCCGCCACCAGCAACAGCAGCGCCAGCGGCCGCGTCACCATCACGTCCCAACCCGACAACCACCGCCACGGCCCGCGTAACATGGCCGTGACATAGGACGTGGCCCTCAGGGCCGCTACCGACATTCGCGCGGGAGTGTCGGACAGGCTCCAGGTTCCGGAGCCTGCTCAGTGGGATTCCACCGCGAGGCCCAGGCCTTCCGCCCCGGCGGCCTTCGCGCCATCGAGCGCCACCACCAGCCGCGCATAAGGCGCCCGGGCATCAGGCTGGAAGAACAGGCCACGCTGGCCGCGGGGACGGGCCTCCAGGAAGCGGCGCAGCCGAGGCACGTAGTCCGCTTCGCTCACGGCCTCGCCTTCCAGGAGCAGGGTTCCCTCCGCCGTGAGCCGTACGAGGCCCGGGGCCAGCTCCTTCGACGGTGGGGCGTTGGTGGGGGCGGCCTCCGCCGAGGGGAGTTGGAGCATGAGTTCGCGGCGCATCAGCGGCGTCACCACCATGAAGATGATGAGCAGCACCAGCACCACGTCCACCAGCGGCGTGACGTTGATGTCGGACTGGAGGGCGGACTGCGGCTTCACCAGGAACTGGCGTTTGGAGCGCATGGCGGTGGGTCCTCAGTGCGTCTTCTTCACGGCGACACCCAGCGACACCTTCAAGGCTCCGGCGTCGCGAGAGTGATGGAGGACTTCGAGCACGTCGCCGCATGTCAGCGTTTCATCCGCCTTGAGGAGCAGGCGACGCTCGGGGTGTGCGCGCAGTTCCTCTCGCATGCGCTCCTGGAAGCGCGAGGTGTCCGGGAGCGCTTCCGTCCCGACGAACAGGGCCTTGTCGGCGGTGAGGGAGAAGACGAGCGGCTCCGGCGGGGTGTCGCGGTGCTCTCCCTGCGCGGCGGCGGGGAGGGGGACGTCCTTGCCTTGCGGGGACATGGGGGTCACCACCATGAAGATGATGAGCAGCACCAGCACCACGTCCACCAGCGGAGTGACGTTGATTTCGGCCTTCACTCCGCCCCTGCCTCCCACGGCCATTCCCATGCACAGCCTCCGCCTTTGCGAACCGGACGCCATGGGACCACGGACACTGGAAGGCGTTGGCCGTGGGCAGCCGGTGGTTCCGTCATCGTTCGGTCATGGCGTCCAGCGACTGGGCTGCTATCACCGGGGGACGTTCGCTCCGTGAAGACACCCAACCCATGCGGTTCCTCAAGGCGTCCATGATGGTTCATCTGGTGCGAACAACAGAGGGTGGACCGTCGCTGAGCGAGGACGACCTCGGTTCATTTGAACAGCGGTACGGCTTCAAGCTCCCACACACGCTTCGAGAATTCTTGCTGGCCACCAATGGCGGAAGGCCGGAGCGCGATCTCTTCCAGATCCACGGGTTGAGGGGGAACGCGCTCGGCCGGATCCACCTGTTCTTCGGACTGAATGACCCCGTCGAGTCCTGCAACCTCGACTGGAACCTGGAGGTCTTCCAGGAGCGCATCCCTCCCGGACTGCTGCCCATCGCCACGACGGAAGGCGCGGACAAGCTCTGCCTGTCGGTGGCCGGAGCCGATGCAGGCAAGGTCTTCTACTGGGACGCGCATGCCCCCGTGGGCGAGAACAGCCTCCACCTCCTGGCCGATAACCTCGACGCCTTCAGCTCGGCGCTCCAGTCGGATGCGTTGTCGCCTGTCATCCTGAAGTCCTGAGCACACGTCCTGGGGCTTACGCTCGGGTGCGGTTGGCATTGTCAGCGGCGGAGGGGCTGCTATCACCCGGGGACGTTCGCACCTGGGAGGCACCCGCACATGGCCATCGCCACCATCAGCCCCACCACGGGCAAGACGCTGCGCACCTTCGATGCGCTCTCGTCCGAGGAGTTGGAGCGCAAGCTGCAACGGGCCGCGGACACGTTCCGCACCTACCGGGAAACGTCCTTCGCGGACCGCGCCCGGTGGATGCGCCGCGCCGCTGAAATCCTGGAGATGGAGGCCGACCGCTTCGGCCGCCTCATGACGGAAGAGATGGGCAAGCCGCTGGAGGCCGCGAAGGCCGAATCCATCAAGAGCGCCACCGCGTGCCGCTACTACGTCACCCGCGCGGAGAAGTTGCTGCGCGACGTGCCCATCGACGTGGATGGCGACACCGCCTTCGTCCGCTACCAGCCCCTGGGCGCCGTGCTCGCCATCATGCCGTGGAACTTCCCCTTCTGGCAGGTCGTCCGCTTCGCCGCCCCTGCCCTCATGGCCGGCAACGTGGGCCTGCTCAAGCACTCGAGCAACGTGCCCCAGTGCGCGCTCGCGCTGGAAGAAGTGTTCCTCAACGCGGGCTTCCCCGAGGGCGCCTTCCAATCGCTGTTCATCGAGACCTCGGAGGTGAACCGCGTCATCGAGGATCCGCGCGTGAAGGCCGTGACGCTCACCGGCAGCGAGGGCGCTGGCCGCGCGGTGGGTGCCGCCGCCGGCAAGGCCATCAAGAAGGTCGTGCTGGAGCTGGGCGGCAGCGACCCGTTCATCGTCATGCCCAGCGCGGACCTGGACAAGGCCGTGGCGACCGCCGTGTCCGCGCGCCTCATCAACAACGGCCAGTCCTGCATCGCCGCCAAGCGCTTCATCATCGCGGAGCCCATCGCCAAGGAGTTCGAGCGCCGCTTCGTGGAGCGCATGAAGACCATGGTCGTCGGCGATCCAATGGACCCCAAGACGGACGTCGGGCCGCTCGCCACGCCCGGCATCCTGGAAGGCCTGCACGCCCAGGTGCAGGCGAGCGTGAAGGCCGGCACCCGACTCCTCCTCGGAGGCAAGCCCCAGGGCGGCCCCGGCAACTTCTATCCGCCCACCGTGCTGGCCGACCCGCCGCCCCAGGCTCCCGCGTTCCACGACGAGCTCTTCGGCCCGGTGGCCACGCTGCTGCGCGCCCGCGACCTGGAGCACGCCGTGGAGCTGGCCAACGCGACCCCGTTCGGCCTTGGCGCGAGCGTGTGGACACAGGACGCCGCCGAACAGCGCCGCTTCATCGACGGCATCGAGGCCGGCATGGTCTTCGTCAACGCGCTCGTCGCGTCCGACGCGCGGCTGCCCTTCGGCGGCGTGAAGCACTCGGGCCATGGCCGCGAGCTGGCGGACCTGGGCATCCGTGAGTTCGTCAACGCGAAGACGGTGCGCATCTCCGGACCGTCCGGCGGCGCGCCCCCGACGAAGCACGCGGCCGAGTAGCAGCCCGGATTCAGCGCGTGCGCACCCGTCCATCCATGGGCGCGCCGTGCACCTCTTCCAGCGCTTCGGTGACGGCGTCCACCTCCGCGCCCAGTTGCTCCACGCTGCGGCGCAAGCCCGCGCCCGCCACGTCCGCGTCCGACGTATCCGCCGAGCGCGCCCGCACCACCTGCGCGTAGAGGTTCTCCAGCGTGTAGGCCAGCCGCGTGTATTCGGCCTCCAGGCGGTCCGCCGCCTTGGTCAGTTCCGCGCGCTGGCGCACCTGTTCATCCAGCACCTGCAACGCCGCGCGCAGCCGGTCCCGCACCACGCTGTCTTCTTCCGAAGCCCAGCGCGTCTCCAGCTTCTTGCGCTCCTCGCCCAGCCGCTGCACGTCCTCCGGCGTCGCCACCGTGCGCAGCTCCCGCTCGCGGCGGAGGAGTTCGTGGCAACTCTTGCGCAGGTCCTGCACGGTGCGGTCGGGAGCGCGCACGAACTCCTGCAACACACCCGGCGCCGCGCGGAACTCCGCCAGCAGCTTGTCGCACACCGCATCCACCCGGACGAGGCGCGGATCCTTCGGTGCCTCGGGCACCTTCGGCGCGACGGGCAGCACCGGGGCCTCCGGCTCCTCCACGCGCGTCAGCAGCGGGTTGTTCTGCGCGCGCAGGTGCTTCGCGGCCCCCTTGAAGAACCCGAACGCCACGAACAGCAGCCACCAGTACTGGTGCGGGAAACGGACCACGGTGGCCACGCACGCCAGCGCCACGATGAGCTGGCCCACGCCCACCACCGGGTTGCGCGAGGCCGCGTCACGGGCCTCCCTCTCCGCGCGCTTCGCATCCCGGTACGCCTGCTGCTGGGAGACATAGGCGTCGCGCTTGGCTTGCCGCTCCGCACGGCGCAGGGCGTCCTTCGACTCGCGCTCCCACTGCTTCTCCCACCGGCGACGCTCCTGCTCCGCGCCCCGCTCCCATTCGCGCTCCCAGCGGTCGCGCTCCTTGTCGGTGGGCAGGCGGCCCATCCGGCGCACCCACGCTTCCAGGGCCGCGTCCTTGCGGGCCCGGCCCTCCTCGATGGCCGCCTCCAGACGACGCAGGCGCTCGGCCGCATCGGGAGAGGACGGGGAGGCAGGCGGCGCTTCGCGGTCTCGGGGCACGCGGTGACGCTAACAACTTCTCCCAGGGTTGGGGACTGTCCGGCCCGGCTCCATAAGGCCGGGTGTTGGGGGCATGGCGTGCAGCCGACAGCCAGGCGGCCCCGCGCGGTGGCCCGCCCGGGTGGGATGCGGTAGTTGCGGGGAACGATGACCCATCCCGCCGCGTCCCGCCGCTTCCAGTGGTTCAGTCAGGGCGTCCTCGTCTACACACTGGGCGTCATCCTCTGGGGCGCGTTCGTGCGAGCCACCGGCTCCGGCGCGGGCTGCGGCGACCACTGGCCCGTCTGCAACGGCGAGGTGGTCCCCCGCGCCCCCACCCTCCAGACCCTCATCGAGTACACCCACCGGCTCACCAGCGGCCTCGCCACCCTGCTCGCCGTCGCCCTCTACGTGTGGGCCCGCCGCGCGGTCCCCAAGGGCCACCCCGCCCGGCACGCCGCGGGCTGGGCGCTGTTCTTCATGCTCACCGAAGGACTCGTGGGCGCGGGCATCGTGCTGCTCAAGTACGTGGCCCAGAACGCGTCCCTGTGGCGCGCGGTGTGGATGGGCGTGCACCTGACCAACACCTTCCTCCTCGTGGGCGCGCAGACGCTGGTGGTGTGGGCCGCCGCCGGCCGGGCGCGCATGGTGCTCAAGGGCCAGGGCACGGTGGCCGTGATGCTGGGCCTCGCGGTGGCCGGCATGGGCGTGCTGGGCGTCAGCGGCGCGGTGGCCGCGCTGGGCGACACGCTGTTCCCCGCGACGAGCCTCGCGGACGGCCTGCGCCAGGACATGTCGGAGACGGCGCACGTGCTCTTGCGCCTGCGCGTGCTGCACCCGGTGTTCGCCGTGGGCCTGGGCGCGCTGCTGGTGCTGGTGGGCCGGTGGGTGACCCGGCTGCGGCCCTCGCCGGAAGTGAAGCGCGCGTCCATGCTGCTCACCGGCATGTACATCGCGCAGCTTTGCGTGGGCATCATCAACCTGGTGCTGCTGGCGCCGGTGGCGATGCAGCTCATCCACCTGCTGCTCGCCGACTGCGTGTGGATGTGCGTGGTGCGGCTGTGCGCTGCGGGGCTCGCGGAGGATGCGCCGCGCTTCGAACCTTCCCCGGCCCCAGCGTCCAGCGTGGAGCCGGTGTAGCGCGGCCCCCTACCCCGGCACGCGCAGCCCCCGGGGCACCACCGCCCGGGCGACGAGTTCGAAGAGGCCGCTGACGACGAGCGCGAGCACCGCCGACGGCACCGCCCCTTCCAGGATGAGCCCCACGTTGTCCAACCGGATGCCGGTGAGGATGGGCTGGCCGTAGCCGCCCGCGCCCACCAGCGCGCCCAGCGTGGCCGTGCCCACGTTGATGACCGCCGCCGTCTGGATGCCCGCGAGGATGGACGGCGCCGCCATGGGCAGCTCGATGCGCCACAGCCTCGCTCGCGCCGGGAGGCCCAGCGCCTCCGCGGACTCGCGCACCTCCCACGGGATGCCTCCCAGCCCCGCCGTCGTGTTCCGCACGATGGGCAGCAGGCTGTAGAGGAACAGCGCCGCGATGGCCGGCTTCGAACCGATGCCCAGCAGCGGAATCATGAACACCAGCAGCGCCAGCGACGGCACCGTCTGGATGACGCTGGACAGGCCCAGCACCGCCTGCCCCAGCCGGGGACGGCGCGCGGCCACGACGCCCAACGGAATGGCCAGCGCGATGGCCGCGAGCAGCGACACGCCCACCAGGAACAGGTGCTCCTGCGTGCGCTGCCAGATGCGCGACACGGTGCCCTGCGTGCGCACCTCCGTCGACAGGCCCAGTGACGCCTGGAGGAAGTCGGAGGCCACCCGAGCCTCCGGCACGCGCTCCAGCCGCGCGCGGGCGTTGAGCTTCACCATCTGCGCTTCCGTCAACGCGCCCTCCAGCCGACGCACCGCCTGGAGCGCCTGGGGCGCCCTGGCCTCCAGGTCCTCGCGGTACAGCAGCACGGCGTCATACGCGGGGAAGTGGCGCCGGTCGTCCTCCAGCACGCGCAGGCCATAGGCCGCGATCTCCGCGTCGGTGGAGTACAGGTCCGTGAGCTGGAGCGCTCCACTCTCCAGGCCCCGGTAGGCCAGGTCATGGTCCAGGCCGCGCACGTCGCGCTGGGGCAGCCCGTACGCATCGCGCAGCGCGGGCCAGCCGTCGCCCCGCTCCATGAACTCATTGCTGAAGCCCACGCGCAGCTCCGGGTGCTGCTTCAAATCGGAGATGCGGCGGATGCCCAGCCGTTCGGCCTCCGCTTCCTTCATGCCCAGCGCGTACGTGTCGTTGAAGCCGAGCGACGCGCTCATCCGCAGCCCCTCCGCCGCGAGCGCCTCTCGGAGCGCGGCGTCGTCGGGCAGCGAGCGGCCGGCGAACAACTCCTGGCGCAGCGTGCCGGTGTACTCGGGATACACGTCCAGCTCACCCCGGCGCAGCGCCTCCCACAACACCGTCGTGCCGCCCAGCTCCCGGCGATGCGTGGCATTGGCTCCAGCGGCCTTGGCCACCTGCGTGACGAGTTCGCCCAGGATGACGGACTCGGTGAACTTCTTGGAGCCCACGCGCACCGCGGGCCCTTCCCCGGACGGCTTCGCGCACGCACCGAGGCCCAGGAGGAACAGCAGGGCCAGCACTCCCGCCCGCGTCATCCGGACCTCCCCACGGGCAGCGGACGCTGCGCCTGGATGAACCGCGTGACGAAGGCATCCACGGGACGCGACTCCAGGTCGTCCAGCGTGCCCTGCTGCACCACCTGGCCATCGCGCATCAACACGATGCTGTCCCCCAGCCAGGCCGCTTCCGCCAGGTCGTGGGTGACGAGCACCACCGTCTTCTTCAACCGCTCGAAGATGCCGCGCAGGTCCGCCTGGAGGTCGTGGCGCACCAGCGGATCCAACGCACCCAGCGGTTCATCCAGCAGCAGCACGTCCGGGTCCAACATCAGCGCGCGCATCAGCGCCACCCGCTGCCGCTGTCCTCCGGAGAGCTGCCCGGGGAAGCGCTCCAGCGCATCCGCGGGAAAGCGCGTCAGGTCCATCAACACGCCCTGCCGTTCACGGATCCGCGCCTCCGGCCAGCGCAGGTGGCGCGCCATCAGCGTGACGTTCTGCGCGCCGGTGAGGTGCGGAAACAATCCGCCCCCCTGGAGCGCGTAGCCCACGCGCTGTCGCACCGCGAGCAGCGCGTCCTCCCCGGTGGGCAGGGGCTGACCGTCGAAGAGGACCCGGCCGGTGTCGGGCCGCGAGAGGCCATTGAGCAGCCGCAGCAGCGTGGACTTGCCACAGCCGCTGGGACCGATGAGCACCGTGGTGGTGCCCTTCGCCAATGTCAGCGTCAGCGGGTGCAGGGCCTGCAACCCACCGAAGCGCTTGGACACGCCTTCCAGGATGAACACGGACGCCACGTCCCTTCAGCGAGGAGCGAACACGCCGTTGCAGGAGGCTGGAAAGGGGAAGGCCCTGGCGGGGAAGCTGCACGCGGCGAACAGGCCCTGCCCCTGCCGGTCCACTCCGCCCGTCCAGACGACGACGTCACCACCACCGTCCGGTGACGGCGCGGTGAAGCGGGCACACCGCGTGGCCTGGCCTTCGAGGTAGCAGTCCACCAGCTCCACGGGACTGGCGCCGGGAAGCGCGTCGCGCAGCTCCTCCACGCTCTGGTCGTGCCAGCGCTCCACTTGAGACGTGCCCGGCTGCACCGGTCGGAAGAGGCTCCAGGAGAACGTGGACGCGTCACAGCGGATCCGTCCCGTGCGCGTCGTCGAGGCCGCGAGCTGACAGCCCTCCGGCACACCCAGGACCCGCCACGGCAGGAAGGGCGGCGTGATGAGCGAGGTGGGCGACAGCACGTCGCCCTCCGGATTGCCCTTCGTGGAGAGGTACGCGAACAGCTCCAGGCACCGGCCCAGGTCCGCGCGCGCGTTGTCCCGCGCCACGCAGCCCAACTGCCGCACCCGTCCCGCGGAGGGCGTCACCGCCGTGAGGTATCCGCCCGCGCGGCAGGGCTCCGCGCCCTTCAGGTCCGCGCACTTCGAGAACCGCAGCGACGGATGCGGCTGACCCGCCAGCGGCAGCTCCCCCGTGACCTCCGTGAGCCTCAGTCCCAGGCGCGCCCGGACGCGGGCATGCCCCTGCTGCACGGCCTGCGCTTCGGTCACGTCCGTCAATTCGTCCAGCCACACGGAGAGCCCACCGCAGCGGTACGTGCGGGACGTGGCGCTGGAGGGCACGGGCACGCAGCCGTCGAAGAGGGCCTGGGCCTCCGCGACGAAGGGCCCCCCGGGCGTGGAGCCCACGACGGGAACGGCGGGGGCCACCGGCACGGTCGCCTGACAGGCCCCCAGCAGGAGGCCGAGCCCCGTGAGCCCCACCCACCACACCCTCGCCAGAGCCTTGCGCATCCGCGAGGGGATAGGCGCCGGGCCGGCCCGAGTCAACCGGCCCGGTGGCCCGACGCCCACCGCGCTACATCGCGCACTACTTCTTCATCTGCTTCTCAAGCTCCTTCGCTTCCTTCTCGTGGCCGGACACCACGCCCTCGGTCTGGCTCAGGATGGCGAGGAAGGTCGCGTCGTTCTTGTACTCACCGCGGCCCTTCTTGAGCATCTCGTTGCCCTTCTTCTGGTCCTCGGCGATGCGCGACAGGAAGGCCTTGTCGAACTCCGGGCCCTGCTTCTCGCGCAGCTTCGCGATCTCCCGGTTCGTCTCGTCGATGCTCTTGCCCAGCTTCTCGCCGGTCTGGTCCATCCCCTTGTCGAAGCCCTCCTGCACGCCGGAGCCGCCCACGCCCGTGTCGGACGTGCTGCCGTCGCTCAGCGCGCTGATGGTCATCTTCTGGTTCTCGGCCCACGTGCGCAGGGTCTGGTTGTTGCTCTCGTGGTCGGTGCGGAGCTTGGTGGCGAACTCCTTCACCCGGGGATCCGACGCCTGCTCTTCCGCGAGGCGCGCCAGTTCAATCTGCCGGTTGTTGAAGAGGGCCAGCGAGCCCACGTACTTCACCCGCTTGGAGGCGGCCTCTCCCACCGCCTTGCCCTGCTTCATCTCCTCCTTCTGCTGCTTCGACATGGTGTCTTCGGCGTGGGCCGCGAAGCCCAGCAAGCCCGTCATCACCGCCGCCGCCACCGCCCGCGTCTTCCAGTTCTTGTTCCCCATGGTTCAACCCTCCCGTGCTGCGCCCGAATGGATGAATGACGGGTGCAAGGTGGTGATGGGAAAGGCGGTTGCCAGGGCTGCCTGGCCGACAGCCCCGCCCCCAGGCACGAGCGCTCCGGGATGATTGCGTGTCAGCCCGCGAACAGACCTTCGCGGCAGGAGGACTTCAGCGAGCCGGGGACGTGACGGGGAGCGCGCCATACGCGCGCTCCAGGAGGACATCGCTGGAGAGGCCCGAGGCGGCCTTGGCCGCTTCGACATCCAGGCCCTCGCCGTGGCCCCGGCCCTGCCCTTCGAAGAGCACCTGGAGGCCGTCGAAGGACGCGCGCTGGGGACAGGAGGGAAGCTTCAGGCCCGCGCGCAGCGTGTCGCACGGCAGCGAGCGCGCTTCCTCGTAGGGGGCACCGGCCTCACCGTCGGTGCGCAGGTAGCGCACGCGACCGGCTTCGAAGCGCAGGGACACCAGCCGGGTGCCCAGCAGGGACTCCACCTGCGCGCGAGGACGGGACTCGCGCCAGGGGGTGTCTCCACCTTGCGAGAAGGTCAGCCACGCGTCCCACTTGAGCGCGGGGAACTGGAGCGCGCGGCTCTCCTCGGGACGCATGCGCACGGTGCCCCGGAAGGCCTGGCAGTGGGTGGTGTCGCAGACGGCGCGGCCGGGGTGTCGGGTCGTGGCGTGGCGCTCGTTGTGGGCGACCACGCGGGCCAGCGCGATGCGGGCCTCGCCTTGCAACGTGACGTCCTCGGCGGCGATGACGCCAGCGGTGTACTGCACGCGCGTGGTGCGGAAGACGAAGTCCGAGCCACGCCGGGCCTTGAGCGCGCTGGGCGTGGTGGGCACGCCTGGAGGTGGGCGATACGGCGGCGGCGCGGACCAGGAGAAGACGCCCGCGTAATCACGGCCGCCGTCGGGACCGTCTGGGAAGCGCACGCGCCAGGGACTGCCCAGACACACCGCCGGACCCTTCGCGGTGAGCGCGTCCATGCGGGAGAAGTCCGTGGACACAGGGCGTGGGGCTCCATCCTCCAGCGCGAAGCCCGCGCCCGCGCAGCGCGCCTCCACGGACGCGGAGGACAACAGGCCAAGCACCTGCACTCGCGCGGCCTCCAGACCCGCAGTCTGTTTCCGCACGCGAGCGAGGAGCGCGGGGATTTCGTCCGCGAAGTGCCGGGGCATCTTGCCGGGCCGCACGGCCACGACCACGAGGTCGGCGTCCACGGCGGCGATCCACCCGAACTGGGGACGGCTGGCGGCGTCGCGCACCGTGCCCGTCTTGGTGGCCACGCCCTTCAGCGCCTTCGACGTGGACAGGCCGCTGAGCGTGCCTTCCTCCACGTTGCCGGTGAGCAGCGCGAGCACGTCCGGACGCGCCTCCGCGAGCAACCGGTACGCCTGCGCCATGCCCCACGGGGACAGACCGTGCGCGGAGCGCAGTCCGATGGCCTCCGTCATGTCCGAGGGCAGGCCGGTGAGGCCCACCGCCGAGAGCACGGGACCCCAGCGGCCAAACGCGCGGGGTGCTCGGCCCGTGGCCTCCCAGTCCAGGAAGTAGCCATTGCAGGAGCGCAGCAGCGCGAGCCGTGCATCCACCTTCGCGGGCAGCCCCGCGCCACAGGCCCACTCCTGCACACCGGGACGCGGCGCGAGCAGCGGAGGGGACACTGTGTCCGATGAAGCTCCAGTCGCCCCCGCCCCCGCCGCGTACAGGAACGGCTTGAGCGTGGAGCCATACGGCACCGCCCTTCGCACATCGCCCTCCGCGAACAGCACCTCGCCCGAGTGCCGGCTCACCACCACCGTGGCCGCCTCCGGCGCGAGCACCGCCACGTCCGCCAGCTCCTCCACCGTCAGGGGCGAGGCCCACCGTGTCCCGTCGTGACACTGGCGCAACCGGCGCGTCAGCGCGGCGGGAAACCCCGTGTGCTCCCCCAGGATGCGCGCCAGTGCCCGTCGCGCCCGGGACGTGTCCACCTGGGGCGCGTTCGCCACCTCCTTCGCCGCGCGCGACAGCGATTGATAGGGCGCCTCGCGCCACGCGGGCAGCTCTCCGCTCACCGTCAGCGCGAACGCCTCATGGAAGAGACGGTCCTCGCTGGACGCGGGGCACGCCCACCACAGGAGCTGGTGCGCCAGTTCGTGCCGCAGCGCCGTGCGCGACTTCGCGTCCAGCTCCCCCGGCGTGTTCTGCCGCAGCTCCACAACCCCGGGCCGCCCCTGCGCGTTGCGCTCGGGAGGCAGGGCCAGGCCCTTCTGGAGCGTCACGGTGGCGGGGGCCCGCGTCGGAAGGCCGCCCGCCTGCGCCGCGTACTGCGTCTCCACCGCCGTCCACGCGGCCTGCGCTTCCTTGCGCAGGTCCGCTTCCGGCGTCACATCCCCTCGCGTGACGAAGGTGGGCGAAGCCGACAACAGCACGGCGACGGCGACGGCCCACCCCATGGGCTACAGGTCGCTCACGGAAGTCTTCGAGGGCACCACCTTCAACACGTCCGACGCCGTGCGGCCCCGGATGCGCGCCGAATACATGTCCTCGATGGTGGCCGGCGGCGCGGCGAACGTGCCCGCGAACTGCGCGCGCATCACGTAGCCCACCGTGCGCGGGCTGTCGCTCCACCACGCCGGCTCCTCGAAGAAGAACGTGGCCTGCGCAGGGTCCAACTGCCGGCGCTTGAGCGCCTCCGGCACCAGCGGCAGCGAGTGCGGCGGACCGCGGAAGGCCTTGTCCTCCTGCAACGCGACGAAGCCCGCAGGCACCGCGTCCTCCACCACGTAGTACGCCGAGCGCGCCCGGTTGTCCCCGCGCGCATCCAGCGTCAGCTCCACGTAGACCTCTTCGCCCTGCGTCACCGTGGCGCCGGCCTCCAGCTTCACCTTCCCGCCCTCGCGCAGCACGTAGTACGCGCGGTTGACGGACATGCCCTCCACGCGCGCCTGCACCTGCTTGAGCGGCGTCGTCGCGGCGGCACGCAGCGTGGCCACGCCGTCGAAGCCGCCCACGTCCACCGTGCGCGTCCCCGCCGGCAGCGTGGCGACCAGGCCCATGCCGCGCGACGTGAACTTCACCGGCGATGACGCACCCTTCACCTCCGGCGGCGTCATGCCCTTGAACGCCTTCGCATCCCGCTCCACCAGCCACAGCGAATGCAAGAGCGCCGTGCTCCGGTCGAAGGTGGACAGCCCGGGCTCGCTCAGCATCTCCAGGATGCGCTTGCGCGCGCGCGTGACGTCCAGCGAACCGAACGACGCCGCGTGCGCGGTGATGGCGGAGAGGCCCACGCGCCGCAGCGGGAAGCGGTAGAACGCCTCGGACGTCTGCGCTTCACCCTTGAGGCTCGCGAGCTTCACGAAGCCCTCGCCGCTCTGCTTCACCAGCGCCTGGATGCGCGCCTGGAGCGCGGGCTCCTTCATCACGCCCGCCTTCTCCGCGGCCAGCACCGCGAGCGCCAGCGAGTACAGGTCCCCGGGCTTCGCGCCCTCCACCAGCGCACGCACCCGCGCGGCCTGCCGAGGCCCCTGCAACCGCGCCAGCACATAGGCGCGCGTGGCCTCGTACTCGTCCGGCAGGCCCTCCTGCGCCTCCAGCCACTTCGCGCTCTCCGCGATGCGCGCATCGTCGCGGTCCACCAGCCCCGCCTCGGACGCGTACGCCAGACCGTCCAGCGCGATGAGCGTGAGCGGCAGGCTGGGCTCGCTGTAGCCGCCGAACCAGGTGAAGCCGCCGCCCTTCACCGCGAGCCCCAGGATGCGGGCCGTGCCCTGCACGGAGCGACTGCGCGCCTCCGCCAGCAGCGCCTGCGACGCAGGGTCCAGCTTCTCCAGCGCGCCCGCCTTCTGGAGCACCTGGAACACCGCCACGTTGGGCACCGTCGTGGAGACCAGTTGCTCCAGGCACCCGTACGGGTACGTCAGAAGCTCGCGCACCTGCGTGAGCGCCGCGTCCACCGTGGACGGCTGGAGCACCAGCTCCACGCGCGTCAGCGTCGCGGAGTCCGCAGCCTCCAGCGCCAGCGCCCCGCCGCCCCACGCGCTCACCTGCACCGCGTCCTCCACCGAGGCCGGGGCCACGTCGAAGCGCTTCAGGTCGCGCAGCGGGTCCTTGCCGCCCGTCACGTCCACCGCGAGCTCGGCGGGGCCCGTCTTCGACGCGCGCAGCGTCACCGGCACCACCTGCTCGCCGCCCTCACCCAGCTCCAGCTTCTTCTGGGTGGCCTCCGCCTGGAGCGCGCCTCCCGGCTGGATGCGCAGGTCCAGCATCTGACTGCCCTTGGACTTCTCGCCCGCGGACAGGCGCACGGAGGCCAGCGCCTCGTCGCCCTCGCGCAGGAACTGCGGCAGCGCCGCGTAGACGTTGAGGCCGCCACGCGTGGCGAACTCGGACGTGCCTTCACCGAAGCGGCCGGACGTGTCCGCCGCCACCGCCGTCACCACCCACAGCGTCTGGTTGGAGGGCAGCGTGAAGCGCACCGTCGCGCGGCCGTCCCGGTCCGTCACCACCGCCGGGTCCCAGTGCGCGGTGTCCTTCTCCAGGTCCTTCGCGTTCCGGGTGGGCGGCTTGATGGACGCGAACGCATGGTCCGGCAGCCCGGCCATCTTGCGCGCCAGTTGCTCGCCGTAGCCGTAGCCCTGGAACTCCGCCGAATAGAAGCTCGTCACGTTGTCGCGCGACGGCGGATAGAAGAAGTCCAGCACGCCCGGGCGGAACTCGCTCTGGATGGCGTACACGGCCTTGTCCACCACGCCCACGGACAGTTGCGCGGACACGCCCTTGCCCTCGTGGTCGGTGACGCGCACGTCCACCACCTGCTCGGTGAGCGGCAGCGCTTCCGCGCGGCGCGCCTGCAACGCCACGGTGAGGGTGCGCTCCTTCGGCACGATGCGGAACGCCACCGTGCGCTCCTCCCAGCGGCCCGTCGCCGTGGGGTACGCCACGGACGCGTACACCGCGCTGCCGAAGCGCTTCTCCACCGGGAACGCGTGCACCAGCGTGCGGCCCTTCAGCGGCACCACCGTGGTGCCGTACAGGCCCGCGCCCGTCAGCGTCACCCACACCGGGCCCTGGTCCTTGCCGCCCTGCCCCCAGCCATCCGGCATCAGCGCGACCAGCTTCGCGGAGTCACCCGGCACCAGCGTGCCGGACAGCGACGCGAGCGTCATGTTGGGCACCTGCGCCACCGGCTCGTCCGCGCCGCCGACGACGAGCAGCGACTCCTCGCCCGTCCATTCCCCGCCCTTCTTGTCCTTCACCGTCACGCTCGCGATGACCGCGCCCACGTGGGTCGTGGGCACCTTCTGCCGCACCGTGCCGTCCTGAGCCGTGGTGAAGGTCTGCGTGTCCAGCGGTTCCTCGCTGCCGTCCGCGCGGCGCAGCATGAAGGACACCTCGCCCGTGGTGACGCCATAGGGCTTGCCGGACAGCGTGGTGGCGCGCACGGACAGCAGCGCCTCCGACCCCTTCGCCACCACCGCGTCCGAATAGCGCGCCACGCCCATCACCTCCACCTTCGACAGGAAGAAGGCGGCGGTGGCGTTGGCGAACGTCTCCTGATCATCCCGCGCGCGCACGGTGAGGCTGTAGCGGTACGGCAGCCGATCCTCGCCCGGCTTGAGCGCGGGTACGGCGATCTCCACCGTGGCCTCGCCTTCCTCGTCGAACTCGCTCGCGCTGGACCACGGGTCGTCCGTGGCCGAGCGCTCCGCGACGGAGGAGTACAGCCGCTCCGGCACGCTCAGCTTGCCCTCGCTGCTGGACGCCGAGCCGTACGTCACCGCGCTGCCCTGGCCGCCCTTGCCCGCGTCGTCCACCCACGCGGGCGCGTCCAGCAGGCTGCGGTAGAGGAAGGCCTCGTACTTCGCGCCCTTCGGCACGCCGCCCGCGTAGCGCCGCGCGCGCACCGTGACGCTCACCGTCTTGCCCGGCTCCACCGTCTCCGACGCCGGCTGCACCTCCAGGTAGAACGTGGGCTTCACGTAGTCCTGCACGCGCGCCTCGCCCTGGTGGGGCTGCGAGTCCAGGTCCGCCTCGATGCGCAGCACGCCCGTGCCCAGGTCGTCCGGCACCTTCACGGTGCCGTTGAACGCGCCGAACTCGTCCACCGCCGCGCGCGTGATGATTTCTCGGCCCTCCTGCGACACCAGCTTCACGCGCACGTCGCGCTTCTTCGGCGTGAACAGCCGCGCGAGGAACGTGTCCGGCTGCCGCACCAGGCCCCGGAATTTCACCTCGTGGCCCGGCTTGTAGATGGGCCGGTCGCTGTAGATGAACACGTCCGGCGCCACCGCCAGCGCGGAGTAGAAGTCCGTGTCCACGATGGCCGTGTCCTTGCCGGACGCCACCGTCGCGAGGATGCGCGGCTCCGTCACGGCCAGCGTCACCTCGCCCTTGTCGTCCGTCGTGCCCGTGGGCCCCTTGCCCGTGGGCAGGTACACCTGCACCTGCGCGCCCGCGCGGGGCTGCTGGTCGCGGCCCGCCACGCGCACCAGCACCTGGCCGTCGGTCTGCTTGAGCTGCACGGTGACGTCGCTGACGACGAGCACCACCTGGCCCTCCACCCGGCCCTGCACCAGTTGGAGCACGTAGGCGCCCGGGGGCAGCGGGGCCAGCAGCACGCGGCGCTCCTGGAAGCCGCTGCTCTCGCCGCCGGTGTCGAAGCCCGGCACGTTGAAGTCCCGGTCCGCGCCGCCCAGGTCCAGGTTGAGCCACTGGCTGCGCACCACCGTGAAGCCCGGGGGCGCGCCCACCAGCTTCTCCGGCCCCTCGGCCACCTTCGCCAGCGGCTCCTCCGAGGACGTCTCCGGAGGCGGCGGCGGCAGGACATCCCCCACCTCGTCGCGGAAGGCAGGGCTCAGCGCATTCATCAGCACGAGGCCCGGCATGCTCACCGCGTTGAGGCCGCGGCTCAGGCCCCGGCCCGGGTTGATGAGCGTGGGCGGCGTCTGGTACGCGCGCCGCAGGTCTCCCTGCGCGCGGATGAAGGTGTCCAGGTTCGCGGGCTGCAACACGCGCAGCTCCACGGGGCCCTTGTCCTCGAAGGCGACGTCCACCGCGACGGGCTCGCCGCTGCCGTAGGAGCGGGGCACGGTGATGTAGAGCGGCTTGGCCAACGCCACGCCGGACACCAGGAGCGCGGCCAGGGCCGCGAAACGCACCGACGTCTTCATGTTCCAAATCCTTCCGACACCAGTTCGGGGCCGTAGCCCACGACCTTGCCGCGGAACCCCAGGTACGGCAGGGACTCCAGGTCGCGGCGGGCCGCTTCGATTTCCGGAGGCGCTGCCTTGGGCAGCGGCGATGAGCGGTCCACGCGCGCCTCCGACGTGTAGCCGTCCATCAAGAGCCCGCCCAGCAACCGCCCCGTGTTGATGCCGAGCATCACCGACGCGGGCGCGCGCAGCCCCGTCACCACCGGGCCCGCGGCGTTCAGCAGGTTGGGCGCGCGGCCCTCGCAGGCCTTCTTGAGGCGCTCGAGTTCCGCGTCGCTCGTGGCCAGCACCACGTGCTTGCACAGCGTGGCGGTCTTCAACGTCCGCGCGCCACCGGAGAACAGCGCCTGCACCCCTTCCGCGTCCTGCTCGCTGCCCCACAGCAGGGCCAGCTCCGGCGCCAGCGAGGCGTTGCCGCGCGGCGTCCACACCAGGGCCACCTGACGCGTGCGCGTCCGGACCTCCTGAGCGCTCTTGCCCTCCCAGTGCGTCTTCAGGGCCGCGGGCTCCAGCGACTCGGGCAGCGTCAGGTTGAACACGAACAGCACCGGCGTCTCCTCCGGCACCAGCTTCAGCAGGTCGTCCGAGATGGGCTCGGTGTAGGGCGGATGGGACGGCGACAAGGTCCCCGCGATGCCCCGGCCCACCAGCCGGTCCCCCTCCACGCCGAACTGCAACCGCGCGTTCCCGGTCATGCCGAGCACGTGGGTGAGCAGTTGCGCCTCGCGGCCGTAGGCGTTCGGATCAAAGCCCACCTCCACGTCCACTCCATCCTTCGCCTCCAGCTCCGGCAGGGGCGTGCACAGGCCCTGGAGCACCACCACCGGGTGCCGCGCGAGCACCACCCGGTCCTCCGTACGAGCAGCCCACAATTGCTGCTCCGCGACCAGCCAGCGCGACAGGTGGAAGCCGCCCTCGGGCACCTTCACGGTGCTGTCCGGGCACCTGTCCGCGGTCATCTCCCCGCGCTTCGCCACCGCGTCCAGCGCGTCCCACCCCGCCTTCGACTTCTTGTCCGCCTCGGGGACGATGAACGCGGGCGTTCCGGCCTGCGTGTCACCGCTGAACCACACGGTGCGGAAGGGGGCGTCCAACAACTGTCCCGCCACCACGTCCAGCACCGCGCCCTTGAAGGACGCCTTGAGGTCATCGCCGGTGGAGCCCATGAACGCGGCCCATCCGCTCACGAAGCCCTGACCCAGCGGCTTGCCCAGTTGCTCCTTCAGCCACGCGTTGCGCGCCAGCGCGTCGCGCACCTTGCCGGGCGCGTGCACGTCCACCCAGATGGCGGCGGTGGCGATGGAGCCCGGCACGTCCATCTTCTTCGGCTCGGACGGCACCTCCGGCATGCCCTCCACGGTGGCGCCCGCGGTCGGAGGACCCTGGCGTTCGCCGGAGGAGAAGGCGGGGCCCGAGGAACCACCACTGCCCCTGCGGCCCAGGACGAAGGCCCCCACGCCCACGCCCACGACGAGTGCGCCGACGAGCGCGATGCGCACAGCGGGCGAAGGGCCCGGGCCCTTGGCGGGCGGCGGCGGGCTCACGGGAGACGTCATGACATCCACTCCTTGAAACGGAAGAAGCCGAGGAAGGCGGCGTTGGCCGGTACCGGGCGCCACTCCAGCGGCGCCTCGGTGGCGAGCGATTCGAGGACCCCGGTGCGCACGGACGCGCCCGCCTCACCGGGGTGGTAGACGACGCGCGCGGGGGCATGGGCCCGGTCCTCCGGGCGCACCACGAGCATCAGGTGGAAGACGGGGCCCGCGTCGTGCTCCTGGCGGAAGGCCACCACGTCGCCCGTGCGCAGCGCTTCGCGCGTGGCCGTGTCCCGCCCCAGCGCGGTGAAGTTGCGGACCAGCAGCGTCTCCGCGTCCGCGAAGTTGGAAGGCTCGCCGCGCGTGTCCTTCCACAGCGGCGTGGAGAGGCGTTCGGAGGCCACGCGCCGGTAGGCCGTGCGGTAGGCGTAGCGGATGAGGCCCGCGCAGTCGCGCTGCGCGGGCTGCCACGCGACGTCCGGGGCCCGCACCTGCGCGAGCGCCACCTGCGCCACTTCACGGCGCAACAGCCGCGCACGCGTCTCCGGCGAGACGGATTCGGAGATGGGAAGGGACGCAGCCGCCACCGGCGTCACCGGCGCGGCGTGCAGCAGCAGGGAAAGCATCAGGACGCGCATGGGAGGGGCCGGACCCGAGGCGACACGCCGCCTTCAGTACCCGCCTTCACCCTCGCCGGAGTCGGAGTTGCCGCTCGCCTGGAGCTCCTTGAGCGCTTCGTCCAGGTTCGTGGGCCAGCGCTCGCCCTTCGGCTTCGGGTCGGCGGACGGCACGTACACCTCCGCCTGTCCGTCGCCCAGGATGTTCACCCACGCGAGCACCCGCGTGGTGCCGGGCGTCGCCAGCGGGATGCGCACGCGGCGGCGGACCTCGCCCGGCGTGCCCTCGAAGAGCGCCAGGTTGAGCGTCGCCACCGTGTGCGCCTTGTCGCCGCTGGGCCAGTAGTTCGTCGCGATGAGGTACACGCCCTGGGGCGGCGAGCGGTGGATGTAGAGGTACGGGCCATACGCCGGCTGGTCGAAGTCCCCGCCCTGCGAGTTGAGGAAGAACGTGCCGCCTGACGGGCTGTCCGTGTCCGCCCAGTACACGTGCGCCATCGCCGTCACGTCGAGCGTGTCCCCCCCGCTGCTCGCGTCGGTGGGCTCGTAGATGTGCAGGTCCGTGTAGACGCCGTCCGTGTCGCTCGTGAGGATGGCCTTGAGCGGCACCGGGGGCACCTGCGCGTAGCTCGTCGCCTGCGTGCGCGCCGTGCCGCCCTTGTTGGTGGCCATCACGGTGACGATGTTCTTGCCGCTGGCCGCCGGGAACTTCCGGCTGAACCGCCCGCCCTGCGTGCGCATGAGGTAGCGGTCGCCGTTGATGGAGACGACCACCGGATCCACCGTGGGGTCGCTCACCGTGCCCTCGATGAGCAGCATCCGGTCCACCGTCCACCCGCCGGACGGCGCGCTCAGACGCACGGTGGGCAGCTTTTCGCCCCTGCCAATGGGCACGCCCTGCTGACGGGCGGGAACCGAGGGCGCCGTCTGCGACAGCAGCCCGGCGAGAAGGACGGAGAGCATCAGGAGGCGCCTGGGAGTGGGGAGCGCGAACCGCGTGTCCGCGAACGAACACAGCGTGCGGCAAGCCCACCTCTCATTTCAAGCCACCCGCCATTTCACACCGCCACGGCCCGGATTTGGCCCCCCCGACCCACGACGTCCTGTCGCGGGTCCCCTTCCCTTCCGCTTGAACCGTCCGCCCGCCCGTCCTCGGGCCCGGGCACCCACGATTCACGGAAGGGGTCCGTGCTGCTGCACCCTCCCCGCGGAAAAAAAGGCCCCGCGGGTCCTGCGTGTGGCTCAAGGCGCGGGAGGACGTTCCCAGCCGTGGCTCTCGATGAAGCCCGACACCAGGGCCGCCAGCGTGTCGCGGATCTTCTCCACGTCCGCTCCGGACTTGCCTTCCGTGTCCTCGATCATCACCCACTCCACGCGCTCCTGGCCCGCGGTGGTCGGCACTTCGGACACGCTGCCCAGCGTCACCAGCACCTGTGCGCTCTTGGCCAGCTCCGGCGTCAACTGCGTCGGCTTCGCGCCCGTCATGTCCACGGTGATGTCCTTCATCGTGGCCAGCACTTCAGGCTGTACTCGGTCGGCCGACTGCGTCCCCGCCGCGATCGCCCGGACCTTCGAGGGATCCGCCATCACGTTGAAGAAGGCCGCCGCGATCTGCGAGCTGCCCGCACTCTGCTTACAAGCGAAGATGACCGTGTTCATCGCACCGCCTTTGGAGTGTTGAGAATCATGAGGTTCAAGCCTTCCAGGGAAGTATCACATCCTGTGCGAGGGAGAAGACAACCCGCACCCCGACTGTTCCAACACCATACAACGCGCCGCGTCAATCATGGAATCTGGGTAAGGCATGACTCCGGGCCGCGTTCGTGTCCGAGCGGAAATCGGCGGAATGCCTAGTTTGCAGGGGTCATGCAAAGCACCCCTTCCTGGGCCTGGATCGTCTTCTGGGCGTTGCTGCTGGCGCTGCTGGTGGTGGATCTGCTGGCCCACCGGGGCGGGCGGGGGCAGTCGCGCCGCGCGGCCATCCTGTGGAGTCTGGCGTGGGTGGGGTTGGGGCTGGCCTTCTGTGGCTTCGTGTGGGTGACGCTGGGCAGCGAGCGTGGGCACGAATACCTGGCGGCGTGGCTCATCGAGAAGAGCCTGAGCCTGGACAACGTCTTCGTCTTCCTCGTCATCTTCCGAAGCCTGAACGTGCCCCAGAAGTACCAGCACGAGGTGCTGTTCCTGGGCATCTTCGGCGCGCTGGTGTTCCGGGCGCTGTTCATCTTCGTGGGGGCGGCGGCGCTGCAGCGCTGGGGCTGGGTGTCGTACGTCTTCGGGGCCATCCTGCTCATCACCGCGTGGCGCGTGTTCCGAGAGGATCCGTCGAAGCAGCAGGACAACCGCGTGGTGCGGTGGCTGTCGCGAAGGCTTCCGGTGAGCGACCAGGTGGAGGGGCCGCACTTCTTCGTGAAGCACCAGGGCCGCCGGCTGGTGACGCCGCTGTTGCTGGCGCTCATCGGGCTGGAGGTGACGGACATCCTGTTCGCGGTGGACTCGGTGCCGGCGGCGTTCTCCGTCACCACGGACACGTTCATCCTCTACAGCTCCAACGCCTTCGCCATCCTGGGGCTGCGCGCGCTGTACCTGGTCATCGCCGGGGCGGTGGGGCAACTGCGCTACCTGCACTACGGCCTGGCGGGGGTGCTGGCGTTCGCGGGCGTGAAGATGGTGGTGGAGCAGTGGGTGCACATCCCGCCGCTCCTGTCGGTGGGCATCATCCTGGTCGTCATCGGCACCGCGGTGGGGGCGAGCCTCGCGCACCGGACGCGCGAGGTGCAGGCCTGAGTCTTCAGCGCGCGGGGCGCCGCGAGTTGCTCGGGGGCCGGGGGTTCACCAGCAGGTCATCGAAGGTGCGGTTCGCCGCCTTCGCGATGCGCTCGCGGTGCTTCTCCAGGAGGGCGGCGTTGGCCTCCTTCGCGTCCTTGCCCGCGGCCTGCTCCAGCGTGGTGATGTACTTGCGCAGGCCCGCGCGGCGCTGCTCCAACTGGAGCCGCTCCGCCTCGGGGAGCTTCGGATCCTCCAGTTGGGGCGTGAGCGCGGCGAGCTGCTGCTCCAGGAGCGCGAGGTTCTCCGGCGCGGAAGGCAGGGACACGGCGGCCTGCGCCGGTTCTCCGGCGGGCGGCGCGGCCGGGGGCGGCGGGTACACCACGGCGGTGATGGCCTGGAACTCCAGGGGCGACATGCGCTGGGCCTCCAGGTTCGTGGCGAGCACGGCCTGGGCCTTGCCCATCATCCGCATGGAGGCTCCGGCGGCCTTGAGCAGGGTGCGCGAGTCGCGGCGGTCCAACGCGGCGCTGTGCTTCGTCACGAACTCGACGGACTCCTTCGCCAGGATGGCGTAGGCGGGCAGGGTCGCCTCGCGCACGGCCAGGTAGGGCGCGAGCCGCGCCTCGTCCAGCTTCAGCACCTGGCCCGCCGGGGGCGGCTTGAAGGGATGGCGGGTGTTGAGCTCCGCGAACCGCTGGGTGACGGCCTGCGAGTCCATGAGCGCGTCCACGCCCGAGCCGTCCATGCCACGGTCCGCCCAGTAGCCCAGCGCGACGAGCCCCAGCACGCCCACCACGACGAGCCCCACGACACCCAGCACCCCACCGATGACCCACTTCTTGTTCATTGCGCCGCTCCGCTCCACACCCGGAAGGCAAGGCCATCCCCACCGGAGGCCCTGTTGCTACCCGGGCCGTCCGCCCAGGGCAAGCGCGCCCCCGCTTCCCGGATGAACAGGGCCGGGGCCCGGCAGACGGCCGGGCCCATCTCCGCTAGGAAGACGCGCATGGCGGGACGGGAGCATGCGGCCGGGGACAAGGCGAGGGGGACGTCGGGCACGGACGATGTGCGGGCCGGGCAGCCCAACGGTTCCCCTGCGCCCGACGACGAGCGCCCCGCACCCGGCCCGGAGGACGCGAGGACCGGACCGTCCGGCGGTTTCCCGCGACCGGACGGCGCGGCCTCCATACCGGGCCCGGAGGACAGGGAAGACGTGCGGGCCGGACAGCCCGGCGGTCCTCCGGGGCTGGACGTGGCGCATCCTCAAGTGGACGGATCATGGCGGGCGCAGCGGGAGTTGTGGGGTGATGCCGGCTGGCGCCGCTGGGTGCTGGCGAGTTCGTTCGCGCGGCTGGGCGGGACCATGGCGCCCTTCGCGTTGCTGCTGGCGGGAGAGCAGGCCACGGGCGCGTTTTCGCAGGGCGCGTGGATGGCCAGTGGCTACGCGATGGGCATGGCCGCGGCGGCTCCCTTCCGGGGCCGCACCCTGGACCAGCGTCGTCTGCCGGGCGGCCTGCGCAATCCCCTGCTCGCCCAGGCCGCGGTGTTCCTGGCGCTCGCGCTCGCCTGCTTCCTCAAGGCGCCCCTGTGGCTGCTGCTGCCGCTGTCGGTGGCGGGCGGCGTGGTGCCCGCGGGGGTGGTCGCGGCCTACCGCGCGCTCCTTCCCGTGCTGGTCCCCAGGGCGCGGCTGGAGGCGGCGTTCGCCATCGACGCGGTGCTGATGGAGGTGCAGTGGATATTGGGCCCCTCGCTGGTGGGCATGCTCGCGCTGGCCGATGCGACCTTGGGCGTGGGCGCCATCGCGCTGACGGGGCTGTCGGCGCTGGCGCTCAACCTCTTCCTGCCAGACCGCGAGCCGGCGCCCGGCCCCCGGGTGGCCGCCACGATTGCGTCGCTCGCCCCTTTCTTCCAGGGGCTGCCGAGGCTCTTGTACCTGTCGTCGCTGGCGGTCGGAGTGAGCTGGGGCGTGGTGGACGCGGCGCTGCCGCCCCGGCTGCTTCAGGTGGGCTCACGTCCCGAGGCCTGGGGCGGACTCACCGCGCTCCTGTCCGCCGCGAGCGCCGTGGGCGGCCTGCTGTACACCAGCACGCTGAAGGGGCGCGTCACCCAGGACGGCGTCATCCTGCGGCGCTGTCTTCTGTTCCTCGCGCTCTGGGGCGTGCTGCTGGTGCCGCTGGCGCTGGTGGCGAACCTCTGGGCCCTGGGCGCGGCATTGGCGGCGGCGGGCATCTTCCTCGCGCCGCAGGCCGCGATGCAGGCGACGCTGCTCCAGCGGAAGCTTCCGGACGGCCGTCAGGCGGAGGGCTTTTCCCTCTCCAACGCCAGCTTCGCGCTGGGCCTGGGGCTGGGCAGCGGCCTGGTCGCCGTGCTGCTGGAGACGGCCGGACCGCATGGCGCGCTGCTCACCGCCGGGGCGCTGCCCGTGCTGGTGGCGCTGGGGGGCGCGCTCGTGTGGCGCTCCCGCATCTGACGAGCGCGGCGCCTCACCCATCGCCTTGCAGCGGGGATTGGCGCGGCAGGTGCACGAGGAACGTGGTGCCATCCTGGGCGTTGGAGCGCACGCGCAGGCGGCCCGCGTGCGCATCCACGATGTGCTTCACGATGAACAGCCCCAGTCCCAGTCCGTGGGCCATGCGGTTGCCCTCGCTGAGCTCCGCGCGTTTGAGGGGTTCGAACAGGTGCGGCATCAGGTTCTGCGGAATCGGGCGGCCCTGGTTGTTCACCGCGAGCGTCACCACCCCCGCCTGACCGCGCAGCCGCACGCGCACCGGGCAGAGGGCGTCCCCGTACGCGAGCGCGTTGTTCACCAGGTTGGTGATGACCTGCGCCAGCCGGTCCGGGTCGCACGACAGTTGGGCGTTGCCCCGGTGGTCCACCTCCAGCCGCCGGTCGGGGTGGGCCTGCTGCACCTCGTCCATCACCTGGCGCACCAGCTCCAGGAGATCCACCGCGCGGGGCGACATGGGGATGCCGCCGCCCAGCCGGGCCTGGGTGAAGTCCAGCACGTCGTGCAGCATGCGGTTGGCGCGCTCCGCGCTGGAGAGGATGCGGGCGACGGCCTTCTGTTCGCGCGGATCCGCGTCCTCGCGCCGCGCCAGGCTCGCGGCCGCCATGGTGATGGCGGAGATGGGGTTGCGCAGGTCGTGCCCCACGATGCCGATGAGCAACTGTTCGAACTCCGCGCGGCGCTTCGCCTCCGTCTCGGCCTCGTGCCGGTCGGTGACGTCCTGCATGGCGCCCACCATGCGGACCGGGTGGCCATTGAGGGTCTTCACCACGCGGCCCCGGTCCTCGACGAAGGCCCAGGTGCCGTCGCCCCGCCGCAGCCGGTAGGACGACACCCAGCGGCCCTCCGGACTGTCGATGGCATCCAGGAGTTCGCGGGTCACCCTCGCGCGGTCCTCGGGGTGCAGGCTGGACGTCCACCATTCCATGTCCATGAGGGGCGGCCCCCGGGACGTGTCCAGTCGCAAGATGCGCGCCGCCAGCTCGCTCCAGTGGATCTCATTCGTCTGCAGATCCCAGTCCCAGATGAGGTCGCGGGTGGCCAGGGTGGCCAGCCGGTAGCGCGTCTCCGACTCGCGCAGCTCCTGCTCCGCCCGGCGCCGCTCGGTGATGTCCAGCGACACACCCGACACGCTCACCACCCGGCCGGCCGAGTCGAACACCGGCAGGAAGCGGACCTCGAACCAGATGTCGAACATGTACAGCTCGGTGGACAGCCGCTCTCCGGCCAGCGCGCGCAGGACGACCTCCAGCATGTCCCGCCGGTCCCGCAGCAGCTCGAACACGGAGCGCCCGCGCATCGCCTCGGACTGCTCGGCCACGGCCCGGACCCCTTCGCCCTCCAACAGGGTGATGATGCCATCCGCGTCGAAGGCCCACAGGACGACGGGGATCTGTGTGAGCACGCGCTGCAACTGCTCGCGGGCTTCGTCCCGCTCCTGGAGCAGCACGCGGGTGGCGGTGGTGTCGGTGGAGATGCCGCATACGGCCCACGCCTCGCCATCCGCGACGGTGGGCAGGGGGAACTTCATCGTGTGGTAGACGTGGAGTCCGTCGGACTGGGGCACCTCCTCGTCGAACACCAGCGGCCTGCGCTCCTTCATCACCTGCCGGTCGTGCTCCAGGAAGTGCTCCGCCGTTTGCCGGGGGAACAGCTCCAGGTCGGAGTGGCCCAGCACCGCGCGCCGGGGGTGGCCGGAGATGACCTCGAAGGGGTGGTTGATGAAGAGGTAGCGCCCCTGCGCGTCCTTCGCGTAGATGGCCGCCGGCGCATGGTCCAGGATGGTCTGCAACCGTCCTTCGCGCGTCCTCAGCACCCGCTCGTGTTCATGGACGAAGTGCCCCACCGACGCCGTCAGGCCTCCGTCCAACGCGCGCCAGAGCGCCCGCAGCTCCTCCGGCCTCAACGAGCGGTGGGATTCCTCCAACGCGTCCAGGATGGCCTCGCGCAGCAGGCCGTACTCCTCCACCAGGGCTTCCACCCCCGCGCCGGAGTGGAAGCGTTCGCGGCCATGGTCGCGGGCCGGCTCCCGGGCCGGGCCCTCGGCCCAGTGTGTCCCTGAGTCCTGACGCAGGGAGAGGACCAGCCCATCCACCAGTTGGAACATCCGCTGCAGACGCTCCGGGAGCGCGGAGGGGTTGTCCCCAAAGGAAGCGCCCAGCCGGGCCACCCAACGCCGGACGATGCCCTCACGCTGCCCCTGCACGAGGTCCGCGAGCGAGTCCGTCGTGGAGGCGAAGGGGTTCATGCCGCCGCCCCACGCGGCCACGAACCCCCGCCTGCGGCGGACTCCGGCCCTGCCTGGACTGCGCCTTCGCGGCGGCGAGCAGGGACGGGATCCACCGCCGGCGAGCAGGCTTCCGCCGCTCCGGAGACACCCGTCTGTTGAAGCAGGACGCCTGCTGTCCGAAGTTTGGGGTTCACTGTGTCCCTGCTCCCTGGACGCACCCGGAGTGGAGAGAAGATGGGCATGCCACCCTCCAGATTGGATGGGGCTTGCGGGGGGGGGTGGGGTGGGTTGCCCACCTCTGGGATGGGACCCCAGGGGGTGGCAGGCGACCATGGAAGGCGTTCGCGCGCCGCTGGGTCCTGCCACCGACATGGGAGAGACTGCCGGCAAAACACACGGGAGGAATCGGATCATGGCATTCGCGGACCGTAGGACCTTCGTACAGGGCGCTGCGCCCCAGCAGGCGCAGTCGAGGACATGCTCCCGGGGACATGCTCCGAAGGAAGGGGACCAGCCATGAGCCCCACCAGGCCGGTGGATCCGCTGGAGTGCCTGGGCCGAGGGCACGTGCGCAGCGTCTGGGAGGTGATGGAGGCGATGAGCATCCTCATGTCACGCCGCAACGAGGGCCTGCCCCTGAACCTGCCGCAGGTGACGCTGTACCTGCGCAGCGGGCGTGAGGTGTTGGGCGTCCTCCGGGAGTACGGCGAGTTCCGGCAGGGCCGGGGCGTGCTGATGAACACGTCGGGCGGGTATGGCTCGCGGGACGAGGGCATGGATGTGACGTTCGTGCCGGACGGGGTCATCGAAGCCATCACCCTGCACGACGCGACCGTGCTGGCCACGCCGGCCAAGTCGATGCCCGAGTCCTCGCCCATGCACCTGCGGCGGCACCTGCCCGCGATGGCCGACAAGCTCTCCACGGCGCTGGGCACGCCGGTGACCGCGGAGTTCGGTCCGGGCACGGACCTGGACGCGGCCACCACCGTGCAGGGCCTGGCCTGGCTCATCGAGCGCACGGGCGAGGTCGTCAGCGCGCTGGCCAACACGCCCGACACCGGGACCGTGCTCAAGGAGCAGGTGCGCAAGGTGCGGCTGTTCGTGGGCGACAGCTTCCAGGCGAAGCTCACGGACGGCACGCTGGACCTCACCACGTCGCGCTTCCCGGCGGCCTGGCCGCTGGACCGGGAGCTCAAGATGGCGGTGGCGGACACGCTGCCGTAGGGCGGGCGCTGACGGGCGCCGTCCCTTCGAACACGGCGCCGGGCAGCGGCCCCACAGCCCCCGGCGGGCCCGGCGGGCCTCGACCTCCAGGGCTTCGAATTCGCCGCGCCGGGATGTGCCGGCCGGCGGGACGAACAGCGTGCACGCGTACCCGCGCTCCACGAGCAGCGCGTTCACGTCGTGGCCGTCCACGGACACATAGGCGAGCCGCCGGCCGAAGCGGTCCGTGCACGCCTCCGCGTCCCGCAGTCGCACCGTGCGGCCCTCCACGAGCGAGCGGTTGAAGGCCGCCGCTTCCTCGCCGAAGCAGTCGTGGTGGCCGCGCGTCGTCTCCGGTGTGTCGGCGAGCAGGTAGCGGATCCGCTCGCCGTCCTGGAGCACCACCGTGTCCCCGTCGATGACCTGTGTCACCACGCCCGTGGAAGCGCCGCACTCCCCTTCTCCCTCGCCGCAGGCCAGGAGGAAGGTGAGCAGCAGCAGGAATCCCATGCCTGGCGTCCTCATGGCGCGCACGTCCGGTTCTCGCGGCCCGGGGTGCCCCGGTCTCCCGCGCCGTACGTCACCCCGACAGGGGTCGGACAGAAGGCACCGGCCGCATCGTTGCCGGACGCATCCCGCACGCGCGCGTCGAGCTGCGAGGACGCACCGGAGACCGCGGCCTGGGTGAAGGCCACCGAGTCCAGCACGGTGCCCTGCACCGCCAGCTTCAGGACATGCGACCCCGCGCCATTGCCCAGGCTGAAGCCGAACGTGCCGAGCACACCGGGGAGCCCTCCGTTGAGCGACGCATCCTCGGAGCGTGCGAGGACGGCGTGGCCGCCCGCCTTCACCGACAGGCACAGCGCGGACTCCAGCAGGGTGCCGCCCGTCTCGTTGGCGAGCATCACCCCATTGAGGTCCACGTCGCGCAACGCGAGCACCTCCACCCATTCGCCCATCGCGTCGGGTGCGGCGGAGGGATCCGCCAGGAACTCGGTGAGCACCAGCGAGCCCGCGGTCGGCACACGAGGGGCGCGCGACTGCCCCGTCGTCCGGTCGATGCAGCCGGCCTGCGACACGCCCGCGTCCATCCCGGAGCAGGTGCGGTTGGTCCTTCCCGGCGTGCCCAGGTTCCCCCGGTCGCCGTACGGCTCCGTGGCCGCGCACCACGCCGTCAGCGCGTCGTTGTTCTTCGCATCGTCGGTGAGTGGCGCCGACACCTGGGTGGCCACGCCGTCCTGGGCCGGGCCGTACAGCGCGCTGTCGATGAGCACGCTCCCCGCGCGTACGGCGACGACACCGCCCGCGTTGCGCAGGTCCACGGAGAACGTGGCCAGGGGCTCCGGAAGCCCGCCGTTCACCTCGGACTCCCGCCGCCGGGCCAGCAGCGCGGATTCACCCGCCGCGAGCGACAGGCAGCGCTCCGACTCCAGACGCGTGCCCGAAGTGTCCGTCCCCACCGTCAAGCCATTGAGGTCCACGGGCACTGTGGCGCGCACTTCCAGCCATTCGCCCACCGTGTCATCGCCGCGCGGGTTGGCCATCACCTCCGTGATGATCAGGTCGCCCGGACGGGGTGCCCGGATGTCCCGGGGCGCGACCGCCCCTGGAGGCAGACACGTCCCTGCATTCACGTTCGACGCGCCACCGTCCGGGGTGCCAGGACATGGCGCATTGGCCGTGCCGGGACTGCCACGGGTTCCACCCGGCACGGCTTCCGGTGCATCGCACCAGCGCGAAGGTTCGTCATTGCCCTCCGCGTCCGGCACGAGCCGACCGTCGTAGGTGCGGGCCGCTCCCGACTTCGACGGCGCGGCGAGTTCCACCGAATCCAGCAGGCGCGTCCCACAGCGCAGCCCCACGAGCCCACCGCTGTTCCCCAGCGCACCGAGCGCATCGCCATAGGTCTGGTCCACGTGTTCGGGCAGAGGCCCATCACGCACGTCGCCCATCACGAAGAAGGCTCCCGCATCCACCTGGAGGTTCGTGGTCAGCGTATAGGCCCGCTCCTGCGCGCCCTCCTCCCGTGCGGTGAAGAGCGTCACGCCCAGCAGGTCCACCGTCTCCCGGGTGGGGTTGTGGAGCTCCACGTACTCCTTCCCGGTGTCCGCACCCGAGGGGTCGTTGAGGTACTCGGTGATGACGAGGTCCCCCGGCAACAAGGCCTCACACGCCGCC
>NZ_RAVZ01000849.1 GCF_003611635.1 Corallococcus terminator | reverse complement strand
GGACGGTGGGGTGGGGCGGTGGTGGCCGCGACCGCGGCGCACGTGGTGGCGCTGGCGGTGGGGCTGACGCTGGCGGGCCGCGAGCCCCCCGTGCGGGTGAAGCCTCCGGAGCCGGAGCTGGTGCTGATGGCGTACGCGCCGCCCCCGCCGCCGCTGGGCGGAGGGACGCAGGCGCGGCAGGCCCGTTCGGAGCCGGTGAAGCCCCTGGCCCGCAAGCCGCGCCCGGTGAAGCAGGAGCTGATGGTTCCCGTGAAGGTGCCGGAGCCGGTGAAGGAAGAAGTGCCCGCGACGCCCGAGGAGGTGGCCCCGAAGGACGTGGCCCCGGTTCCTTCCCCGGCGGTGGCCGATGCTCCGGTGGGTCCCGGCGTTCCGCAGGGGGTGGTGGGCGGTGTGGAGG
>NZ_RAVZ01000848.1 GCF_003611635.1 Corallococcus terminator | reverse complement strand
TCACCGGTCTCGACGAGCTGCTCGCGGAGCTCACTGCCCGCGGGATCGCGTACGGGCCGGTCGAGACCTACCCCGACGGCCTCCGCCACGTGACGATCCCGGACCCCGACGGCAACGCGATCGCGTTCGCGGAACCACGTTCCGAGGCGCACGCGGACCCCTCCGCGTAGCGTCGTCGGGGTGAGCACCGCCCTCCAGCAGCTCGAGCACACCTACGCCGACGCGGTCCCCGACCTCGTCGTGGCCTGGGCCGCCGCCCCGGTCCGCGACCCGGCGGTCGTCGTCCGGAACGACGCCCTGGCGCGCGACCTGGGTCTCGACCCGGAGGCCCTGCGGGCCGACGGGCTGCTGACGGGGACCGTGCCCGAGGGAGTGCAGACGGTCGCGATGGCGTACTC
>NZ_RAVZ01000847.1 GCF_003611635.1 Corallococcus terminator | reverse complement strand
ATCCTGCACCGCGAGGTCGTCCCGCCCGAGGACCTCGAGGTCGAGTAGCCCCAGCAGGTCGACAACACGGCACGCTCCCCGGCCCGACGGGCATCGTCGGGACCGGGGAGGGCGGCGTCAGGCCGCGGAGGGCGTGCGCGACGCCAGCCCGTCGGTGAGCAGGGCGACGAGCGCGGCGTGCTGGGCGTCGGTGGACGACCCGACCTCCTCGTCGGACCCGTCGAGCGCCACGGCCGCGAGACCGGCCTTGTCGTCGATCAGCTCCGCGATCCGCGCGTCGATGGTCTGCGCGGCGATGATCCGCCACGCGGTGACCGGCATCGACTGGCCGATGCGGTGGCTGCGGTCGATCGCCTGGGTCTGCTCGGCCGCGGTCCAGGGGAGCTCGGCGAGCACCATGTTGG
>NZ_RAVZ01000846.1 GCF_003611635.1 Corallococcus terminator | reverse complement strand
CTTGCGAGCTTCCGGGACAGGCTCGCTGGCCGGCTTGGCCCCGCGAGGCTTGCGCCCCGGGAACTCACGGTGGAGGAGATGCGCCAACTCCACTACGAGTTCGCCAACCCCAACCGGGCCCGCGCGGGCTTGCGCCCCCCTCCCATCATCGTCCTCCAGAACCTCTGGGACGACGGCACGATTGCGAAGGAAGGGGCGCACCTTCGTGAGTACACGGAAGGCGAGCAGCTCTTCCTGGAGGACATCGAGGAGAGCAAGGGGTACTGGCGCCAGGAGCGTTGCTACCGCCGGGCGTGCACGCTTCGAGTCCTCCCCGAGTCGGGCACCGACACGGGCATGGGGGACAATCTCCTCTACCTGCAGGCGACGCGCCCCAACGGCTCCTCCCTGTTCCCCTACTGGAT
>NZ_RAVZ01000845.1 GCF_003611635.1 Corallococcus terminator | reverse complement strand
ATCCCCTGAGCATGCGAATGTATACAAACGGAAAAAATGTCCCCATTTTGTCCCCGTTTGTATACATTCGCCCTCGTGCCTTAGTTTTTTTGAGATATTTAAGATTTACGACAGAATTACGACACTTTTACGACACTATTACGACAGTGCGGTAAAAAATGGCATTACAACGACAGATTTAGGACAGATTTACGACAGAATTGCGACAGAATTGCGACAATTGATGATTATTTTTGGATGAAAACAAGAAAGGTTAAAAAACAAACAAGAATAGTGGGTTCTATGACAAAAAAACCAGAAACAACCGAAGAAATGATTAAGCGGCTAGGTTTCAAAACCCTGAAGGAGTCGCTTCAGAAACCGATTTTTCTGATCAACTTCGGAGCGGTTAAAAATATGCAGGCC
>NZ_RAVZ01000844.1 GCF_003611635.1 Corallococcus terminator | reverse complement strand
AGTCTAATGGCCGTAAGGTGGATTACTCTACCTTCCTACAAGAGGTCAATAACGACCAGGTTCGTGAAGCGCGTATCAACGGACGTGAAATCAACGTTACCAAGAAAGATAGTAACCGTTATACCACTTACATTCCGGTTCAGGATCCGAAATTACTGGATAACCTGTTGACCAAGAACGTCAAGGTTGTCGGTGAACCGCCTGAAGAACCAAGCCTGCTGGCTTCTATCTTCATCTCCTGGTTCCCGATGCTGTTGCTGATTGGTGTCTGGATCTTCTTCATGCGTCAAATGCAAGGCGGCGGTGGCAAAGGTGCCATGTCGTTTGGTAAGAGCAAAGCGCGCATGCTGACTGAAGATCAGATCAAAACGACCTTTGCTGACGTTGCGGGCTGCGACGAAGCAAAAGAA
>NZ_RAVZ01000843.1 GCF_003611635.1 Corallococcus terminator | reverse complement strand
TCCCGCAGCCGCTGGCTGATGACCTGGGTGATGCCGTCGCCGCGCATGCTGACGCCGTACAGGGCGTCGGCGATCTCCATCGACCGCTTCTGGTGGGTGATCATGATCAGCTGGCTGCTGTCGCGCAGCTGCGCGATGAGGGTCAGCAGCCGGCCGAGGTTGACGTCGTCGAGCGCCGCCTCCACCTCGTCCATGATGTAGAACGGCGACGGCCGGGCCCGGAAGATCGCGACCAGCAGCGCCACGGCGGTCAGCGAGCGCTCGCCACCGGACAGCAGCGAGAGCCGCTTGACCTTCTTGCCCGGCGGGCGCGCCTCGACCTCGATGCCGGTGGCGAGCATGTCGTCGGGGTCGGTGAGCACCAGCCGGCCGTCGCCGCCCGGGAATAGCACCGAGAACACGACCTCGAAC
>NZ_RAVZ01000842.1 GCF_003611635.1 Corallococcus terminator | reverse complement strand
GCCGGAAGGGCAGGGGCCGGAACTCGACCGCCTGGCCGCGCATCTCTCCGAGTTGCGCAAGGACGCCGCGCGGCGCTGAGCCGGGGTACCCTCGACACCAAGCCGCCGCCCGCGATTCGTGGGCGGCGGCTTTTTCGTTTCCGCTATCCGGCGCGGGCGAACCGGACCCGGCCTGGCGGGGTCGGCTCTCTCTTCCGCGTGACGAGGTCGAGGAGTGTGGCTGGGCTTGGCGGATATCGCTGCGCGATATGCGCCCTACGGAGGGGCGGCAATCCGTTTCGCTGGGCGGGCATCCGAAGTCGAGGAGAACGCCTGGGACCTGGCGGATATCGCCGACCGATATTTCTCCAGCAGGGGCAATCCCTGAGTTCAGGCAAAGGGACGGGAAATTTTTTTCGACTCCGCTGTAACGC
>NZ_RAVZ01000841.1 GCF_003611635.1 Corallococcus terminator | reverse complement strand
ATTTCGGTACGATCGGTCTGCGTAACGATAAGCTGCGGATCCCACTACCGGATGAGCGGCCGGAGCGGCTCGAAAAACCACTCCATATCGCCAACTCCACCGTCAAGAACGTCTATTTTTATATCGACACCTTCATGCGCCGCCGCCTGACCGACGACGAGCAGGACGCCCTGAACCTGATAAATACTATCCTCACCGAGACGCTGCACTCCAAAATCCTCGGTACGGCCCGCGAACGCGGCTTGGTATACGGCATGAGCTCTGGCGTGGGGCAGGCTAAGCTGAACAGCAACTGGTGGTTCGGTGCCCAGGTATCGCCCAAGAACGCACCCGCCTTGTTCGAGATCATGGTCGGCGAAATCGAAAAGATCTTCAATGGTGACCTCGATAAGGCTGATATCGAAGCTGCCCAGCAA
>NZ_RAVZ01000840.1 GCF_003611635.1 Corallococcus terminator | reverse complement strand
GGTTACAGCAACCAGCATATCGGCGTCGTCGGCACCTGCCTCCCGCAATACGCGTGGATGAGAGCCATGCCCCTGCACGACTCGCAGGTCAAATTTATCCTGCAAGGTCCGCAGACGCTCACCGTTGGTATCGACAACAGTAATATCGTTGTTCTCGCCAACCAGGTTTTCCGCCAGTGTGCCGCCAACCTGGCCGGCACCCAGAATGATAATTTTCATCAGTCGCGACCCGTTATCTCATCACTTTTTGATTAGCTTAGCGTAAAAGAAGCCGTCGCCCTCTTCGGCACCAGGCAGATTTTGTTTACCCGGTTGCTCTGGTGTTCCTGTTTCGCAAAGTTCGGCATCAGCGGTACGTTGCAAAAAGGCTTTAATCTGCAGGCTATTCTCTTCCGGTAACACCGAACAGGTGGCAT